>CALRZR010000424.1:0-3060 GCA_943372705.1 Opitutus sp. GAS368 | reverse complement strand
ACTTCTCCGCGTGCCGCCCTTTTCCCCCTTCGCCATCGTCAACTTCGCGCTCGCCGCCGCCCGCGTGCCTCTCCGCCACTACATCTTCGGCACCCTCATCGGCATCGCGCCCCGCACCGCCGCCGCCGCCTACGCCGCCGCCCGCCTGGAGCAACTCCGCTTCGACAACGTCTCCGAACGCTGGACCGTTATCGCCGGCATCGTGGTAACCCTCATCGCCTGCTCGATCCTCGGCTATCTCGCGAACCGCGCCCTCCGCACGATGTCCGCCCCGGCCAAGTAGCCGCCCTCCGCCGCGCCGCGCGCCGTCCCACCATCAGCGCCCACTGCTACGCGATTTTCAGTCTTCCTTCCGTGTGTTCCGTGTGTTCCGTGGGCTCCCGTTAACCCATGGAATTCTCCCTCGACGCCCGCAACGCCCGCCTGAGCGTCGGCGAATTTTCCGCCTTCACCCTCGGTCCCCACGACGCCGGCGGCACCGGCTCCTCCGGCCTCTGGCGCGCCCAACTCGGCACGCACTGGCACAACGAGCTCCGCGCCCAAACCGCCGCCACCACCCCGTCCGCCGAATTCGAAGTCCCCATCACCGGCACAATCGTCCACCGGGGCTGGACGCTCACTCTCACCGGCCGCATCGACCAACTCCTCCGCCCTGCCCCCGCTCCCTCGTGTAACCTATTGGGTTACACACCGCCCACCACCCTACTCGCTCCGCCGCCCACTGAAATCGTGTCATCGTGTAACCTATTGGGTTACACATCTCCTTCCGCCGCCGGCGATCCTGGGCTCCGGCCGGCGCCGGCCCCGGTCCGCCCCACCGTCATCCCTACGATCCTCCGCGAAATCAAAACCGTCACGCGCCCGCTCCCCGCCGACGAAACCGAACTCCGCCGCGACTACCCCGACTACTTCGTCCAGCTCCTCACCTACGCCCACCTCTACCGCCTCACCCCGTATCCGGCCCCCCAGGACTCACCCGCTGCTCTCCGCGCCGAGCTCTGTTTCGTCGAAGCGTCCAGCGGCCTCGCCCAAACGCTCCTCGTCACCTCCGCCGACGACGCCCTCTTCCGCGCCCAACTCGCCCGCGTCGCCGAATTTCTCGACCTTCGCCTCCGCGCCCGCGAACGCCTCCGTCACCTCCGTTTCCGCCCACCCTTCGCCACTCCCCGCCCCGGACAGGAAACCACGCAACGCGACCTCACCGCGACCTTCGAACGCCACCCGCTCGTTCTCTTCGAAGCCCCCACCGGCTTCGGCAAAACCGGCGTCCTCCTCGAATTCGCCCTCGGCCAACTCCGCTCCGGCCACTTCGACCGCGCCCTCTACCTCACCAGCAAATCCACCGGCCAACTCCAAGTCGTCCGCACCCTCGCGACGATGACCGACCCCACGCCTCCCTCGCCTGCGTCGCCGTCCCCATCACTCCCCTCCGTCCCATTCGTCCCATCCCCCGCCAGCGCCCCCGTCGCCGCCTGGCACGTCCGCAACAAATCCGAACACTGCGTCAACCACACCTTCCATTGCGTCCGCGATTCCTGCGCCTATCTCGACAACCTCGTCGCCCGTTGGCCCACCAGCGGCCTCGCTCGTTTCTACCTCGACGAACACCACGCCCGCGACCTCGACACCCTCCGCGCCGCCGGTCGCGACGCCCGCATCTGCCCCTACGAGATCACCCGCGCCGCGCTCGCCTTCAACGACGTCTGGATCGGCGACTACAACTACGTCTTCGCCCCCGCCAACCGCACCCTCTTCTTCAACCAACCCGGCTGGAATCCCGCGCGCACGCTCCTCCTCATCGACGAAGCCCACAACCTCCCCACCCGCGTCGCCGACGCCCACTCGCACGTCGCGCGCGCCGACGACGCCCGCGCCGTCCTCGCCGAGCTCGATCACCTGCAAACGCCCGCCGCCCTCGTCCGTGCTTGGGAATCTTGGACGCTCCTCGTCTCCGCCCTCCGCCCCGTCGACGTCCTCGATCCCGCCCTCGAAGCCGACGCCGCCGACACGCTCAAAAAAATCGCCGACCAGCTCGCCCTCACGCCCCCCGATCCCTCAGCCCTCGGCCCGCTGCTCTCGTCGATCCTCTGGCAAGCCCCCCAACTCGCCGAGTGGCTCGCGAATCCCGCCCTGAAAAAACTCCTCTGGACCCCGCGCGCCGCCGAACTCCATTTCACCTGTATCGACGCCGCTGACACCATCGGCGAAACCCTCCGCACCTTCGGCGGCGCCGTCTTCGCCAGCGCCACGATAACCCCCGTCGACGCCTACACGACCGCCATCGGCCTCGCCCCGTCATCTGTTTCAAACCTCAAATCCGCGCCCCCAAACTCCGCCTCCCTCCTCTCAAATCTCAATTCCAAGATCTCCAATGCCGCCTCCACTATCGCCGCCCTCCCAGCCGCCGCCTCCTCCGCACTTGGTCCTTGTTCCTTGGCCCTTGGTCCTTCACATCCCCCCGCCCCCACCCACCTCCGCGCCCACACCCCCTGGCGCGACGCCGCCTACGACCTCGCCTTCGACGCCCGCGTCGACACCACCTTCCAACACCGCTCGCGCCACTACGCCACGACCGCCGCCACCATCGCCGCCCTCCAAGCCTCCGCCGCCTCCGCCCTTGGTCATTGGTCCTTGGACCTTGGTCCTTCTCCCGCCTCCGCCCCTTCACCCGCCGTCGCCGTCTTCTTCCCGTCCTACGCCTACGCCGAGTCCATCGCCCGCCTCCTCACGGAAACGCATCCACTCCGCGTCGCCCTCCAACCCAAACTCCGCGACCTCGCCGCCCAGTCCGCGTGGGTCGATGAATCCCTCGCCTTCGCCGACGCACTCTTCCTCGTCCTCGGCTCCAGCTTCGCCGAAAGCATCGACGCCCTCGGCGGCCGCATCACGCACGCGATGGTCGTCGGCCCCGCCCTCCCCGAGGTCAACGCCGTCCAACGCGCCCGCCTCGACGAAGCTCAACGCGCCGGCCTCACCCGCGAGCAAGCCTTCCGCCGCGTGTATCAGATTCCTGGTATCACGCGCGTGAACCAAGCCCTCGGCCGCCTCGTGCGCGCCCCC
>CALRZR010000423.1:0-3192 GCA_943372705.1 Opitutus sp. GAS368 | reverse complement strand
CAGCGTGTAGGCGCTCTGGTGCCCCAGAGGCAAGGTGTTGCCGGAGCTCGAGTTATAGTAATTATTAGATGAAAAGGCAAAGGTGCCGTAGTCGGCCGACGTCTTCAAAAAGAAGGTATTGCCGAATCCCGCTGGGAAATGGTAAGTCTGCGAATAGGAGAAGTTCGTAAGATACTTCGGGAAGAAGCCCGCTACGGGAAAATCGGGCAGCAAACTGGTGGGCGGGGAGACGAGGGTTACTGCGGTGCTGGTGGAGTTGAGCTGCCCGGTCACGGTGTAGGTGGATTCCGAGTTTCCGCCCTCGTGGCGCGCGAGGAAGAGCGTGTTGGTATCTGCGGGCACACCGGTCGCCGCGGCGGTGTTAAAGACGATACTGCTTGAGCCCACCGTGCCCGTGATGTTCGAGGCGCCGCCCGTGAAGCCGGGGAGGATCATGCGCAGCCGGCCCTGGAAAATCGAGGGGACTGAGGCCGCCGTGGGACCCGACTTCGCGGCACCGACGTAGGAGACGAGGACCTCGCCATCCATCCCCAGATCGCTGATGTCGATCGGGAAGATGCTGTATTGGTGGTTCGCGAGCGCCGCGTTTTTGACGAAGGGAGCGAGGCCCTGGTTGTAGACGTAGGACGGCTTCGGGAACGTGGCGCGCGCGGCGGGGCTGAGGTCGGCGAGCTGGATGGAGCCGTCGACGATCTTGGAGCCGTCGATGGAGTCGGAGGCGAGCTTGGCGAGGGTGAGCGCGCCGTCCGCCACCTGGCCGGTGCCGACGGAGCCAGAGGCGATTTGCGCCGCGCCGACGGCGTTGGCGGCGAGCTTGTCGTTGGTCACGGCGGCCGGGGCGAGGGCGGCGGTGCCGACGGAGGCGTTGGCGAGCGCGAGGGCGTTGACGCCGCCGGCACCGACGGCCTCGGCGACCTGGGCGCGGAAGGCGAAGGGAGCGCTGACGATCTGCTGGCGCGGGGAGCTCTCGGGATCGTTGTTGGGGTTGCCGTCGCCATCGTCGACGGTAACGCCGAGGTAGCGGGTGGCGCCGCCGAAGACGGCGCCGCTGAGGGTGGAGAAGGCGTTGGTGGTTTCGGTGGCGATGGCGGTGCCGGAGCCGACGAGGACGCTGAACTCGCCGTTGGCGATGGTGACGGTCTGCTGCTCGGAGTAGAGGCGGTTGACCGGGGCGCTGAGGTTGGGGCTGTCGTAGACGCGGAAGAGGACGATGCGGTTGACGGGCGCGGTGCTACCAACGAGGACGCCGGCGGCATCGGCGATCCGGCCTTGGTAGCTGATGAGATTGGGCACGGCGCTCTGGGCGAGGACGGAGGCGGACGAGGCGACCGCAACGAGGGCAAGGAGGAGCTTCTTCATGGTTGGGAAAGGTGGGAAGTGGGGAAAAGGGAGGAGGGAACCGCTAATTGACGCTGATTTTCGGAGGTGGTGGGCGAAGGGGACGCGTGCGGGCCTCGCCTAATCGGCGAGGCGCGGGGGCGGTGGGTTGGTGCGTTTGGGATTAGCGAAAATTAGCGGAGATTAGCGGTTCACCCGGTTGAGGGTTTTTAATTCAAAGTGATGGAGCCGAGTTCGCTGACGCGGCGGAGGGTGAAGGTGCCGGTGGCGGTGAGGGGGAGTTTGTGGACGCCGGTGACGGTCTCGCTGTAGGTGCCGCCGAGGACGGTGGCGCCCCACCCGACTGAACTTGTGCCGGCGGGTGGCGTGGTCGTGAACGTGAAGCTGCAGGCGCGGGCGTAGGTGTAGCTTTCCTGGCCGGCGGGGAGCGCGTCGCCGCGGGGGCTCTTGTTGTCGTGGTCCGGGTGGTAGGCGTGGACGAAGGGGTTGGTGCGGTCGTTGAACGGGACGGTGATCGTGCGCACGAGGGTCGAGCCGACGGCGAAGGAGCCGGTGCCGGTGGACACTTCGGTATCGAGCGGCATCGCGGCGGCGACGAGGCGGGTGGCGGTGGCTTTGGCGTCAGGTTTCAGGCCGCTCTCGCGGGTGCAGAGGCCGAGGGCGTGGGGCGCGGGGGCGAGCTGGCCGAGGAAGACTTGGGAGAGGAGGCGGGCGGTGCCGGCATCGTCGACGTGGAGGAGCACGCGGAGGGGATAGCTGCGGGGCGTGGTGGTGCCGGGCGAACCGGGCGCGGTGCTCTGGACATTGGTCACGGCGACGTCGCCCACCCAGAGGCCGGCGAGGGAGGCCTTGCGCGCGGAGGCAGGCAGGACGATGTCGAGGAGATTGCCGGAGTCGGTGAAGCGCAGGAAGGAGGCGTAGAGGGCGCCGGCGGCGCCGGTCATCTGCGTGCGGTCGAGGCCGAAGGTGAGTTCGACGGAGGACTGCGGGGCGATGGTCTCGGTGGTGGCGCCGGTGATCGGCGTCTCGATATAACTGGTGGTGGCGGCGTTGAAAGTGCGGCGGGTGAGCGGCACGGGGCCGGTGATCGCTTCCTGGCCGGCGGGGGCGCCGACGGACGTGGCGGGCTCGATCGTGAGCGTGACGGGGGCGGCGGTGCGGTTGCGCACGCGCACGATCACGAGGGCGCCGGTGCGGCCGAAGGTGAGGCCGTCGAGGTTCGAGGGCGTGATTTCGAGGGGGGCGTAGAAGGAGCCGACGACGGTGGCGTCGAACCAGTAGGCTTGATTGCGATCCACGCGCTCGGTGGCGGTGGAGAAGATTTGCGTGGGATTGGCCGGGCCGATGTCGCCGCCGATGTATTTGAAGATCGTGGTGTTCGCGGCGACGGCGGCGGGGAAGGTGGCGAAGTAGGACGAGAAGGTGGGGAAGGTGCCGGCGACGGGATGGGCGCGGGAGGGGAAGCCGAGGAGGTTGGCGCCGTTGCGGACCCAGGTGTTGCGCGGAGGGAGCGGGCGCTGCGGAAGATTGAGCGAGTAGGTATCGGTCGGCAGGCCGGCGCAGCGGATGAGGTAGGCGTTTTGGCCGGGGAGCGAAGCGAGGGTCGTCTGCGCGGGTTCACCGCGGACCCAGACGGTCCACTCGGGGGAGCTCGTCGAGGGGACGAGGGAGGAGCCGTTGACTTGGGCGGGGTTCGGATTCGGGACCCAGCGCCAGACGGCGAGGATTTCGGGGTTGGCGGCAAGGAGGGTGTCGATCGAGGCGTGGGTGGCGTCGCCGTGGAGGTAGATGGCGTTCCAGCCGCCGCGGAGGGTGTCGGGGGGGGTTTGCCACTGGGCGTGGGCGGGGGGGGCG
>CALRZR010000422.1:0-3281 GCA_943372705.1 Opitutus sp. GAS368 | reverse complement strand
GTGACGGCGCACGCGTTGCTCCGCATCGTGCCGGCCCCGGGCGTGATCGAGGCGGGGCGGATGGTGTTTCGGTCGCGGCGCGTCGGCGAAATCGATCTCGCACACCTCGACGAGAAATCGGGGCTGTTGTTTCGCGTGCGGGGCGGGTTGATCAGTCTGATTTTCCAAGAGCCGATGACGGCGCTTTCCCCGGTGCACTCGATCGGCAGCCAGATCGACGAGGCGATATTGTTGCACCAAGAGGTGAGCCCGGCGGCGGCGCGCAAGCAGACGCTCGAAATTCTGAACCGCGTGGGCATCGCCGACGCGGCACGGCGCTATCAGCAGTTTCCCCACGAGCTATCGGGAGGTATGCGGCAACGTGTGGTGATCGCGATGGCGCTCGTCTGCCGGCCGGAATTGCTCATCGCGGACGAGCCGACGACGGCGCTCGATGTCACGCTGCAGGCGCAGATTCTCGGGCTGATCAAGACCCTCCAGCGCGACATCGGCTGCTCGGTGCTGCTCATCACGCACGACCTCGGCGTGGTGGCGCAAGTGGCGGACGACGTCGCGGTGATGCACCGCGGCGAAATCGTCGAGCGCGGCGGCGTGCGCGAGGTGTTGAAGAATCCGCGGCATCCGCAGACGCGGGCGCTGCTGGAGGCGTTGCCCAGCCGGCGCGCGGTGCGAGTGTGAATATGGCGCCGGAGCCGTTGCTGTCGGTGCGTGGGCTGACCAAACACTTCCCGGTGTTGGGCGGCGGGTTTCGACGCAAAGTCATCGGCGTGATCAAGGCGGTGGAGGACGTGAGCTTCGATCTGGCGCCGGGGGAAACGTTCGGCCTTGTGGGCGAAAGCGGTTCGGGGAAAACCACCGCGGCGCGCTGCCTTTTGCGGGCGCTGGACCCGACGGCGGGCGAAGTGCGGTTTCGGCTGCCCGACGGGCGCACCGTCGACCTTGCGACGCTCTCCGAGCGGGAACTGAAACCGGTGCGGCAACACGCGCAGATGGTGTTTCAAGATCCGTTTTCCTCGCTGAATCCGAGGATGAATGTGCGCGATATCGTGGGCGAGCCGTTGGTCATCCATGGGTTGGCGGCGGACGCGGAGTTGGACGACCGGGTTTCGGAGGTGCTGCGGCGGGTGGGGCTGCTGCCGGAGCACCGCACGCGCTACCCCCATGCGTTTAGTGGCGGCCAGCGGCAGCGTATCGCGATTGCGCGGGCGCTGATCATGCGGCCATCGCTGATCGTGTGCGACGAGGCGACCTCGGCGCTCGATATGTCGGTGCAGGCACAGGTCCTGGATTTGTTAAAGGAGCTGCAGCGGGAGTTTCAGCTCACCTACCTGTTTGTGGCGCACAATCTCGATGTGGTGCGGAATTTCTGCGACCGCGTGGCCGTGATGCGCAAGGGCCGGATCGTTGAGCTCGCGCCGGCGCGGCAGATCTTCGCAGCGCCCCAGCATCCCTACACGAAAATTCTGCTCTCGGCGGTGCCTTCGCCGGACCCGGATGTGCCGATGAATTTCAACGTTGGCGAAGAGCTTGCCAAGCTGGACGCGGCGGGCTGAGGCTGGCGCTCCCATGCTCGTTCATACTGTCTACTTCTGGCTCCGCCCCGATCTCACCGCTGCGCAACTCGCCGACTTCCGCAAGGGCGTCGAGTCGCTTGGCACCATCAAGTCCGTCGACCAGTGCTTTGTCGGCACTCCGGCCAAAACCGAGAAACGCCCGATCATCGACGATTCCTACACATTTGGTCTCACGGTCATCGTGAAGGATGTGGCGGCGCACGATCTCTATCAGGTCGATCCGATCCACTTGGCCTTCATCAACACCTTCAAGAGCTTCTGGATCAAAGTGCAGATTTACGACGCGGCGTGAGCAGGGGTTTGGGTGCGGGGAAATTTTTTGTCCGCCGTGTAAGCTCCCCTGATTAGCGGCTTTTGACAAAAACTACTCATTCAGTTCGTGGGGGGAAATGCCGTAAGATTCAGAAATGGAAACAAGCCCCCCAGTAAAATCCGTTGAAGTGCCTGCCAATAAAGTCGGCGTCATGGTGGTAGAAGACCAGACGGCGATCAGGCATATGTTGTCCGCATTTGTCTCGGCTATGCCGGGATTTGCCGTCGTCGGTGAGGCCGGCGACGTAAACGAGGCGCTGAAAATCGCCGAGGCCTGCCGTCCGAAAGTAGTGGTGCTCGACTGGATGCTGTTGGGTGGGATCGGACTGGATTTCCTGAAAGCGGTGCGCGTCGATCCGCCGCCTTACGTGCTGGTGTTTTCGGCCAATACGACGGAACTGGCGGTGCGGGAGGCGCTCGCTGCCGGTGCGCAGGGCTACATCGAAAAGACGGCCAGTTTCACGGAGTTCACTTTGGCGCTCAAGGCGGTCGCCGAAGGGCGCACCTACCTCGGGCCGCAGGTTTCGAAGACGGTGCAGCGGATCGTGGCGAATCCGGAGCGCGGCGAGAGCGATCCGGAGTTGTCGGTGCGCGAGCGCGACGTGCTGCGGTTTGTCGCCGAAGGGCTTTCGTCGAAGGAAATCGCCGAGTGCCTCGGCCTCAGTGTGCGCACGGTGGAGAACCACCGCGCCAATATCACGCGTCGCACCGGCCTGAAATCGGTTGCACAACTCACGCTGCATGCGGTGCGCCTCGGCTTGATCGCGATGCCGGCGGGTCCGGGAGAAGGCAAGGAGCCGAAACCATGAGCGCGGCGGCCAAAATACTCATCGTTGAAGACGACGAAGCGGTGCGTTTGCGGCTGCGGGATCTGCTCGAACGGGAGGGGTGCGAGATCGTCGAAGCCGAAGACGGTGTATCGGGGCTCGCGGCCGCGCTGGCGGCTCCGCCGGATCTCGTGCTGCTGGATATCATGATGCCCGGCCTGACGGGTTTTGAGGTATGCGCGCGGCTGCGGGCCGATGGGCGCACCCGCGAATTGCCGGTCATTGTGTTGTCCTCGTCCGACGAATCCGAGTCGATGGTCGCGGCGTTGGAAGCCGGAGCGGACGATTTTCTGCGGAAGCCTTTTTCGGCGCCGGAGCTGCGGGCGAAGGTGAAGACGATCACGCGGCTGAACCGTTTCCGGGCGTTGGCGAGCGAACGCGACCGTTTCCGGTGGCTGCTCGAACATTCGCAGGAACCCTTGCTGGTGGCCGACGGCGACGGCGCGTTGCGTTACGCCAATGACCAGGCGCGCACGTTGTTTGATCTTGGTGCCGGTGCGACCCCGGATATTGCGGCGGCGATCGGCCGGCATTTTCGGACCGAGCCGGCGGATGCGTGGGCGGCGTG
>CALRZR010000421.1:0-3286 GCA_943372705.1 Opitutus sp. GAS368 | reverse complement strand
GACAGAGCCCAATCGGGTAGCCGGGGGTAATTAGCCCCCGGCCCCCACACCACCGGACATGCGGGTCCGCATCCGGCGGTTCCAGAGTGCTTACCTCTTCGCGACCGTCCTCGGAGCTTCCGGCTCCGCCTTCGGCGGCGGCGGGTAATGATAAGCGACCCAGAGCGCCGGCAGGTCCGGCACCCCTTGTTTCCCCAACCACGCATTCGTGAGCGCGGCTTGCACGAGACTGTTCGTGCTCATCCGCCAGCAGCCTTTCCGACTGCGAGACGCGAGGTGCACCGTCGCCGGATCGGTTCCCAACCGCAGCAGCATTTTCCGCCGCCGTCGGGGCCGGCCCCATTGCTTCCAGTAACACTGCCGCACGCGCCGGCGCATCCACTTGTCCAGCTCGACCACTTGCTCGGCTCGCCGCCCGTTGCTCGGGCACCCGCTCTCCTCACCCTCCGCTTCGCTCTGGGCTTCGCCCTCTCCGCGCTGCCGCGCTTCGTCGCCCCATGTGCGGCTGATCCGGTAGTATCCGAACCAGCCTTGCACGTAACGACCAAGGCTCCCGAGCCGGCGTTCCATCGACACGCCCCACGTGCGACTCGTCAACCGACGCACCTCTGCGCGGCACTCCTCCACCGCGGCCTCGCTCCAGCGGATTTTCTTCCGCTCGATGCGGCAGCCGAGGACGACGCACCGTGCCAACCGATCTACGCGGCTCCCCGCGACCTTCAATCTCCGAGTCAGCCGGGCGCGCGGCGGCCGACTGCCGGGACGGGAATTTTCTGATTCTCGCGTAAACCAAACTTCCGTCGGAATTTCCCGTTGACGCGCCCCCCGCGCCACCCTTTGTTCGCCGCTCCACGCAAGGCCAGATAGCTCAGTTGGTAGAGCAGAGGACTGAAAATCCTCGTGTCCTCGGTTCGATTCCGAGTCTGGCCACCACTTTTAACCCGCTTCGCCGCAAGGCCTAGCGGGTTTTTAGTTTACAGCCCTCGCCGCCCCGCCTTCCGCCATCGACGCCACATTTTTTTCGCGCTTGCGCCGACGATCCGTGGTCCTGCCCAATGCACCCGTCGCCTCTCGTTCTCCGCCAGTAGCCGTCAACGCGAGACCAACGCCCCCGCTCCCCCCCCAAAATTCCCTTCCATGAAACGCACCCTCACCCTCGCCTGGCTGTTCGCGACCGCGGTTTTCGCCGTCGCTGCCGACAACGTCCCCCCCGCCGGCTTCACCGCCCTCTTCAACGGCAAAGATCTCTCCGGCTGGTATGGCTGGGGCACGAAGGATCCGTCGCAACTCTGGCAGATGACTCCCGCCCAACTCGCCGACTACAAACGCAAGTCCGTCGAAGGCGGCCTGCCCGTTCCGAAAGCCGGCCCTGAGCACATCAACGCCCATTGGTCCGTCGCCAAAGGCGAACTCATCAACGATGGCAAGGGCCTCTACCTCACCACCGACAAAGACTACGGCGACTTCGAACTCAGGGTGGAATACAAGGCGCTCCCCGACGGCGACAGCGGCATCTACCTCCGCGGCATTCCGCAGGTCCAGATTTGGGATACGACCAAGGGCGATCCGCGCGGTTTGGGGCAGGACAAAGGCTCCGGCGGTCTCTGGAACAACAGCAAAGGCGCCCCCGGCAAAGATCCTTCCAAGAAAATGGACCGCCCTTTCGGCGAGTGGAATAGTTTCGTGATCAAAATGATCGGCGAGCGGGTCACCGTGATCTTCAACGGCGAAAAAGTCGTCGATCACGCCGTGCTCGAAAATTACTTCGCCAACCAAAAGGCCGGCTACGTCGCCTTCGCCAAATCCCCCGCCCCGACGGCCGCGAAAAAAGACGCCAAGAAAGACGCGAAGAGCGCCGCGAAAGCCCACAACGGTTTTATGCGCGATCCCGCGTTTCCCAAGGGCCCGATTCAACTGCAAACCCACGGCAGCGAAATCCGTTGGCGCAATGTCTTCATCCGCGAAATCAGCGCAGAGGAAGCGAACCGCGAGCTGGCCGCCCGCAGCGGCGACGCCGGCTTCGTCGAGCTCGTCAACGGTCGCGATCTCAGCAACTGGCAGGGCGCGGTCGACAGCTACGAGGTGAAAAACGGCGCCATCGTCTGCCGCCCCGGCAAAGGCGGCGATCTCCTCACGAAGGAAGAATTCCAAAACGGCATCATCCGCACCGAATTCCGGCTCCCGCCCGCCGGCAACAACGGCATCGTCCTCCGCACCCCCGCCGACGGAAAATCCTCCGTCGACGGACTCGAAATCCAAATCCTCGACAGCGACGGCTACAACGCCCGCCAAGCCGCCGCCGGCAAACCCGGCCTCCTGCCCTACCAATATCACGGCTCTCTCTATTTCTGCGCACCGGCCAAACACGGCTACCTCCGCCCCACCGGCGAATGGAATTATCAGGAGATCGAAGTGCAGGGCCAAAAAATCAAAGTCACCCTCAACGGCACCAAGATCCTCGACGTCGACATCGACACCTTCGACCGCAGCCAAATCGCGAAAGCGCCCAAGGGCCTCGATCGCGCCAAGGGCTTCATCGGTTTCGCCGGCCACAGCGACCCCGTCGAATTCCGCAGCTTCAAAGTGAAGCGGCTGTAACCGCGCCGGCCCCGCGCCCGCGTAGTTTCAATTCGTGTTCCAGTGGGCCTGCTCGGCCCGGAGGCAGGAGCCTGCTTGCAGGCGATTCAGGGGCTTGAATCAGCGCCGAAACACCCGTTTGCCTTCGACCCAGGTCGCCAGCACCCGGGTGTCACGCACGTCGTCGATCGGACACTCCAGCAGATCGCGATCGACGACGATGAAGTCGGCCCGTTTCCCGGACTCGATCGAGCCGATTTCATTTTCCCAGAAAATCAGCCACGCGTTGTTGCGCGTGTAGAACTCGATCGCCTGCCGCCGGGTGAGCGCCTCCTCCGGGTGGAGCTGCCCGTCATACCACTTCGCGCGCCGCGTCATGGTCGTCCACATCGCGAGAAACGGATTGTAGGGGTTGATCGCGCGCAGATCGCCGATCTTCAACATGTGGTCCGACCCGCCGCCGGTTTTTCCACCGGCCGCCAAAATGCTCTTGAGCGGCTGAAAATAGCGCAGCCGGTCGTAGCCGAACTGGTTCACCAACGTGCGCGCATCGAGGTAAAGCCAGATCGGTTGGATATCGAGGGCAACGCCGAGCCGCGCCGTGCGCTCGATCAGCTCGCTCGTCATAAAATTCGAGTGCGTCACGCCCATCCGCAAGGCGCGCAGCGGCGTTGCGCGGTTCACCTCCTCGTAGGCATCGAGCAGCACC
>CALRZR010000420.1:0-3313 GCA_943372705.1 Opitutus sp. GAS368 | reverse complement strand
CATTCACCCCCAAACGAGCCTTCCTCCGCATCCGCAACCTCGACCAAGACGTCGCGCTCTATTTCAGCTCCGACGGCACCGCGTGGACCAAATTCGCGTGGGGCTCCGAAGTGTCCGGCAACGGCACACTCCGCGTCGCTCTCTACGCGACCGGCTCGGGCACAGCGCACTTTCGTCACTTCACCTACCATGGTCTCTAGATTTTTCCGCCGCATCGTCACCGCTCTCTCTGTCGCGCTCGCCGCATCCAGCCTCGCCGCGTCCGCCGCGATCTCGGTCAACGACCTCATCGTCCACGACCCGCATATTCTCGCCGATGCCGCCTCGAAAACCTACTACCTCTACGGCCAGTTCTCCCCGAAACGCGATTGGCAGTCCAAACTCCTCCCCTCGCATCACGACCGCGGCGGGGTCCTCGTCTACACGAGCAAAGACCTCGCCACGTGGACCGCTCCCCAACTGGTCTTCGAAATTCCCGACGGCTTCTGGGCGGATGCCACCGACGCCCCTTGGGCGCCCGAGGTCCACGCGTGGCGCGGAAAATATTACCTGTTCTGCACGTTCAACGATTGGGCCACCACCATCGACACGCGTCCCGGCCGCCCGCCCATCACCAAACGCCAGACCCAAATCCTCGTCGGCGATTCGCCGCTCGGTCCGTTCAAACCGTTCGCCAACACGCCGACTTCCCCCGCCGGCACGATGGCCCTGGATGGCACCTTCTACGTCGATGCCGCCGGCGCGCCGTGGTTCGTCTACGCCCACGAGTGGATTCAGATCACAGACGGCTCGTTTGAAGCCATCCGTCTGCGCGACGACCTCTCCGCCACCATCGGCGACGCGCTCACGCTTATTCGCGCCGGCGACGTCGCTTGGACCAAGCGCGCGATCCGTTACCGCGGCGGTGATCCCGTTCCCGGCATCGTCACCGACGGCGCCTCGCTCTACCGCATGAAGAGCGGCGTGCTCGCGATGTTTTGGGCGAGTTGGAGCCAGGATCGCCTCTACGCCGAGAGCATCGCCTACTCCGACTCCGGCCAAGTCACCGGACCTTGGCGCCACGAGCCTGCACCCATTCTCCAGGACGACGTCGGCCATGGCTCCGTCTTCAACGCCTTCGACGGTCGCCTGCTCCTCGTTATCCACAAATATTTTAAGCAACCCGCCACCCGAGTCCAAATCTACGAACTCGAAGAACTCCGTGACCGCATCCGCGTGAAGCGCCAGATCCTCGGCGCGCCCTAAACGGCCGCGACTTTCCCGCGGTGTCGCGCGCGCCACTCGCGCGGACTCACGCCACACTCCCGCCGGAACATCGCGCTCAAGTATTCAGGATTTTCGAACCCCGTCGCCGCCGCGATTTCGCCCACCGGCAAACTCGTGCTCACCAGCAGCTCCTGCACGCGCTCCATCCGTAATTTTCGCAAATGCGCGTGCGGCGTCGTGCCCAGCACCGCTTTGAAACGCCGTTCGAGCGCCGTCCGCGCCATTGGCACCGCCCGGAGCACATCGGCGACATTTGCCCCGCCTGCCGCCTGTTGCCGCATGTAGCGCACCGCCCCCGCTATCTTCTCGTCGGCGACTGCCGCGAGATCCGTCGACTGCCGACTAGCGACGCCCAGCGGGGCGATCTCGTTCAGCACCACCGGCAGCCGTGTCCCTGCCATCGCCTTCGCGAGCAAGCCCGCTGCCACGTAGCCCGCCCTCTGTGCGTTCGGAATCACACTCGAGAGCGGCGGATCGCAGAGGTCGCACAACAGCTCGTCGTTGTGCACACCCACCACGGCCACCTCGTCCGGCACGGCCAACCCCGCCATCCGACACGCTGCCAACACCTGCTGTCCCCGTGGGTCGATGGCCGCCAAGACGCCCACCGGACGCGCCAACGATTGCAGCCACTCCGCGATCGCGCCGATCTCCTCATCCACCGGTCCGGGCTGCGGGGCAAACACCGCGCACGTCCCGCCCGCCGCCCGCACCGCGCGGGCAAACGCCTCGCCGCGCCGCCGCGACCAGTGCGCTCCGTGATACCCGCAGAAGGCGAATCGCTTCAGTCCACGATCGAGCAGATGGGTCGCCGCGATCCGCGCCGCCCCTTCCGCATCCGTCGCCACCCGGGGAAAAACCAGCCGCGGCAGCGCTGCGCTCACATCGATCACCGGCAGTCCCGTCCCTCGCAACACCTGTGCAATCTGCTGATTCTCCACCCGCGCGATCACTCCATCGCCGTCCCAGTGCCGCAGCCACGCTGGCACGTCGGCCCCACGACCCTGCTCCGTCAGTCGGATCGACCAGGGGCCGTTCTCCCGCACCCACGCACGCACCCCGTGCAACAGCTCCCGGGCGTAGCTGTTCGACGTCTCCACAAGGAGTGCGACCTTTGGCGTCGATTTCATTACCCGCACTTCATCTGCGCCCGTCGCCGCGTGCGACGCAATTTCTCAAATTAAATGTGGAATAACTCATGCCTTTCGCCCGCTCGCCCTGATACCTTCGGACCTTTCCCATGAGCACGCATTTCCAAATCGCCGTTCTCGGCGGCGATGGCATCGGTCCCGAAGTCGTCGCCGAGGGCCTCAAGGTTCTCCGCGCAGTGGAAGCCATCGTGGACGGGGTCCGGTTCGACGTCGTCGAGCATTCCGTCGGCGCCGCTGAGTATCTCCGTCACGGCGATCCGCTTCCGCCGGCTACGCTCGATCGGATTCGCGCCGCTGATGCCATTCTCCTCGGCGCCATGGGGCTGCCCGCCGTTCGGTGGCCCAACGGTGTCGAGCTGACACCCCAGATCGACCTCCGCGAGCAGCTTGACCTCTTCAACGGCGTCCGCCCCATCCGACTCTTTCACGAGTCCCATACTCCGCTCAAAGGCTACGGCGGCGCCGGCGGCCGCCCCATCGATTTTGTCATCATCCGCGAAAACTGCGAAGGCCTCTTTTCCGAGCGCCTCACCCCCCGCCCGACCGGACGCGACTTCGAGACCGACACCATGAAGATCACGCGCCGCGGCGCCGAGCGCGTCTGCCGCGAAGCCTTCCAGCTCGCCCTCAAACGTCGGAAACACTGCACCCTCGTCGACAAAGCCAACGTGCTTCCCTCGATGGCGTTTTTCCGAAAGATATTCGACGAAGTTGCGCGCGAATTTCCCGCGGTCACGACCGACCGCGTCTACGTCGATGCCATGGCGCTCTTTCTCGTGCAGCGCCCGGAAACCTTCGACGTGCTGGTCACCGAAAACATGTTCGGAGACATCCTCTCCGACCTCGGCGCCGGCATCGTCGGCGGAATGGGCATGGCCCCCTCCGCCGACCTCGGC
>CALRZR010000419.1:0-3318 GCA_943372705.1 Opitutus sp. GAS368 | reverse complement strand
GGATCAGCGGCCGGATGGCTGGCCCATGCCGGGAATCTGGCCTTCCCAACCGGCGGGACGGCTCCACGGAATGGAGGTTTCCTTCTGCGTGCGGGTCGAGCAGCCGCCGAAAATCCCGGCGATGGCGAGCAAGAGGAGGGCGAAAAGGCGTTTCGTGAGCGAGGTCATGGTGTGCGGACTAATATGGCTGAATCGCCCTTCTGCAAGACTCCGCGCAAGGTATCGGGCTGGACCTGCGCGATGGAAAAAGCGGTGCGAACGTCGCTGATGAGAACCGTGGCGACGATTTCGGTTCCCTGAGAGATGGTCAGGCGCTGGCCGAGCTGAGCGCCGCGATTGGACCCGTAGTTGAGGACGACGAACGCGCTCGAAGGGCCGACGTTGAGAACGGTGGCGCGGCCGGAGCGGTTGGTGAAGACGGCGGTCGAGAGGCCGACGCCGGCGGTCGCGCCGTTGCGCGCGGTGGCGAGCTGTTTCTCGAGTTCGGCGATGGTGTTTTTATAGGCGGCAACGGCTTCGGGCGAAGCGTTGGAATTGCGAGAGTCGTCGAGGTCGGCGCGGAGCGAGGCAACCTCGGCGGCGAGGGCCTTGGCGTTTTGCTCGTGGAGGACGAGGAGGTTTTTGGTCTTGGCGAGGTCGTGATCGAGCACGACGGCGCGGAGTTGGGCTTCGGAGAGTTTTTCAGAGGTGGCAGTGAGTTCGGCGCGCGCGGACTCGAGTGACGCGTCGAGGTGGGCGACTTTGGCTTTGAGGGAGCCGGTCTGTTCGTTGGCCGCGGCGAGGTCGGCCTGGAGACGGGTGGCGCGGTCCTGCGAACTGGCGAGTTCGGCGGCGAGGATTTGTTTCGAGTTGCCGATCTTCACGTAGAGTGCGCCGGAGAACACCGCACCGAGGACGGCAAAGGTGCAGAGAACGATGAGCGGAGCGTTGCGCACGGGGGCAGGTGGGGAGGGCGGGGTGGGGCAGAGGAGGGCGGACCTGAGTCCGCCCTCGTTGGTGCGGGATGGGAAGCGGGCGACTGAAGTCCGCCCTATACTCAGACGCGGTAGGTGGAGTTATACCACGGGGATTTGGCGCGCTTCTTCACGCCGCTGTTTTTGTTGGCGGCGAGATGCTCGAGGATTTTGAAGGCGAGCTCTGCTTGGTCGGGCGCGCCGGCGGCGGCGGCGAGTTCTTCGGCGGTGAAGGCTCGCCCGGGTGCGGCGGCGAGTGCCGCGGCGAGTTTGAGTTTGAGGGCGATGACACCGCCGGCGGCCTTCTTGCCGGCCTCGACGCCGGGCTGATGGTAGGCATTGATGCCGACAAGCGACGCGTAGAAGCCGACGACGCGCTCGTAGAGGGCGATCAACATGCCGAGGGTGCGCGGCGAAACATCGGGGAGCGTAATGGTGATCGAGTGGCGGTCTTTTTCACTGAGCGCGGCGCGCGTGCCGAGGAGGAAGCCCTGGAGGTAGTCGCCGGCGGTGACACCCGGCTCGACTTCGAGTGAGGTCTTCGCGTCGCGGTCTTTGAGGACCTCGATGAAGGTAACGAAGAAGTTGTTCACGCCCTCGCGGAGCTGCTGGACGTAGGCGTGTTGGTCGGTGGAACCCTTATTGCCGTAGACGGCGAGGCCTTGGTTGACGACGTTGCCCTTGAGATCGAATTCCTTGCCTATGGACTCCATCACGAGCTGTTGGAGGTAGCGTGAAAAGAGGAGGAGGCGGTCTTTGTAGGGGAGGACGACCATGTCTTTCGTGCCGCGGCCATCGGTGGCGTAGTGCCACATGAGGGCGAGGAGGGCGGCAGGGTTTTCGACGGTGGTGGACTTCCGGGTGACGGTGTCCATCTCGGCGGCGCCATCGAGCATGGCCTGGATATCGAGGCCCTGGAGCGCGGCGGGCAGGAGACCGACGGCGCAGAGTTCGCTCGTGCGGCCGCCGACCCAGTCCCACATGGGGAAACGGGCCAGCCAGTTTTCGGAGAGGGCGGTGGCATCGAGTTTGGAGCCGACTCCGGTAACGGCAACGAACTGTTTGGTGTGATCGAGGCCGGCGGCCCGGAAGGCGGCGATGGCTTCGAGCATGCCGTTGCGCGTCTCGGCGGTGCCGCCGGATTTCGAGATGACGAGGACGAGGGTCTTGGCGAGCTGGCCACGCAGAGTGCCGAGGACGTAATCGATGCCGTCGGGGTCGGTGTTGTCGAAGAAGGAGACGACGAGTTTGTCTTTACGGGGTTGGCCAAGGGCGTGGGCGACGAATTGCGGGCCGAGGGCGGAACCGCCGATGCCGATCACGAGGACGTTCTTGAATTTGCCCTTGGGGCCGGCGATTTCACCGGAGTGGACGCGGGCCGAGAAGTCGACGATGCGAGCGAGCGTATCAATAATCTCGGTGCGCAGCTCGGCGGACGGGGCGAGGCTCGGCGTGCGGAGCCAGTAATGGCCGACCATGCGCTGTTCATCGGGGTTCGCGATCGCACCTTTTTCGAGGGCGGCCATGTCGGCGAAAGCCTGTTGGATGGCGGCTTCCTTAGAGGCGAGAAAATCGTCGGGAAACGGGAGGCGCGAAAGGTCGAGCGAGATGCCGAGATCGGCATAATGATAGGAGTGTGTTTTGAAGCGTGACCAGTTCATGGGAAGAAGAGAGGCAGGGGTTTAACCATGGATTGCGGCGATGAGCACGGATTAATTCGCGAGAATTGGCGCGGCTGGGCCGTTCCGGGGCCGGCGACGTAACGTCGTTCGTGGACGCTGCTTTGGCTGAGTTTTAAGCGTCGAGCGCCGAGGCGCGGTTTTTTGGGGCGGTTTCGCGCGCGGGTGAACCGGTGTTCGTGCGATCGTGCTCCCGTCGCCACGTGGGTGTTTGAGCTGACCGGAGTGATGCGTAGTTCTTACACCGTCGTAGGGGGATTTCCGGTTGCCTCGGCGGCACCGCAGGGGTCCAGTGACGTGATCGTGCTGCTCCCGCCAACTCCCAACATGCTCGCCATGACGCTATTCCGTTTTTGGAAACTCGTCGGTTCTGTCCTCTTTTTGGCATTTTCGTCGGCGCACGCCCAAGCTCCCGCGGTCACGGTGCCGCCGGCGGATGCGACGGTCGCGGCCGGAGCCACGGCAAACTTTTCTGTAACGGCGACGGGCGGAGCTCCGCTCGCTTACCAGTGGTATTTTAACGGCGTCGCGCTCAGCGGCGAGACGTCGGCGACGCTCGCGGTTACCAACGCGCAGATTGCCAACGAGGGCAACTATTCGGTCGGGGTCAGCAACACCTCCGGCCTTGCGATTTCGAACGTCGCGCGTCTGGCCTTGAGTGCGGCGCCAGCGTTTACCGGCGTTTC
>CALRZR010000418.1:0-3417 GCA_943372705.1 Opitutus sp. GAS368 | reverse complement strand
GGTCCGCTCCTCCTCCTCACCACACCGCTCGCACACTTCGCCCTCACCCTCGCCACCGCTCGCGACGCCGATCCCGCCCGTTGGCTTCAGGCCAAGCTCCTCATCGCCGCTTCGTTTTTCACCCACATTTCCTGTTCCACCGACTCGTTAGCCCGTCTCTGGGCCCTCCGGCGCACGCAAAAACCGCGCGACACCGGGATATTCTTTTGCCTCGCCCTCGCTCTGCGCGACACCCGCTTCATTCGCGCAGCCCGACCGTGCGATTGGCTCCACTTTCTGCTCAGTAGCCTCCGCCACCCGATCTGTTTGCTTCGCGGCCTGCGCTTTCGCCGCGACCAACCCGAAGCATGGGCTTGGTTGCTCGCCCAGACTCGGGCCTCCCCAACGGCCGCCGCCCGGACCACAATCCTCACGAAACAAATTCCGACTTGAGCGCCGCCCGCATCCTCATCGTCACCAACGGCCACCTCTGCCGCAATCCCCGTCCGCTCAAAGAAGCGACTACTCTGGGTCAAGCAGGCTACGACGTCACCGTGCTCTCGGTCCGCAATCACGCCCCGTCCGAAATCGTCGATGCGGAGATTTTGCGCGCCGCCCCCTTCCGCCGCGTCGTGGTGGATGCTGCCGCCGGCTTCCACGGCGATTCGGCGCTCGTCGTCTGGTCCCGGCGTGTCCGCCAATGGATCGCGCGCCAAGCCACCGCGCGCCTCCGCCTTGCCACCATCGAATCACTCGGCCCCGGCCACGCCCTGTTGTCCGTCGCCGTGCGGCGCCCCGCCGATCTCACGATCGTCCACAATGAAGTTCCACACTGGCTAGGCACCCGTCTCCTCGCCCGCGGTCGCCGGGTCGCCGCCGATCTCGAGGATTGGCACTCCGAAGACCTCTTGCCGTCCGACCGCGCCGGGCGGCCGATCACGCTTCTGCGCAGCGTGGAAAACGCCCTCCTCCATCGCGCCGACTACACCACGACCACCTCTCACGCACTGGCCGATGCGCTCCACGCCCGCTACGGTGGCCGCCGCCCCCACGTCATCGCCAACGCCTTCCCCCTCCAGGTGCTCCCCGCGCGCGACCGCTCCGCGCCCCCGTCCTTTTTTTGGTTCTCACAAACGCTCGGCCCCGGCCGCGGCTTGGAGCAGTTCCTATCTGCGTGGGCGCTCACGCGCCATCGGAGTCGCGTCGTCCTTCTCGGTGAGACGCGCGCCGGTTACGATCGGCATCTCGTCTCCCTGCTGCCGTCCCACTTACGTTCACAGGTAGCGTTTCGTCCGCTCGTGTCACCCGCGGACCTCCCGGCCGTAATCGCCTCCCACGACATCGGTCTCGCCCTCGAGCAGTCGTTCATCGTCAATCGCGACCTCACCATTACGAACAAGATCATTCAATACCTCAACGCCGGCCTCGCGGTTGTCGCGAGTGACACCGCCGGCCAGCGCGAAGTCCTCGCCCACGATTCCGCCGCGGGGGTCATTGTCGAAACCCACGATACAGGAGCCTTCGCCGCCAACCTCGACGGACTACTCTCAGATCGCGCCGCCCTCGCCCGCCGCCAGGCCGCTGCGCGCCGTCTCGCCGGGGACGTCTATTGCTGGGAACGCGAGGCCCCGCGCCTGCTCGCGCTCGTCGAGGAAGCCCTCACCTCGCCCGCTTCGCTTCGTTCCAACTGATGTCCTTCCGACGTGGATTTTCTCGCTTCCTAGCAGTCATGACCCTGGGCCTGAGCCAGATTCCGCGGCTCCGCCTCGCTCTCCGCCGTGCGCTCAGCCGCTTCGTTCGTCTCATTTTGCGTCTTCGCGCTTGCGACTACGTCTCGCAGCCCGGCTCAATAACCCTCGTGCTCGCGCCGCATCAGGACGATGAAGCTCTAGGCTGCGGCGGTCTGATCGCCGGTAAACGCCTCGACGCCCAACCGGTCCATGTCGCTTTCCTCACCGACGGCTCTGCGTCCCACACCGGACATCCCTCGGTCTCCGCCGCCGAACTCGCGCTCCGGCGCGCCTCAGAAGCCCGCGTCGCCCTCGGTCACCTCGGCGTGGAAAAATCCGCGATCCATTTCCTCAACGCTCCCGATGGGCGCTTGGCCCATCTCTCCGCAATGGAGCGCGATAAACTCGTCGCCTTCGTCACCGCTCTCCTCGACAACGTCGCACCGGATGAGGTCTTCATCCCGTTTCGTCGGGATGGCAGCACAGAGCACGAAGCTGCCTTCAGACTGTTCGAACTCGCCTTGCGCACCGCACGTCATCGCCCCCGCATTTTCGAATTCCCGGTTTGGTCGTGGTGGAACCCCCTGCTCCTCCTTGCCCCGCTTTTCGGCGTCCGCCGCGTGCTGCGATACCGGTTCAAGGGGTGCGCGTTCTTGAAAACACGTGCCCTCTCGGCCTACCGATCCCAGACCGAACCCACGCCACCTTGGACCAATGCGATCATTTCGCCCGCCTTCGTGTCTTTTTTTTCCACCGACGAGGAATTCTACTTCGAGTTGTGACTCATTTCGCCGCCAAAGTATTTCGCCACCTGCGTCGCCGTTTCATCGACGCACCCCGCGGCCTCGGTCACCCTGTGCCCCGCTCGGCCTTTGATCGTGAATATGCTGCGGGTCACTGGGATTTGTTGTTTACCGACGCTGAACTCCCACGCTACGCCGTTCTGGTCGAATTGATTCTCGCGGTATCCCCGCATCCCACCGTCCTCGACATCGGCTGTGGCAACGGCCGGCTCGCGCAACTGCTTTCTCCTCATCGTCCGAAACGCTACGTCGGACTCGATCTTTCCCCAGAAGGATTGCGTTGCGCCCGGGAGTTGGACCTGCCCGCTTGCGAGTGGATCGAGGCCGATTTCGAGCACTGGCAGCCCGCGCCCGGCGATTCCTTCGACGCCGTTATTTTCAACGAGAGCATCGGTTACGCGATGGATCCTCGCGCCACCCTCGCCGCCTTTGCGCCGCTGGTGCGTCCGGGAGGCACGCTCCTCGTTTCGTATTTCCGGTCGGGCAATTATCGCGCAATCTGGCGACGCATTACCCGCCGGTTTTCGGTCAAATGCGAACGTTGCGTCGGCAACGACCGTCACCAGATTTGGGATATCCGGGTCTTGCATACCACTGCGGTTTCGCCGCTCCGCTAGACTCCTGCTCACACCATGACCGCTCCCGTTCCCCTGCGCCGTGTGCTGATTGTCAGCCCCCATTTCCCGCCCATCAATGCACCCGACATGCAGCGCGTGCGCATGAGCCTGCCCTACTATCGAGCCCACGGCTGGGAACCCATCGTGCTTTGTGTGGGCGATGCCTGGCAGGATGGAGTTCGCGAACCCGCCCTGGAGCAAACCATCCCCGGCGACGTCCGCATCGTCCGAGTCCCCGCATTGTCCCTTCGTTGGACCCGCCTGATCGGTCTTGGCGATCTCGGGCTG
>CALRZR010000417.1:0-3421 GCA_943372705.1 Opitutus sp. GAS368 | reverse complement strand
CGGAGTCCTCCCCAACGGCCTGCGCTACGCCATCCTCGCCAACAAGGAACCCAAGGACCGCGCCTCCCTCCGTCTGCTCGTCGAGGCCGGTTCGTTTCATGAGCAGGACGATCAGCGCGGCCTCGCGCACTTCCTCGAGCACATGGCCTTCAACGGCAGCAAACACTACGCACCCGGCAGTCTCGTCGAGTTGCTCCAGCGCATGGGCATGCGGTTCGGCGCCGACACCAACGCCAGCACCGGCTTCAACCGCACGCTCTATCTTCTCGAACTCCCCAAGACCGACGAGCCCACGCTCACCGAGGGCCTCCGCGTCTTCGGCGACTACGCCACCGGCCTCTCGCTGCTCGACGCCGAGATCGACCGCGAACGCGGCATCATCCTCAGCGAGAAACGCACCCGCGATTCCATCCAGAGCCGCGTGTCCGACGCGCGTTTCGAATTCGCCTTCGGCTCCACGCTCTTTCCCAAGCGCCTCCCGATCGGCCTGCCCGAAGTCATCTCGCAAGCCCCGCGCGAGCGTTTCCTGGATTTTTGGAACACGTGGTATCGCCCCGAGCGCATGGCGGTGATCGCTGTGGGC
Organism: Opitutus sp. GAS368; assembly: GCA_943372705.1. GTDB lineage: Bacteria > Verrucomicrobiota > Verrucomicrobiia > Opitutales > Opitutaceae > GAS368. The sequence goes on along the minus strand of CALRZR010000417.1, from coordinate 2,838 downwards.
GATTTCGACGTCGCCCTCGTCGAGAAACTGATCGTCGCCCAGTTCTCCGAATTCGCCTCCCGCGGCCCCGCCCGCCCCGATCCGTCCCTCGGTGAGATCACGCGCTTCGACGGCGTCCGCGCCTACTTTCACTCCGAGTCCGAGATGCCCAATACCAGCGTCTCCATCCTCTCGCTGACCCCTGCCGCCGCCGAACCCGACACCGCCGCCAACCGCGTAAAACGCCTCCCCCGCCAGCTCGCGCTCGCCATGCTCAACCGCCGTTTCAGCGAACTCGCCAAAAAGGAAAACGCCCCGTTCCTCGGCGCCGGCGCCAGTGCCGGCGAATATTACGATTTTATGCGCGAATCCTCCGTCGGCGTTTCCTGCAAACCCGAGCAGTGGTCCGCCGCCCTCGCCGTCGGCGAACAGGAGCTGCGCCGCGCACTCGAACACGGTTTCCAAGCCCCCGAGTTGAAGGAGGTCATCGCCTCGTTCACCAACAGCCTCGATCAGGCCGTGAAGACCGCGCCCACCCGTCGCTCCGCCACCCTCGCCGGTCGCATCGCCCAGGAAATCCTCGACCGCGATGTCTTCACGCATCCGTCTGCCGATCGCGCGTTGTTCCAGCCCGCCCTCGATAAAATCACCGTCGCCGATTGCCTCGCCGCCCTTCGCGCCGCGTTCTCCGCGCCGGGCCGTTACGTGATGGTCACCGGCAACGCCAAGATTCCCGGTGACGCCAACGCCGCCATCGTCGCCGCCTACGAGGCCTCCCGCGCCGTCAAAATCGCCGCGCCCGCTGCCATCGCCGAGGCCGCGTGGGGCTACGCCGACTGGGGCGCGCCCGGCAAAGTCGCCAAACGCTCCCGCGTCGAGGATCTCGACATCACGCTCGTGGAATTCGCCAACGGCGTGCGCCTCAATCTCAAGAAAACCGATTTCGAAGCCGGCCGCATCAGCCTCCGCGCCCGCGTCGGCAACGGCAACGTGACCCAGCCCCTCGATCAACGCGGCCTCGATACGCTCGCCGAGGCCACGTTCACCTCGGGCGGTCTCGGCAAGCACAGCGCCGACGAACTCCGCCGTCTCAACGCCGGCAAAAACGTCGGCGTCGGCTTCTCCTCGTGGGGCGATGCCTTCAATTTCAGCGGCGGCACCACCGCCGACTCGCTCCTCCTCGAGCTCCAGCTCCTCACCGCCTACATCACCGATCCCGGCTACCGCCCCGAAGCCATGCGCCTCGCGCAAAAGGGCATCGAGCAGATGTATCTGGGTTTCGAGCACACCGCCAACGGCCCCATGGCCATGGAGGTCGCCAACCTCATTCGCGGCGGCGACCCGCGCTTCGGCGTTCCGCCCAAGGCAATCATGCAGGCGCGCAATCTCGCCGAGGTTCGCACCTGGCTCGCCCCGCATTTTTCCAAGGGAGCCATCGAACTCGCCATCGTCGGTGATCTCGACGTCGAGGCCACCATCGCCGCCGTCGCCGCCACCCTCGGCACCCTGCCCGCACGCGAGGTCAAACCCGCTCTCGCCGAGCTGAAAAAAATCTCCTTCCCCGCCACGCCGTTCACCAAGAACTACACGATCCCCACCGAGATTCCCAAGGGCAACGTGCACCTCTACTGGCCCACCACCGACAGCATGAACATCAAGGTCGACCGTCGCCTCTCGATGCTCACGACCATCCTCAGCGACCGCCTGCGCGTAAAAATCCGCGAGGAGATCGGCGGCACTTACAGCCCGAGCGCCAGCAGCACGACCAGCGACACCTTTCCCGGCTACGGCTACATCCACGCCAGTTGCATCGTTGATCCCGCCATGGCCGCAAAAATCTCCGACGCCATCGTCGCGATCGGCGAGGACCTCGCGACCAACGGCGTGACCGAAGACGAACTCAAACGCGCCCGCCAGCCCGCGCTCACCTCCCTGCGCCAGGCGCTGCGCACCAATTCCTACTGGCTCAGCAGCGTCCTCCGCCGCCCGCAGGAAAAACCCGCCGTGCTCGACAACCACCGCGACCGCATCGCCGACACCGAGGCCATCACGACCGCCGAACTCGCCGCGCTCGCGAAGAAATACCTCGGGGCCGCCCGCGCCTCGCGCGTCACGATTCTGCCTCAGCCCAAATCCTGATTTCGCGTCACCCGTCCCTCGCCACTCTTTCGATCGCGCGGAGAAATCCCTCCGCGCGATTTTATTTTTTGCGCCTTCTGCGCCTCTTTGCGCCCACTCTTCTCCATGCGTCTCCCTGCTCTCCGTCTTCCCGTCCTCGTCGCGTTCATTCTCAGCGTCACCGTCTCGCTCTTCGCCGCGGTGCCGTTTCCGCACGAGGGCAGCGACCTCGCCCCCGATCCCGCCGTGCGCTTTGGCACCTTGCCCAACGGCCTCCGCTACGCCGTCCGCGCCAACGCCGAGCCCAAAGGCCGCGCGTCGCTCCGCCTCCACATCCGCGCGGGTTCGTTCCACGAAGAGGACGACCAGCGCGGCATCGCCCACTTCCTCGAACACATGGCGTTCAACGGCAGCAAACACTACGCCCCGGGAACGCTCGTCGAGCTCCTCCAACGCATGGGCATGAGCTTCGGCGCCGATACCAACGCCAGCACCGGCTTCGACACCACGCTCTACCTTCTCGAACTCCCCAAATCCGACACCGCCACGCTCGGGGAGGGCTTCCGCGTCCTCGGCGACTACGCCGGCGGCCTCCTGCTCAAGCCCGAGGAAATCGACCGCGAGCGCGCCATCATTTTGTCCGAGAAACGCGACCGCGACTCCATCGACTACCGCACGCAGATCGCGCAATTCAACTTCGCCCTCGGCACCACGCGCCTGCCGTCCCGCCTGCCGATCGGC
>CALRZR010000416.1:0-3487 GCA_943372705.1 Opitutus sp. GAS368 | reverse complement strand
GACGGGCGTCGGGATGCCGTGGTCGCGGCAGCGTTGGGCGATGACTTCCAGCTGCTCGGCGAGCCGCGGGACCGCTTTCTCGGTGATGCCGAGGTGGTCGCGGGTGTGGTTGCCGATTTCAAAACCATCGCGGTGCAGCTCGGCGATTTGCTCCCAAGTCATGTAGTCGGTTTTGTTTTTCACGAACGTGAAGCCTTCCGTGATGAAAAACGTGGCGCCGAAACCGTAGCGCTTCAGCACGGGGCGGGCGATGGCGTGGTGCGAAGCGGAGGAATCGTCGAAGGTGAGCACGACGAGTTTGTCGGGGATCGGCAAGGCGGTGGCGGCGGCTGAGTGCGTTGTGAAAAGGGTGGCGAGCAGCGCGGCGAAGGAGAGGACGGAGAGGCAACGGGTGAGGCTTCGGGGCATGGCAGAGAATATTTGAAGAGGGGCCGGTTTGGGGAGCGACGAATGTGCACGCGGTGCAGGGCTTTGCACGGGAGAAATAGGAGGTGGCGGAGCGTATCCCGCGATTTTGAGCGAGGAGGGCATTGCCGAGGGGAGTGGAGTGCGTTTGGCTTCGGAAAACTTCTGCCATGAAAATTCTGCTGCGCGCGCTTTTGTTCGGATCGTTGTTCACTGCATCACTGGCCGAAGAGCCGGCGGGGACGGAAAAATGGCGGGCGCTGTTCGATGGCAAGACGCTCGCGGGGTGGATGCCGTCGGGGTTTGAGACAGGCGGGGCGGTCAAGGTCGTGAATCCGTTTCGCGGCGGGCCGGGCGCGATCGTAATCGAGGCGGGCACGACGTTGTCGGGGTTTACATGGACGAAGGGCGGCGAGTTGCCGCGCGAAAATTATGAAATCACTCTCGAAGCGATGAAGATCGCGGGGGACGACTTTTTCTGCGGGCTCACGTTTCCGGTGGGGAAATCGGCGTGCAGCCTGATCGTCGGCGGCTGGGGCGGCATGGTGATCGGGCTCTCCAGCATCGATCACATCGACGCCTCGGAAAACGAGACGACGCAGGGGCGCGAGTTCAAACCCGGGAAGTGGTATCGCATTCGCGTGCGCGTGGCGGGCGACAAGATCGACGCGTGGATCGACGACGAGCATCTGATCGACGTCGAGATCAAGGGGCGGACGATTTCGCTGCGGCCGGGTGAGATTCAAATGTCGCTCCCGCTGGGGGTGGCGAGCTACATGACGAGCGCGGCGGTGCGGGATATCCGGCTGCGGCGCTTGTGACGCGAGGCGGAGAAGGGCTCGGGCTAATGCGCGGGTGGCGGGTTATTTGTTCGCGGCGGCGGTGGGAAGGATTGTGACGCGCGAGGCGCGGGCGCGCGGGAGATAGGAGGCGGCAAGCGCGGAGAGTTCGGCGGCGGTGATGGCCTGGGTATCGGCGAGCCGCTGACGCGACCAGTCGAGGACTTCGGGGCGTTCCTGCGCGCGGGCGAGGACGGCGGAGAGCCAGTAGCCGTTGTCGCGGAGGGATTGCTCCATGCTCTTCAAGATGGGCTCGCGGGCGCGTTGGAGTTCGTCGTCGGTGACGCCGTTCTTCGCGAGGTCGTCGCCGATGGTGAGGAGGAGTTCGGTGACTTTGGCGGCGTTGGCGGGATCGATTTCGACGTTGGTCAGCAAATAGCCGTAGCCGGGAAAAATATCGCTCGTGATGCTGCCGGCATCGGGGCTGTAGGCGGCGCCGAGTTCCTCGCGGAGTTTCAGGCGGAGGCGATCGCTGACGACGCTGCCGAGGAGGTTGAGGCGACGCGTGCGTTTGACGTCGATACCGTCGGTGGTCGGCCAGTAGGTGCGGACGAGGCCGCGGGGGATTTCGGTTTCGACATGATAATCTTTGGCGAACGGCGTGGCGGGAAATTTTACGGCTTTCAGCTCGGCGGGGAGCGGCGTCGCGTCGCGCGGCGGCAGGGCTCCGAGGGTCTGGGCGACGGCGGCGATGGTGACGTCGATGTCGAGGTCACCGACGAGAGAGACCTCGATGCGGCCGCGGGTGAGTTCGGGCGTGAGCCACGCGCGGACCTCGGCGAGATCGCGGGCGAGCATGTCTTTCTCGGGCGGCATGCCGAAACGGGAATCGCCACTCACGAGGAGGCGCGCGACGTCGAGGTCGAGCGGGCCGTTCAGCGTGTGCGCGTAACTCAGATACGCTTCTTCGATGCCCTTCCGCGCCTGGCGCAGGGCTTCGGGACGGTAGCCAGGATCGGTGATGCGTGCGGTCAGGAGTTGCAGTTGGAGCAAAATATCCGTCGGCGTGGTGCCGCCGCTGAACGAGAACGAATCCTGACCGGCGCCGAAGGAGGCGGAGACGTTTTTCCCGGCGAGGATGCGGCGGAGATCGTCGGCGCTGTGGCGGCCGAGACCGCCGGCGACGAAGGTGGCGTTGGCGAGCGTGGAGAGGCCGGGTTGGTCGCGCGGCTGGGTCAACATACCTCGGCCGACACGGGCGACGACGCGGATACGGTTGGCCTCGAAGGCGGTCTTCTTGAGATTGAGGCGGACGCCGTTGGCAAAGGTGACGAGCGTAAGATCGAGGTCGGCGACGTGCTCCCGGCGGGTGACTTTGCCGGTGGGGCCGAAATCGGTGTAGGCCCATTTCGCCTCGGCTTCGACGACGGGCGCGGTGACCGGGACGGCGCGGGCGGCTTCGTAGGCGGCGGTGATGGCGGCGCGGGCGTCGCCGGAAATCTTGGCATTGCCGGAGACGAGCAAGTAGCGGCCCTCGGCCGAAAACGCGGCGCGCAGTGCGGCGAGGCAGGCGGCGGGCGTGATTTGGTCGAGCGCGGGCTTGAGCAGCGCGAGATCGGCGGCGGGAGCGGTGAAGACGCGGCGGCTCGTGAAGGACTCGGCGAGGCCACTGGCTAGCGCGGCGTGGGGACGGGTGGCGGCGGATTTCGCGGATTGCTCGAGGGCGTTGGCGAGATTGGCGGCGGCCTCGCGGAGCTCGGCGGCAGTGAAGCCGTGGGAGAGAGCGCGGCGTAGTTCCTGTTCGCCGACGGCGAGCGCGGCGGACCACTGTTCGGGTTTGCAGTCGAGATCGACGCCCGCCTCGCGGAAGAGATCGAAACCCTCCTGCACGCTGACGCCCGCGGAGGTGAACGGGGCGTTTTCCTTTTTCGCGAGGACGGAGAAACGGCGATTGAGCATCATGAGCGCGAGGTGGCGCGGGAGGCGGGCGATGCGGCGTGCGGCGGTGTCGGGCTCGAAGGCGTAGGGCGTGAGCGAACTGAGCGAGACGGAGGTGGAGGCGGCTTCGCTCTCGGGATGGTAGTGCGTGCGCAGACCGGTGAAGTCATCGACACGGCCGAGCGCGGGGTCGGTGCGCGCAGGGGCGCGGGCGGTGAGCGCGGAGAAGGCGCCGGTGATCATTTGCTCGACGGCGGCGGGATCAAAATCGCCGACTGCGATCACGGTGAGGCGCTCGGGGCGATACCACGTGTTCCAATAATCGAGGAAGCGCTCGCGCGGGGCCTTTTCGATGACCTCCGGCA
>CALRZR010000415.1:0-3537 GCA_943372705.1 Opitutus sp. GAS368 | reverse complement strand
ACAAGTGCGGCCGGGAAGGCGAGACGGGCGCGCTTACAATTTGGGACGAAACGCGAGCCGACTGCGCGTTCGCCGCGGGTAATGCGCCGTGCGCGGCGAATCAGGAGGGCGTTTCGCACTCTGCCACGCGCTCGGCGTAGAAGGCATCGGTGAGGAGGCCTTCTTCGTAGAGGAGCTTGAGCTGGCGAAGACGGCCGACGATTTGCTGCTTCGTGAATTTGGGTTTGGCCGGGGCGGGGTTGGCGTCGGATGCGGCGACGGCGGGCGGCGGGGTGATCGCCGGCGCGATGCGTTTCGGAGGCAATTTCGCGCGCGGATCGTAGCTCAGGACCTGAAGATCATTGGCCGGGACAAGGTGGCGCCACAGGAACGCCTGCATCCGGTCTTCGGTGGCAACGACCTCGCGGGTGACCTCGCGGTCGCCGATTTTCGCGATGCCGACAACGCCGAGTGCAACCGGGCGCTGGCTGGCAGTGGCCCCGCTCTTGAGGGTGAGGCGGGCGGTGGTTTGGTTGGCCGGAATTGTGATTGGGACGGCGGTGAAGCCGGCGACGGGTTGGCCGAGGGCGAGTTTGATCGGGCCGACGAAGCCTTCCTTGCGAACAACCTGCACGGATACAGAGGCCGTGCTGTTGATCGCGACACTCACGCTGGACGGCGAAAGGCGCAGCGCGAAGTCGGGCTGCGGCGCACTGAGGCGCAGGCGATAGCCGTATTCGTCGCCGCCTTTGCGGGCGGTCTCGCCGATGTGGACGAAGTAGGTGCCGTCGGCGGGGAGTTTGGCGGTGAAGGAGGAGTCGGCGGGGTGCGTGTTGACGCCGGCGGTGAGGTCTTCGCGGTCGTCGTTGAAGGCGATCACCTTGCCGGCGGCGTCGGTGAGCTTGATCACGGAATCGAGCGGCGAATCGAGGCGGCGGGCCTGCACCTCGGCGACGAGCGTTTGATTGGCTTTGCCGACGAAGCTGTAGACATCCCAGTCATCCGTTTGCTGGATACGGCCGTTGATGACGACGGGCAGCGTGACGACTTGCGCGGCGGCGACGGTATTGTTGGGCTCGCGGTCGAAGGCGTCGGGCAAGGTGTCCCACGCGAACGGGAGGCGGTTGGAGTCGTAGCCCATGCGGCTGGCGGCGAGAGTTTGCACGCCGGGCTTTGCGCCGGTGAGACGCGTGGCGAGATCTTCGGGCCGCAGATTCCAGCCGGTGAGATCGGGCGGCAGCGCGGCACCGATCTGGCCGCCGAGCGGGAAAACACTGGTGGCGAACGGCAGCTCGCCGACGGTGATGCGGTAGATAAAATCTTCGCGGCCGCGGTAGATGCTGTCGTAAATCGCGAAGACGTAGTCGCCGTCGGCGGGCACTTGGAAGAGGATCACCGGGTCGGGCTTGAAACGGTAGTCGTCGGCGAAGGCGAGTTCCTTGCCCTTGGCATCATAGAGCGCGAGGACGGGTTGAAACCAGCCGGGCACGGCGTCGGCGATGTAGGGAATGAGCTGCCGGCCCTGTGTTGAGATGACGAGCTTCTGGCCCTTCGAGGCGGAGAAACGGTAGCGGTTGACCTCGCCCGAGGCGATCTGGCCGTTGACGGTGCACGGCAGGGAAATTCCGATCTCACCCTCGGAGGGCGGGCGTTTGCGGAGGGCCGCGGCCTCTTTGCCGAGGATCTGAATCGGGGCGGTGTTCATCGGTTTCCGCGAATACTCGGCGAGCTGGCCGACTTGAAAGACGAGCGGATTGGAGACGCCGCGGGCGGTGACGAGACGCAGTTCGCGCGTGCCGATCTCGGCTTCGGGCGACACCGTGACAGCGACAATCACGAGCGAAGAAATCGACGCGCAGGCGGGCGTCTGCACCCACTCGCGCACGCGACGCTCGATGCGGTCCTGCAACGAATTCGCCGAGACCGGAACGGTGGACAACGACGGGGCCGCCAGCACAGCCATGGTGGCCATCGCGGCGGCTTGATCACCCGTCACGGGAGCGGATTGAGCAGGTGCAGCGGCGGGAGCGCGTTTCAGCACGCGGAGCTGCTCGTTGAGCAATTGGACCTCCTGGTTGTTGAGGCGCCGACGATAGTCGACGACTTGGGCGGAAACGCCGGTGCCGGAAATCATCACGGATGTGACGTCCTCCATCCCCTGGCCGCCGAGGCGGACTTCGATGGTCGTGCCGATCTGGGCTCCGGCGGGATAGGCGTAGCCGATGTAGGGGCGGGATTGAGCACGCGCGGCGGAGGAGAAGATCGCGGCGAGTGCGATCGCGAACAAAAGAGAGAACGAAGGTAAACGTTTCATCACATGATCTCGGTGAGGAGCCCTCCGGATTTCGCGCCCTCGGCGGCGGCGGGTAGAACGTGCGCTTCGGCGCCCATGGGATGCGGGAGTTTGGCGGCGGCATCGATACCGCTGAGTGCGTAGATGCTGCCCAAGAGATCGACCGGGTAGACCGGGCGATCTTTGACCTCTTCCGCACGTCTATCCGAGGAGCCGACCACGTGTCCGCCCTTGAAACCGCCGCCGGCGACGAGTGCGGTGAAGACGTTGCCGTAGTGGTTGCGGCCGCCATTCCAGGGTGGTTGCCAATCGACTTTGGGGCCGCGGCCGAATTCCCCGCAGCACCAGACGATGGTGGTTTCAAGGAGACCGTGGTCCTGAAGATCTTGGAGCAGCATTGCGAGGCCTTGGTCGAGCTGCGGGCATTGGCGACGCATGGTGGCGAAGTGGTTGCTGTGGGTGTCCCAGCCGCCGGGGTAATTGATCACGATGTAGGGCACGCCGGCCTCGACCATGCGGCGGGCGGCGAGGCAATCCTGGCCAAACGTGTGGCGGCCATAGCGGTCACGGAGATCATTTTTCTCTTTGGAGAGATCAAAGACCTCTTTGCCGGGACCGAGGATGAGCTCATACGCTTGACGCTTGGCCTCGTCGGAGGCGGCGAGCTGGGCGTTGCCGGGCAGGGCGGCGCCGAGTGTATCCATTTTCCCGAGCAGCTCGCGACGGGCCTTCTGGCGGGCGTCCGTGATACCTCGGGAGACGACGCCCTCGACCTCGAAGCGGGGGGCATTGGCGTCGCCGCCGGTGGCAAAGGGCTTCATGCGCGGACCGAGGAAACCCTCCTCGGAGAAGCGGCCCTGAGGCTGCGTAAGCACGACGTAGGGCGGGATCAGGCCCTTGTAGGCGGGACTCTTGAAATGCGAAAACACGGCGCCGACGCTCGGGTAGGCCAGACGCTCGCCGGGGGCGTGGGCGGTCTGCATGAGGTAGGCCGCGGTCTCGTGACCGTTGTTGCGGTGCGTCATGCTGCGGATGAGCGAAAACTTGTCGGCCTGTTTCGCGAGATTCGGGAAGAGTTCGCCGAGCTGGATGCCGTCGACATTCGTGGGAATCGCGGTGCGGAACTCGCCCATGTAATCGTAGCCGGCGTCGGGCTTGGGGTCCCAGGTATCGATGTGCGACATGCCGCCCCAGAGGAAAATTTGGATCACGGACTTGGCCTTCGCTTTGATCGCCGGGGCGGGCAGATTTTTCATGCTCGGCGG
>CALRZR010000414.1:0-3542 GCA_943372705.1 Opitutus sp. GAS368 | reverse complement strand
GTGAGCGGTGCGCTCGGCACACTCCAGAGCGACCCCGCCAGCATCGCCATCGCTGCCACTGGCGGCGGGCGCATCTCCAACCTCTCGGTCCGCGCGACCGCGGGCATGGGCGCACAAACGCTCATCGCGGGTTTCGTTCTCGCCGGCTCGTCTTCCGAGGAACTCGTGATCCGCGCCGTCGGTCCGACGCTCGCGCAATTCGGCATCCCTTCCGGATTCCAAGCCGACCCGGCGCTGAAGATCGATGTCGGCGGCGGCACCGCGCCGCCCACCACGACGAACGACGACTGGGGCTCCAGCACGACTTCCGTCGCCACCTTCACAAACGCCTTCGCCTCGGTCGGCGCATTCCCGCTGGTCGACGGTAGCAAGGACGCCGCGCTCTTCGGTCCGTTCACGCCGGGCAACTATTCGGCTACCGTCAACCTCGCCGGCGGCGGGCCCGGCATCGCGCTGGTTGAAATCTACGATCGCACGCCCGCGGCGGGTGCACGGCTCGTCAATGTCTCAACCCGCGGCCAAGTCGGGGGCGGCGCCAATTTGATCGCGGGTTTCGTCATCACCGGCGACACGCGCACCGTCCTGATCCGCGCGGTCGGCGGAAAGACTCTGACCGACTTCGGCGTGGCCGGTTCGCTAGCGAATCCGCGGCTCGAAATCTACCGCGAAGGCACCGGCGCCCCCATCGCCGTCAACGACGAGTGGACGCAAACGTCCCTCTCGTTCCGCACCCTCGGCACGATGTTCGATCGCGTCGGCGCATTCGGTTTGGACAACGGCAGCAAGGACGCCGTCCTGCTCCTCAACCTCCCGCCCGCCAACTATTCCGCCCAAGTAAAAAGCGCCGACACCACATCTGGCGTCGGTCTGATCGAGATCTACGAAATCCGGTAGCCCCGCTGGCCTCATGCGGCAGGCCGGGCTGCGGGGCAGACAACGGCGGCGGTATCGCGTGCGCATAACGGATAGCCGGCATTCGCATCCGATTGCCCCCACCCGTCGGGCCACGCTGGCTACGCCGACCAAAACTGACTCAATTTTGGGTCAGCGATCTGACTTAGGTGCCCACCAACGAAGGCATGCTCCATGTCGCCGGGGTGCTCGACCGTGGCAGTCGCCGCGTGGTCGGCTCACTACGTAGCGTTCGTCGTTCCAATAAAGTTCGCGCGAAGTTTGCCCCACACCCCAGTTTCCCGCAAAAGGCCCGAGGCCGAATACCCTGAGCTGCGTGCACAACTAAACCGGTGAGTGAGATCCGCCGCGTGCTGAAACCCTATCGGCTGCCATTCCCGTGCCTCAGAATCAGGCTTTATTTCCTATCACTAATGATTGCTTAAATTTCGATTCCGTCGCTAAGTAATCATATGTTATCGCTTAAAAATGAGACGGACATCATCCGAGAGGCACGCGAATTAATCCGTGCCCATCGCATGGCGTTGTCCTGGCGTCAGGACGATCTCGCCGAACGCAGCGGGGTTGGGATCGCGACGCTTCGCCGTTTCGAGAGCACCGGGCGCATTGGATTTGTGGGATTGGCGAAGCTGTTGGCCACGCTGGGCCTCGCCGATCGATTCCTCGGCGCCCTGAAACAACCCGCGCCCGCCCCCAAGAATATCGACGAATTTCTCGCGGCGGCACCTGCGCCCGTCCGTCAACGCGCGCCTCGGCGGGCCGCAGGGAACTGAGCCATGGCCGAGCCCAATCTACTTCGTCTGCGCTTCCTCGGCGCCCCCATGGGCACGCTGGCGTATCGGCCCGACGGTCCGTTTCACGCGCTGGAACTGGAGCGCGAGTTCATCGCCACGGGCCACGAACTTTCGCCGCTCAATCTTCCGTTCGACAGTTTTTCCCGCGGACCGCGGGTATTTCGACCCGGCGATTCGCCGTTCGACGGCGGACTCCCTGGCCTCATCGCCGACTCTCTGCCGGATTCGTGGGGCGCGAGGATGCTGAAGATCGAGGTTCCGGGCCTGCAAACAATCTTGGGCAAGCTCGCCGCTATCGGCGAACGCGGTCCAGGTGGAATCACCTTCGAGCCAGTGTTGGGCAAAGGTGCCGACGACGAGTCGATCTCCACCAACCTCGCCGGCTTGGCTCGCGACGCCGCGCGACTGGCAAAAACTCCCGCCGTCCTCACTCCCGAAGATGTAAATGCCGCGCTCGCCCGGGGCGGCGGCAGCCTCGGCGGCGCCCAACCGAAAGTGTCGGCGCATCTCCCCACGTCTGGCGATTTCCAGCAGCTACAGAACATCCTCATCGGCGGCGCGACGCCGTCAGGGCAAGTGCCGAGCGTCGTGAAACTCTCACCGCTCGACGACGAGGGCGGCGGCGCGGTCGAATTTGCGTTCTGGAAGATGGCCAAGCACGCCGGCATCCGCGTCCCGCAGGCGTGTCTCGTGCATGACGGCGAACGGCGTCATTTCGCGAGCGCACGTTTTGATCGCTACCTGCGGCCCGATGGCACCTGGGGCCGGCGTCACGTCCACACGCTGAGCGGATTCCTGCACCGGCGCGCCTCCGACGGCCAAATCGACTACGAGGAATTTATCCGATCGGCCCGGGCTCTCGGCGGCGCCGAAGAGGCGCGCGAATGCTTCCGGCGCGCCGTGTTCAATCTGCTCACCACCAACCGCGACGACCACGGCCGCAATCACGCTTTTCTCTACAACGAAACCGACCGAACGTGGGCGCTCTCGCCGGTCTACGATATCAACCCAAATGTCGCCAATGTCCTGATTGCGCTGACGTGGCTGGGGAGCCCCGAAATCCCCACTCGTTTCGAGCAGTTGACTCGGCTCGCAGAGATCGGCGGCATTCCGGCTAGGGCCGCGCGAACGATCTACGAAGAAGTCGAAACGGCGACGCTCGGCGGCTGGCGCGCCGCTGCCGCATACGCCGGTGTTCCGGCAAAAATCGCGGGTATCTGGGAGAAAGAAATGATCCAACAAACCAAGCTGCTGCGAGAGGACGCACGGCGCCCGTCGAAAACCGCCAAGCCGCGTTCGGCGACGCCGAAGCGAAGCCCGAAAAAATAGACCGTCCTGTTGACCGAGAAATGCGCATCCGTGTTCTGAGCGATCTTCACCGGGAATTTGGGCACGTGAACTTGCCCGAAGTTACCGCGGACGTGGTTGTGCTCGCCGGTGACATCGACCGCGGGACGAAAGGTGTAGCATGGGCACGACAGGCGTTTCGTGACGTGCCGGTGCTCTACGAGGCCGGCAATCATGAGCACTACGACGAGCGCATCGGACGACTACATGAAAATTGAGAGACGCCGCGGCGGGTTCAAATGTCCGAATATTAGAGAACGAAACGTTTGAGGCGGATCGCTACCGCTTTTTTGGCGCCACTCTTTGGACTGCCTTCGGCCTCTTCGATGACCGGCAGTCCGCCATGCTCGCAGCCGGGGCGAAGGGAATTGGCAGGAACGAATATCGAAAAATCCGCCGCCACGATACCGGCAAGCTTCAGCCCAAGCATACCGCGATGTTCCACGCGGCCATCATCCGAATGCGCCACGGATCCGTGGCGCATGCATC
>CALRZR010000413.1:0-3565 GCA_943372705.1 Opitutus sp. GAS368 | reverse complement strand
ACGCTCCTGCATGCACGGGCCGCCGCGGCGGCGCTGCCCGAAAACGAGGCAGCGTTTCTCCGCGACAACTTGATCCATCAAAGCGCGATCATGCGGCAAATGTGCCTGTGGTTGGAGCAGGTCGAACTCGCGCACGAAGCCCTCGACCTTGGACGTGTTTCGGAGTGCACCGCTGCTCTGACTGCTGCGGCCGCGGCGTTCGCAGAGATTCCGGTTCTCGCCGAGAGTTACTGCCGCGGTCCGTGGGAGAATTGGTATCGCGGGACGAAGAAGCTCAACGTCACGGCGCTTTTGAAGCGCACGCGCGATGTCCTCGCGGCGTCGACGGCCGTCATGCAGGGTAACTCCCGGCCATGACGACCGCCTCCGCTCATAAGATCCCGGCCCGCGCGTGGGGGATCGTGGTCCTCGTCTCGCTCGCGCTGCTGCTCTTCATTCTCGATCGGCAGGTGCTGTCCGTGCTCAAGACCACGCTGAAGACACGGATGGGGTGGACGGACAAAGACTACTCGTGGCTCATGACGAGCTTCAGCGTGGCCTACACGCTCGGGGCGCTGGTGGCCGGTCGGTTTATCGACCGCGCCGGCACGCGGCTCACCGCGACGCTCTCGATCGGTGTGATGTCGCTCGCCGCGATCCTGTGCGGCACGGCGAGCAGCCTCAACGAGATGATGGCTGCCCGTGTTCTCCTAGGATTCGCCGATGCCGGGGTGACGGTCTCGGCGGTCGTCGCGGTGGCGCGCTGGTTCCCTCCCGAGCGGCGGGCGACGGCGATTTCATTCAAGACGCCGTTTGGCCTGATGGGCTTTGTGATCGCGCCGCCCTTGGTCGCGCTGATCACGCAGCACTACGACTGGCACTATGCGTTCTTCATCCCCGGTGGATTCGGTCTGCTCGTGCCCGCCGTGTGGTGGTGGCTCGACAAGAACCCGCCGGACTATGGTGTGCCGCAGGAAGCGGGCCGCTCCGTGTCGTGGAAGGAGCTGTTTAGCCATCGTGCGTTGTGGGGCATCCTCCTCGCGCGCGTCGTGGCCGAGCCGGTGTATGTGTTCTACACAAATTGGCAGCCGGGCTATTTGCAGGAAGGCCTGGGGCTCACGCTCGCCGACGTCGGGCGTTATGCGTGGATTCCGCCGATCGCGAGTTCGACGCTGGCGGTGCTCGGCGGGCTGATTTCGGATCGGTTGTTCAAGGGAGGCATGTCCGCGTCGCGCAGCCGCACGACGGTGATGCAAGCCCTCGCATTGCTCGGAGCGTCGCTGTGGCTGTTACCATTTTCAAAGAACTGGGCGCTGGCGATCGGCGTCTTCGCGTGCATCCACATGATCTACGCGCAATGGAACAATCTCGGCGCAGCGCTCATCGCCGACAGCCTGCCGCGCGGATTTACGGGCACGGCGTTTGGCGTGCTCAATTTCCTGATCGGGGTCGTCGGTGCCGTCATGAATCTCGTCATCGGTGCGTTGATCCACGCGTTCGGCTACGGCGTGATCTTCGCCGTGCTCGGTCTGCTCTACCCGCTCTCGGCGGCGATCCTCTGGTGGTTCTACGTGCGCACGCCCAAGCCGACAGCGCCGGCCTCTCCGAACCCGTCTCCCGCCTGATTTTTGCTTTATGAAAATGAAACCTCGCTCCGTTCTCAGCTCCGCAGTCGTGGCCGCCGCGTTGGCGCTGGCCGCGCACCTCGGGGCTCAAGAAATTACGCCGACCACGGGGATTGCGCTTCCCGTGCTCGGCAAAGTTGCGCCGCGTGCGGCGAAGGACATCGCGTCGTCGCCGTGGTCGATCGGCGCCGAGACGATTGATCGCGATTTCACTGTCTACGCGAATTTCAAAAAATATCTCGGGCCGCTCGGTGCCAAAGGTGTCCGCCTGCAGGCCGGTTGGGCGAAGTGCGAGAAGACCAAGGGCGTCTATTCGTGGGACTGGCTCGACGCGATCGTCAACGACGCCGTTGCGCAGGGCCTGCGCCCGTGGTTGGAATTCAACTACGGCAACACGATCTATCCCGGCGGCGGTGACACCGGACTCGGCGGCGGATTTCCGGCGTCGCCCGAGGCGCTGGCCGCCTGGGACAAGTGGTGCCGCGCGCTGGTCGAACGCTACAAAGACCGCGTCACCGAGTGGGAAGTGTGGAACGAGCCGGACATCAACCATGCCGGCACAGCGACGGTCGAAGCCTATGTCGACCTCTACCTTCGCACGGCGACAATGGTGCGCGAAGTGCAGCCGAAAGGGCGGCTCTGGGCGTTGGCGCTGGCAGGCAATGTCGACTATGCGGACAAGTTTCTCGCGGGGATGAAGGCCAAGGGAAAACTTCACCTGATCGACGAGATCACCTTCCACGGCTATCCACGCAACCCCGACGACACGACCCCGGTGGACCGATTGCGCGCCGTCATCGCCAAGCACGGCGGGAAAATTTCGATTCGCCAGGGTGAGACGGGCGCACCGTCGAAGTATCAGGAGAATTTCGCGCTGCAGAAAATTTCGTTCACCGAGACCACGCACGCGAAGTGGGACTTGCGGCGTCTGCTCGCCCATCGCGCGAAGGACGTGCCCATGAATCTCTTCACGCTGTCCGACATGCACTACACGACCGCGAGCGCCCAAGGCGGTCCGGACGGCCTGCTGCGCATGAACTACAAGGGCCTCCTCGGCACGAATCCCGATCAGACCATTTCGCACGTTAAGCCTGCCTACTACGCCGCCCAGACGGTCTTCGCGATTTTCGACGACACGTTGGTGCGGATGCCGGACTATGCCTCCACGACCACCGCCCTGCGCGGGCTCGCTTTGACGGGCTACCGCCGTGCGAGCGACGGCGCGCACGTGGTCGCGCTCTGGTTTAACGACGCTCCCCCGGCGGACGCCAACGGTGTCTCCCTCGCCAATGTCACGCTCAAGGCGGGGAAATTTACCGACCCGGTCCTCGTCGACGTGCGCACGAGCACGGTCTATGCGTTGCCGAAAAACCGGTGGGTGCAGGATGCGCGCGGAGCAGTTTTCCACGCCCTGCCGATTTACGACTCACCGATGCTCATCGCCGAACGCGCCGTGCTCGGGATTGTCCCGGGTTCTCGATAAATCGGTCCGCGGCAACCGGGCGAACGCCATGATGAAACTCGACCAACTCAAGGCCTCGCGTGTTGCGAGCCCCGATTCCCCGCTCGCCCTTCCCGAGCTCGAAATCTGCCAACGCTACGAGAAGGTTTTCACCGCAGCGGTGAACGATGTGCTGCGCGAAAACATGCTCACGCGCCAGATTCTGCCCAACGGGATCATGCCGCTGCGCGACCATCAGCGCGTGGCCGGCTTTGCCTTCACGATCAAGGGCGCGAAGAACCTCGAGTTGAGAAACGAAATGGCCCAGCGCGCCGAGATGCTCGATTCGCTCAAGGAAAACTCCTTCGTCGTCTGGGACACCAGCAACGACGACGAATCCACGCAGTGGGGCGAGTGCATGACGATGGCCGCGCAGCGCAAGAAGGTCCGCGGTGCCGCCGTCGACGGCGGCGTGCGCGACACTGACCAGGTCCTTGAACTCGGCTTCCCGCGCTGGGTG
>CALRZR010000412.1:0-3570 GCA_943372705.1 Opitutus sp. GAS368 | reverse complement strand
GTTCAGTGGCACACGTTGCAGCAGTTCGGGCATTTTCGCGGCGGCGAAGTATTGATTGAAGCGGCAACTCCGTGGCTCTTCGGCTGCGCTTGGCGGCTCCGCGAGCGTCCGCAAGCCACGCTGCTTGCCGCCCCGGTCATAGTTGTAGTGGCGCTCTGGCTAAAGCTATCTGCGCTCGTTCTTCTCGTCCCGTTGCTCGGTGCTCTATTCCTTTGGCATAGCTGGCCAGACCGGCGCCGCCCGTGGGCTCGGGTGCCGTGGCTTCTCGGTTTTGGCATGGCGATGATACTCACCGGAATTGGCCTCCACATGACATTTTTCCGCCTCGGACCGACCCCGGCAGCTGCACCGCCAATTGTCGACTACCCCATCGGTCTCGCTTCGTTCGCTGCTCTTAGCCCCTGGCTCGCCGCCACCGGCTTAGGGAGCTTGGTTGGCCGCATCTGCTGGTGGTTCGGTCAAGATTCCGAAGCCATTTGGAGAACCTTTGCACTCCCCTCCTCAGTTATCGGCGTCGCCGCGTGGTGGTGGGGTTGGCGCCATTGGATTCGCCCACTCGCTTCGCCGCTCCGCTACGCCGTCATGTGGATGCTGACAGGAAATGTCGCCCTGATGGCTTTTCTTTATGTCCGCGGGTCGACGATCAGCGTCGAAGACCGGCACCTCCGCCCGGTCGCCACCCTCATCATTCTGGCGGCGGCCTACGCCGCCGCCACGGCAACACCCGTCCTCCGCCGTGTGACGCAAATCGCTATGCTGCTGATCGCTGCCTACGGATTGGGCGCCGCCGCGCAGCGGTCAGTCGCCCTCGCCCGTTTGGATAGCCGTGGAGCCGCCGACTTTTGCCAACAACAGTTTTCGTCCGCCGCTCAGTCGCACTTTCGACAACTCACCGCACCGCTCGCGCCGCGCACCGCCATAATCTATTTTCCGTCGGCCGAAATCGCTTTCGAAGATTCCCGTCAGCGCAGGATTATTTCTGACGATCTCACCCGCGACACCCGGAGCATGCGCCAACACCGTTGGCAGGGGCGTGTCCCTTACGTGCTTGCGATGATCCGCGATGATATGGAGGCAGACGGTCGGGGTGCCGCCATTCGGGCGGCTTTCGTAGATTATCCTGCCTACATATGGCGGTCCGAACGGGCCGGCGGCTGGTGGTTCTGGATCGCAGATCGCCCGCCCGGTTAAGCCATGCTCGTCAGTATCGTCATCCCCTGCTTCAATTCAGCACCTTGGCTGGCGGAAACGCTTGAGTCCGCCCTCGCGCAAACATGGCGAGAGGTTGATATCGTCGTGATCGACGATGGCTCGAGCGACGGCAGCCTCGACATCGCCCGTCGCTACGAATCCCGCGGCGTCCGCGTCGCCACCCAACCCAACTCCGGTGCCAGCGCCGCTCGCAATCACGGAATCCGTCTCGCCCGAGGGGATCTTATCCAATTTCTTGATGCCGACGACCTCCTCTCGCCCGACAAAATCGCTGCGCAGGTTGACCTGCTCAGTCGCCATCCTGCCGGTCCGATCGCTTCCTGCCGCTGGGGCCGCTTCACCGCAGATCCCTCTCACGCAACGTTTGTCGATCACGCCGTATTCCGAGACTTCACGCCGCTCGACTACCTCCTCGCTCACACCGGATCTGCTGCCATGATGCACCCTGGAGCGTGGCTGGTCCCCCGAGCCATCATCAACCAGGCCGGGCCGTGGGACGAATCGCTCTCGCTTAATGACGATGGCGAATACTTCGCGCGTGTCGTCCTCGCCTCCACCGGCATCATCTTTTCACGCACCGGAAGCTCCCTCTACCGCAGCAATCTCCCTGGTAGCCTCAGCCGTCAACGCAGCCCGCGCGCCCTCGCGTCCGTCTATCGCTCGGTTTCGCTCATTGCCGACCACCTCCAGCGCACCGAAGATAGCCCGCGCGTTTCTCGCGCTCTGGCCGACTACTGGCAGCGGTTCGTTTACGAAATTTACCCGGACGCCCCCGACCTGTGTCGCTGTGCTGCAACGGAGGTAAGAGCACGAGGAGGTTCCGCACTTTCGCCAGCCACCGGTGCCCGTGAACGGTTCCTCGCACGCCTGTTCGGGTGGAAACTCGCGCGCCGCCTCCAACGATTTTTTCACCGATCCCGCACCACTTCCCGTCCTTAAGTCCTGCCGAGCCCACCACTAACCAACGCTCCTTCTTCGCCCGCCATCATCGAACTTGATCAATGTCCAAACTCAAAGACTTCGTCCGCAACCAACTCTCCAATCGTGGTTGGTTCTTGCGCAAACTCGCTGGACTTCCTGGCGGTATCTCCCTCGAACATGACCTGCTCTCCACCGCCGGCATACGCACTCCGGATTTGGTCTTCGATGTGGGCGCGCACCACGGTGAAACGGCCGAACGATTCGCCCGCGCTTTTCCAGCGGCCCGTATTCTGTCTCTTGAACCCACGGCTGATAATTTCCGCGTGCTCTCAGCCCGCGCTCACGCTTGGCCGAACGTCACCTGTTACAAACTCGGCCTCAGTGATCGCACGTGTAAAACGGACATTCTTCTTCAGAGCGATAGCCAGACCCACAGCCTTGAGCTCCGCCGGCCAAACACATCCGGCTCTGGAATTTCCCGCGAAACGATCGATATTTCAACCCTCGACGACTTTGTCGCGATTCACCGGTTTGCTCAAATTGATCTGCTCAAGATTGATGTCGAAGGCCACGAACTCGCTGTTCTCCGAGGAGCCGCCAAACTGTTTGAGCGGCAGCAGATAAATGTCGTCTTGCTCGAAGCTACGCTCGATCCGGATGACTCCGTCCACACGCAATTGGCAGCCGCCATCGCTTGGTTGCAGCCACATGGATTCAAACTCACTGCTATTTACGATCAGGTAATTTGGCGGCAACCCACAAAACTGTCCTACTTCAACGCTCTCTTTGTAGGTCCCACTGGGTTCGCTCCCCTCCCGTAATGGTGCGCCTGCGGGTCTTCCTCTGCACGTATCGCCGTCCGACCTTGTTGCGACGTGCACTTCGTAGTCTGATGGCCCAGACATTTGTCGACTGGGTGTGTGAGCTTCACAACGATGCGCCCGACGACGGTTCCCCTGTCGCCGTACTTCGCGAAATCGGTGCCGACGATCCGCGATTTAGCTATCACGCGCATGATCGCAATTGGGGTGCAGTCGCGACGTTCAATCGCGTCTTCGCCGGTGGACCTGAACCCTACGCCGCCCTGCTGGAGGACGATAACTGGTGGGAGCCCGATTTTCTGGCCAGTGCCGTCTCCGCCCTCGATCTCCATCCTACCGCGTCGCTCGTGTGGGCGAATATGAAACTCTGGCAGGAGCAATCGGACGGCACTTGGATCGACACCGACCGCACCGTCTGGACGTGGGGTTCCCCGCCACCCCCTTTAATCGAATTATGCACACCAGAATTCTATCAGGCATTCGACGCCCTGCATTCCCAAGGGGCAATGGTCTTCCGTCCAGGGGCCTTTCGCGCTACGAAAGTCCCCTATTTGCTTCCTCTATCCATTATCGAAATGGCCCGTGAACGCGCCGCCATTGGTCCGCTCCTCCTCCT
>CALRZR010000411.1:0-3632 GCA_943372705.1 Opitutus sp. GAS368 | reverse complement strand
GTCGTAGCTGATCATCGGGCGAGTGTCGCGGAGATCGAAGGTGCGGGCGGTGCCGTAACCGTTGATGAAGCCGAGGACGTCGGGGAATTCGTTGTAGTAGCGGTCGACGAGCTCCTTCGGGAGGTCGGTGTTGCCGACGTGGCGGTTGCCTTCGGAGTAGTCCATGATCTCGAGGGCTCGGAGATCGAGCTGGGTCATGAGACTGCGGCCGATCTTCATCAGCGGCGGAAATTTTTCGGCGGGGATGGCCTTGGGATACATGTAGCCGGGGCCGGATAGGCCGGCGATGAAGTAGTCGTTGGGGGTTTTGTCCTCGTAGAAAAATTGGAGGGCGGGCGGGTTCATCCAGACCCAGTTCATAAGGACCTGCCAGGTGTAGGGGATCTTGCCGCGGCCGGGCTTGGTCCAGGCGCCGATACCCATGGAGTCGGTGGCGGCGGCGCAGACGTAGACTTTTTTCTCGGCGGTGAGTTTTGCGTCGCGCGCGACGGTGTGGTTGTTGGTGAACTTGAAATCGGGCGTGAGCGGGATTTGGGAGGTGAAGGAGACGTTGGGAAGATTGTGAAGGCCCTCCATGATGAGGCCGTAGTTGCCGACGAGCGTGGTGTGCTGGCCCTCGGTGTCTTTGCCGTAGGAGTGCCAGCCGAGGACGATGCTCGCGGGGTTTTGGCCGCCGAGGATGCGTTTGAGGAGGGCGAGTTCCTCGGGGTGTTTCGGATTGGCGGAGAGGTCGGTGAAGAAGGCGCGTTGGCGTATGCCGAAATCGGCGACGCCGGGCTGCATCTCGGCGCCGGCGTGGCCGCCCATGACGACGTAGTAGTCGCGCGAGCAGCGGGTGTAGTAGCGGTCGTAAGCCCACTGGTAGATCACGTGGTCGGGCTGGCCGGTGAATTGGCCGCGGAGATCGGCGAGGATTTTCAGGCCGTGTTTTTGCGCGAGCGGGAGTTGGTCGGCGTTGACGATGACGGCGTCTTCGAGGCCGGAGATCGTGAAGGCGACGATGAGGGAGGAGCGGACGGCTTTGTCCCAGACGACGATTCCCTTCGCATAGCGGGCGAATTTGGTGAGGGCGGCATCGGCGTCGTTGACCGCGAGGCGGTCGAAGGCGACGCCGTGGCGTTTTTGGAGGAAGCCGATGAGAGGGTGAACGATTTCCCACTGCCAGTTTTTCGGATATTCGAGGTAGACGCGCGGGGCTTCGCGATTGGCGAGGCCTTGGAGAGAGAGCAGGAGGGCGTGGACGGGGACATCGCCATCCATGCGCCAATTTTCCGAGAGCGGAATGAGGGTCGCGGTGGCGGGGGCGCGGTCGACTTTCTTGGGGGCGGGTTGGGCGGAGGCGGACGCGAGTAGAAAGGTGAACGCGAGAGCGAGACAGCCGAGAGAACGAGAAAGATTAAGAGAACGAGAAAGATTGCGTGGGATCATTTGGTGGCGGCGGCGAGGCGTTTGAAGACGTAGACGACGGGGCGGTTGCGCGTGCTGCGGAGTTCGGTGAGCGTGAGTTCGTCGCCGCTGGCGGAGACTTTAAAATCGGAGAGGACGTTGACGGCGCGAGGGCCTTGTTGGGTGTCGAGCACGAGGTCGGTGGAGAGGCGCAGGATGCGGCCGGCGTCCAGCCATTGTGGATGCACGCGGCGGGTGTGATCGCTGCCGATGTAGGCGCCGAGGTGGCGGTTGTCGGCCCACCAATCGATGGGGGCGGTGGTCTCGGGCTTCGCGGTGTCGACGACGAGGCGGTCGGTGAAATCGCGGCGGCCCCAGGCGAGTTTGCGGTCGAGCGTCACGGTATCGCCGGAGAGAGCGATGGTGAGGTCGAAGCTCTTCCACGGGCTCAGCTCGGTGGAGCGCGCGAGGTCTATGCGCCATGTGCCGACGAGGGCGGTGGTGGCGGGAGCGGCGGCGCGGGCGAGCGCGCTCAGAGCGAGCGCGGCGAGCAGCGTGAGGACAAAGGCGGGTGATTTCATCGGTGAGATGAGGGAAGCGAGGTGGGACACGTGACGCGTGATCGACGCAGAGAAAAACATAAAAGACGTCGGAAGCGTGAGATGAAAGTTGGTGCAGTGGCGAAAAAAAGGGCGGAGGCGCTTGGCCTCCGCCCTGAGTAATCCCGATCGCTCGGGAGGGAAACGAATTCCTTAGAACTTCAACGTGTTCGTCAGCAGGAGCTGGCGACGCGGAGAAGCGACGTAGGTGCCCTCGAAGTATTTCTTGTCGGTGACGTTGTAGATACCGAGGTTGCTGGTCATGCGGTAGCCGGCGAGGTCCCAGTTGTAGGCAGCCGTGGTGTCGAACACCAAGAAATTGCCGGCCTGGAAGCCGCCGTTGAGGGGATTCCAGTCAACGCTGCGGGAGACGACGGTGCTGGAGGAGTAACGGGCGGCGGCGCCGAGCGAGAGGCCGGCGAGGACACCTTGGTTAAACGTGTATTTGTTCGTGGAGTTCAGGCGGAACTCGGGAACGTTTTCGATGCGCGCACCGTAGAAGATATCGGTGGCGACCTTGGTCGCGGCGGCGGCGGCGTTGTAGGCAGCGGTGCCGGGCTTCGGACGGGTCGGGTCATCGAGGGTCTTCGCGGTCCACATCCAGGAGCCGTTCAATACGGACTGGAAGTTGCGCATCGGGGTGTAGATGAACTCGAAGTCGGCGCCTTCGATACGGTTCTTCACGCCGACGGTGCGCCAGCGGAGGACGCGGGAATTGGCGCGGATAACGCCGTCAGGTCCGATGGTGCCGACGGGACCGAAGATCCCGAGGTTGTTGCCGTAGTTGAGCGGTTCGGCGAGCTGACGGGCCGTGTCGTCGTAGCGCTGATTGGAGCGCTCGGCGCGGAACAGGGAGAAGGTGCCGACGAGGCGGTTGTTCCAGAGGGTGGTCTTTACGCCGAGCTCAAGGTTGGTGCCGGTTTCGTTGGCGACCTTGCTGAGGGCGCCGTTGGCGGAGAGGGCAGCCTGGAGCGAGTCAGCGGAGTTGATCGTCGCACCGTTATAGGTGAACGAATTTCTGCCTTGGGTCGCGAGGTAGGTGCGAGCGGCGTCCCAGATGTAGGGAATGTCGATCGTGCCGATGCCGCCCGCATTGCCGAAGTTAATACGGAAGGTCTTCGAGTAGGAGGTGAAGACGTTGAGGCCTTTCTTCACTTCGAACGAGAGACCGCCCATGTAAGACGTGCCGGCCGTGCGGTAGAACTGGTCGTATCCGCCAGCGTAGGCCGGGGAGTAGTTGTAAACGGCCGGGGAGTAGGTCGCTTGGTCAGCCCACGCGTATGGCGGGGGAGAGAACCAGGGGAAGTTGGCCGTGAGGTATTGGCCGCTGTCGCGGTGCATTTCACGACGGGCGCCGGCGAGGAGCGTGAGGCGATCGTCGAGCATGGAGCCGTTGTAGTTCACGTAGCCGGACTGGTCTTGGGTTTTGTAGCCGTCGAGCAGGGTGCGGTCGTTGATGAGGAGCTTGGCGGAATCGGGGTGGATTTCGGCGCCCGGGTCCCATTGGGTGAAGACTTGTTGGACAGTCTTGATCACGCCGAAACGGTCGCGAATGACCTGGGCGACCGGGACGTCGTTGATATTGGCGTAGGGAGCGAGGGAGCCTCCGTTGTAATTGGCGCCGACGAGCGTGCCGCCGGGATTGCC
>CALRZR010000410.1:0-3635 GCA_943372705.1 Opitutus sp. GAS368 | reverse complement strand
CCGCGCTGCGCGTCGGCAAAGAGTTCAAAGGCGACAACCACGACTCGTTTCTCCTCTCCGGCAAACCGCTCGCCATCGTCGGCCTCGGCAACTCCGGCCGCGCCCTGCTCCCGCTCCTCCGACCCTTCTCCCGCGAGATTCTCGTCCATGATCCGTGGATTCACCCGTCCGTCCTCCGCGAGCAGGACGTGATCCCCGCCACGCTCGACGAGTGCTTCACGCGCGCCCGCGTCGTGTTTCTCCTCGCCGCCGTCACGAGCGAGAACGCCGGCCAGATCGGCCAGCGCCACTTCGCGAGCATGCAACCCGGCAGCGTCGTCGTCCTCGCGAGCCGCGCCGCCCTCGTAAATTTTCCCGAGTTCCTCGCCGCCGCCGCCAGCGGACACATCCGTGCCGGCATCGACGTCTGGCCCGAGGAACCCGTTCCGCCGAATGAGCCCGGCCGCTCCACGCCCAACACCCTGATTCAAGCCCACCGCTGCGGCAGCGTCCCTGAAATCCAACCGCTCATCGGCCAACTCGTCGTCGATGATTTGGAAAACATCCTCCGCGGCCTCCCGCCCCAACGTTGCCAGCGCGCGACGCTCGAAACCGTGAGCAAACTCCGGAGCATCCCCGTCGGCGCCTGGTCGCTCAGCGACACCACGCGTCGCCCCTGAGTCTTTACTCACCGTCTCCGATCTTCCCGCACCCATTTTCCATCATCCGCTTCCGTCCCTATGAAAATC
Source organism: Opitutus sp. GAS368 (assembly GCA_943372705.1). Lineage (GTDB taxonomy): Bacteria > Verrucomicrobiota > Verrucomicrobiia > Opitutales > Opitutaceae > GAS368. The sequence goes on along the minus strand of CALRZR010000410.1, from coordinate 2,907 downwards.
CTCTTCCTCGGCGGCTCCGGTGTGATCAGCCGCGCCGCCACGCAACAGACCATCGCCGCCGGCCACGGACTTTGGCTCCTCAACCGCGGCCAGCGCCGCCCCATCCCGGGCGCCCACTCGCTCGTCGCCGACCTCACCGATGTCGACAGCGTGCGCGCCGCGCTCCGCGGCCACACGTGGGATGTCGTCGTGCAGTGGATCGCCTTCACGCCCGCCGATATTCACCGCGACCTTGAGTTGTTCCGCGACTCCACCCGCCAATACATCTTCATCAGTTCAGCGAGCGTTTACCAAAAACCCCTCGCTCACTACCTCATCACCGAATCCACGCCGCGCGTGAACCCGCACTGGGAATATTCGCGCCAAAAAATCGCCTGCGAAGAAGTGCTCGAAACCGCTCACCGCACCACCGCGTTTCCCGCTGTGATCGTGCGCCCGTCCCTCACCTACGGCGAAGATCAGGTCCCGCTCGTCCTTAACGCGTGGGGCCAGAGCTGGACCACCATCGACCGCCTGCGCCGCGGCGCCCCCGTGATCATCCCTGGCGACGGCAACTCGCTCTGGACAATCACGCACAACACCGATTTCGCCCAAGGCCTCTGCGGCCTCTTCGGCAATCCCGCTACCCTCGGCGAAGCCTTCCATATCACGTCCGACGAAGTGCTCACGTGGAACCAAATCTTCCAACACGCCGCCGACGCCGCCGGCGTCACCGCCCCGCGCTTCGTGCACATCCCGTCCGATTTCCTCATCTTCTGCGTCCCCGCCGTCGAAGGCACGTTGCTCGGCGACAAAGCCGTCTCCGCCGTCTTCGACAACGCGAAGCTCAAACGTTTCGTGCCCGGTTTCTCCGCGAAAACGCGTTTCGCCGACGGCATTCGCCGCACCATCGCCTGGTTCGACGCTGATCCCGCCCGCCAACAAATCGACGCAGCGACCAATCAGCGCTGGGATAAACTCGCCGCCGCCTACGAGTCCGCCCTCGCCCAAGCCAAAGCCACCTTTTTGTCCCCGTAGATTTCCTGGGCTCATTTGCGCGATCCGCCGCCGCGACTCTTCTTGATCCGCGTTCCGCACTCGCCTTCCTATTCTGCCCGTCGCCCCGCGTTGCCTCGCCACTCCCTCGTCCCCACCTCGCCATGACGCTCGCCCAAACCATGTCCGCGCTCGCCGCCAAAGGCAGCGAAGCCACGAAAAAAATCTTTATCAAACACGGCGCCAAGGAGCCGTTCTTCGGCGTCAAAGTCGCCGACCTCAAAGTCATTCAGAAAAGCATCAAAGGCGACCAAGCCCTCGCCCTTCAGCTCTACGCCACTGGCAACGCCGACGCTCAATACCTCGCGGGCATGGTGGCCGACGGCGCGAAGTTCACGCCCGCACAACTCCAGCAATGGGCCGACACCCCGAATTGGACGATGATCGCCGGCACCATCGTGCCGTGGGTCGCCTCCGAACACCCCGACGGTTTCGCGCTCGCGACGAAGTGGATCGATTCGAAAAACGAAAACACCGCCGTCGCCGGCTGGCGCACTCTCGGTGCTCTCGCCACGATTGTCCCCGACTCCGAGTTGCCGATCAAGAAATTCGGCGCGCTGCTCGACCGCGTCGCGAAGACCCTCACCGCCGCGCCCGACGAAGTCCGCCTCGCGATGAACGGCTACATCATCTCGGTCGGCACCTACGTCGCCCCGCTCGGCGAACAAGCCATCGCGACCGCCCGCCGCATCGGCCGCGTCGAAGCCGACATGGGCGATACCGCCTGCAAAATCCCCGACGCCGAGCCCTACATCCTCAAATCCCGCCGCGGCGCCCCCATCGCCCCCAAACGCAAGACTATCCGGTGTTAGCCTGGATATTTTGCCCTCTCTCTGAGTAAGGCCAAGCGATGGCCTCGCGACCAACCAGTGATTTTCCCGCAGATTCGGAATCCTCGAGAGAAAAATCTGCGGAATCCTGAATCTGCGGGAAGCATCGTCAGAAAATTTGCGGGATAAGGGATGCCGCCGCCGGCACCGCCGGCCGTGGCCAATGTTCCTCAGCTATCGGCGCGGGATACTTGGTTGCCCGTTCTTCGGAACCGCGCCTTTCTGAAGCCGTCGTCCGTCTGTCTCCCGACGCCGTGCCTCCCTCAAAGAAAAAATCTTCCATGCCACTAGCGGGTTTCCCGTTGCCGGTTGTCGCACGGGGTAGGCGTGAAATCATCTTCCACACTTCCCCTCCCTCGCTTCGCCCCGCCCGGCTCACCCGGCCCGGTCGAACCGATGCACCGCGAGCCGATGTCTGACGAGCCTTCCAGCCCCAAGGACTTCACCTCGCTCTACCGCGCGACGATCTCTCCGCTGCGCCGCTACCTCGCCCGCCTGCTCGGCAACACCACCGAGGCCCAGGACGTCGCCCACGACGCCTATTTGCGCGTCTATCCGTCCGTCGAAAACAAATCCGCCGACAAGCCCGAAGCGCTCCTCTACGTCACCGCCCGCCGCCTCGCCATCAACCGCCTCAAGCGCCGCAGCATCTCCCCCGAGGGCACCGCCGGCTCCGCCGATCCCGCCCACGAAACCACCGCCGCCGCCTCGCCCACCGTGCCCCAGCAGGTCATGGCCCGACAGGAACTCGCGCTGCTCCAACAAGCCATCGCCGAGCTCCCCGAGGGCTGTCGCTCCGTCCTCCTCCTTCGCAAAGTCGAACTCCTTTCCCATCGCGAAATCGCCGACCGCCTCGGCATCGCCGTCAGCACCGTCGAAAAACAACACGCCCGCGCCCTCCGTCTCCTCCGCGCCGCCCTCCCTTCCGAAACGCTCCCGCACCACACCACCGACGAGTCCTCCACCCCCGACCAGGAGGCCCGCTCATGAAAAATTCTTCCCACCACCCTTCCCGCGCCGGCTCCGCCGCCGATGAGCAGGC
>CALRZR010000409.1:0-3651 GCA_943372705.1 Opitutus sp. GAS368 | reverse complement strand
GGTGTCGCGGGCCCAGCGGGCCCAGGTGGTGTTGTAGTAGAAACTCAACCACGCGGCGCCGCCCCAGACTTGGATGAGGTCGGCGGCGAGGGGATCGGCGGCGCCTTGGACGGCGAGCGAATCGCCGGGGGCGGTGGTGCCGAAGAAGGAGGCGAAGGTGTCGCCGGGGATGATCTCGTAGGCGGTGCCGGTGGGGCCGACGGCGAGGTTGAGTGTCGTGAGATCGAGGCCGTCGTCGGCGATCGTGAGGCGCGTGGCAGTGTTGGCGGTGGCGGAGGAAATGCGGAACGTGCGGCCGGTGTGCGTGCCGCTGGTGAGGCGCACGAAGTAGGGCGAGGCGGCGGTGGAGAAGGCGCCGGGCGTCCAGCCGGCGGCGGCGTTTTCAAGCGTGGTCGGGCCGACGGCGGTGAGGCGGCCGACGGTGTTCGCGAGGCGCGAGAGCGCGGCGTCGAAGGGAATCGAGAAGGAGCGCGTCTGGCCGGCGGGGATCGTTTGCACGAGGTAGCCGACAGGGCGCGAGATGGCTTGCTGGGCGGGCGCGGGCGTGGCGAGGGACAAGGCGAGGAAGGGAACCACGGAGACACAGAGGCACAGAGGGCGGAGGACGGAGAGAGCGAGAGCTCGGGCCGCGGAGGCGTGGGCGTTCATTGGGCTTGGGAGAAGAATTTTTGACCGCGGATTACGCGAATGGCGCGGATGGTCCTGAGTGGGCGGGGGACGGAGGATGGAGAGTGTAATCGCTAATTTACGCTGATTTTTCGGAGGAGAAGGGAGGGTGGGGACGCGTGCGGGCCTCGCCTAATCGGCGAGGCGCGGGGCATTGGGGGTTCCGGTTTGGGATTAGCGGAAATTAGCGAAGATTAGCGGTTCAAACGGCTCTTGGGAGGGCGGGTCGGAGACCCTGCCCTACTTTAGTTTCCGGAGTGGCTGTAGGTGCGGAGGAAGAGCTCGATGTCTTTTACGGAGGACACGAAGCGGTTCAGGCCTTCGGGTTCGTTGGCGAGGAGGCTGTAGGCGGGGATCACGATCTTCCACCCGCCGTTCCACGCGCTGCGGCCGACGAGGCGGGAGCTGGTGAACTCGGAGGGGATGCTGCTGTAGAAGAACGCGGGGTCGCTCACGGGGCGGAAGGCCTGGTGTTTGCGGAGGATCCAGGGCTGTTCGCTGAGCGTGCCGTTCGCGTTGTAGAACTGCGTCGTCGAGAACGCGGTGGCGCCGAGGTTGAAGGGCAGCGGGAGGGCCTGGTCGGCGACGTTGAAGGCGCGGACTTGGCCGGTGTCGCCGAGCGGCGGGGCGAGCATGTAGTCGGTGCCGGTCGGGATGAGGTAGAGATACGGCGAGGCGCTGAGGGCTTTCGGGTCGTTGCTCGCGGGCGTGCCGGCGTTCACGACGCCGATGGCGTAGGGATTCATGCCAACGTAGCCGCGGAGGACCATGCCGACGGAGTAGATCTTCGTGGCGTAGTTCGAGGGCGAGAAGGCGTTGTCGCCGCCGGCGAGCGGGAGGCCGAAGAAGTTTTGGCCGTGCTCGATGGTGGTGCGGAACGGAATCACGATGCCGGGAATCGCGCTGCCGTCGGGCTTGCGGAGGTTGCGGCAGTTGGCGGCGACGTCGGGATCGGAGAGGAGATTCGAGACGATGTGTTGCTCGAGGGTCTGCTGCCACGCGGCGTCGTCATCGGTGCGGGTCGGGTCGTCGAGGAGACGGAAGAGTTCGCGGCGCAGGGAGAAGAGCGTGCCGTTTTCGTCGGGGTTGTTGATACCGAGGCGGCCCTTGGCGACGGACCAATCGGCTTGGATTCGCGCCATCGTGCCGGCGAGACCAGAGTCGCCGGTGGTGCTGACGGTGGCCTGCGGGGTGCCGCCGGTGAGATCGCCGAGGGCGCGGGAAGCGACGATCTTGTTGATCACGTCCTGACCGGTGGTGGAGCCGAGGAGACCGGTTTCGTAATCGTAGCTCTTCGCAGCGAGGTAGGTGTAGCGCGCGGCGAGATCGAAGAGGGAGCGGTATTGCTCGAGGGCTTCGTTGCGGAACGTGCGGAAGGTGACGTCCTTCGTGCGGTAGCCTTGAACGAGGGCGGCGGCGCGCTGGCGGAAGAGGGTGCGCTCTTCCTGGATGCGGACGCCCTCGGCGATGACGTTGCGCATGCGCTCGTTGCCCCGCTGCGTGGCCCCGACCAGCAGGAGTGCCTCGTGGCGCGCGTTGAGCAACTCGCGATAGATGAGTTCAAACTCGTAGGCGACCTGGGCCTGCTGGTAGGTGAAGCCGAGTTCCTCGATCGTGCCGTCAGCCGTGCCTTGGATGTCCTCTATGTCCAGGTCGAGCTTGTCGGCTTCGTTGGTCAGGATGGCGCCGGCGATTGCAGTCAGGTTGCCCGTGAGCGAGGCGGTGAGGAGGAGCGCGCCGCGTGCCGGGGAAAGAATGTCGTTCGCGAGACCGACTTCTCCGGGGAGGAACTCCGCGATGGAGGACGCGAGACTGGCTACGAAATTGCCCGAGATATCGAGGTAGAACGCGGCGGCTCGGAGGTCCTTCTGCGCCTGCATCAGCTTGGCGATCTGCTCGTCGGCCTCGCCTTGGGCCTCGGCCGCGGCGAGGCGCGTGTTGATGAGCTCGAGGTAGAGGTCGTAGCGCCGCTTGAACTGCTGCTGTTTGGCTTGGAGGCGATCGAGCGCCGCGAGCAGGGAGCCGTAGGCTTCATGGGTGTCGAGCAGCGCTTGTTGCAGTCGGCCGGTGACGGCGCGGGTGCCCAAAGGCGAGCCGCCGCTGGACCAGACATCGGCAAACTGCACGAATTGATTCGGCTGCACCGTCACGGTCTTAACGACGGTTTTGGCCACACCCTCTTCGCCATCGAAGGCATTCTTCACCGACTCCACGTCGAAGGCTTCGAACGCATCGATTTCGAGCGGCACGCGGACGTCCATGCTGATCGGGGCGGTGGAATCGACGAGGTCGGTGGGACGGTCGACGATGAACCACTGCGCGGTGTCGGGGCCGGTGTAGCCCTGGGCGTAGGTTTTGCCGGCGCCGATGCTGCCAGAATACGGTGTGCCGTAGATGTCGATGAGCTGCTTCACGTAGGCGCGCTCCTGGTCGACGATGGCGGCGTTGGAGCCGTCGAGCTGATTTTCCTGCGAACGGAGGAGACGCGTCATCTTGCCGGCCTGATCGAAGGCGCCCTTGGCGTTCAACACGGCGCGGAGGGAGCGCTCGTAGATTTGCTCGTAGTGCGACTTGCCGGCTTTGAGGTCGGCGGCCGAGATATCGAAGGCGATGGCGCCGGGGCTGAGGCCGAGGGGATTGAGGTGGGAGTTGGCGCTGTCCAGCGTGCTCTGGAAGGTCTCACCGGCGGCGGGCAACTCGCGGAGCGAGGTGATCGTGGTGCGGTCGACGATCTGGATACCGGTGTGATTCGGGTCGGTGTCTTTGTCGGGCACGAGCGCGTTGCCGACGAGCCAGTGAAGGTAGGTGCCCTGTGCGGCGCGGGAGGTCCATTCGTCGAGGCCCCACTGGCGGGTGACGCCGGTGTTGCCGTTGAACTTGCCGTCCCGGTAGTGCGACCAACCGGCGGCGGGATCATCCTTGTAGGACTGGCGCTGGGTGAGGCCGATGATCTGCTGCGCAGTGCGGGCGAGGTTGGCGGCGGCA
>CALRZR010000408.1:0-3686 GCA_943372705.1 Opitutus sp. GAS368 | reverse complement strand
GGGGAGGAGGACGGGGAAGTGAGGGCGGTGTGGGTGGCGACGGCGGACGCGGAGTCGGTGAGGCGGAGGGCGGCGAACCACGGGGCGAGGAGGGGGCCGGGGGAGGCGGCGTGGTCGGCGAGATATTTTTGCCAGCGTTTCAGGATCTCGATGTTGAGTTTGCGGGTGCCGGCGAAGAGTTCGAATTTTTCGGTGGCGGGAAGTTCGGCGGCGTCGTGCGCGGCGAGGAGGTAGTCGCCGGTTTTCTTGCGCTGGTCGGCGAGAAAGGTGTCCACGAGTTCGCGTTTCTTGGCTTCGATTTTGACTTCGATTTCGGCGCGTTTGCGGAGGAATTCGCGGTAGGCGGGGGCGGATTCGTCGAGTTTGGCGAGGAGCGGTTTTTCGGCGGGTTCCTCGGAGGAGGCGAAGATGCCGTGGAGCGCGTAGTAGTCGCGCATCGAGACGGGATCGAACTTGTGGTCGTGGCAGCGGGCGCACGCGACGGTGAGGCCGAGGAGGCCGCGGGTGACGACGTCGATGCGGTCATCGATGATGTCGTTTTGGTTGCCGAGGAAGCGGCGGCCGAGCGTGAGGAAACCCATCGCGGCGAGCGGGGTGCGATCTTCGCCGAGGGGGAGGCGATCGGCGGCGAGTTGCTCGACGAGGAATTGGTCGAAGGGCTTGTCGGTGTTGAAGGCGCGGATGACGTAGTCGCGGTAGGTGTGCGAGTAGGCGAAGCGGCGTTCGGCGTTGCCGACGAGGTAGCCCTGGGTGTCGGCGTCACGGGCGACATCTAGCCAGAAACGGCCCCAACGCTCGCCGTAGCGCGGGCTGGCGAGGAGGCGGTCGACTGCGCGGGTGTAGGCGGCGTCGAAGGCAGCGGAATGGGACTGATGGGACGAAGGGGACGGATGGGGCTGAGCGGACGAGGCGGAGTCGCTGAGGAAGGACTCCATCTCCTCGGGTGTGGGCGGGAGGCCGGTGAGGTCGTAGGTGAGGCGGCGGAGGAGCGTGCGAGGATCGGCGGCGGGGGCGGGGGAGAGGCGGGCGGCGGTGAGTTTGGGGAGGACGAGGGCGGAGATGGGGTCTGGGGTTTGGGAGACGGGGTCTGGGGGCTGAGGAAGAGGTTGGAAGGCCCAGTGTTGGCGGGCGCGGGTCATGTCGAGCGCGGCGGCGATGACGGGGCCGGTGCGGGGATCGGGGGCGCCGAGGCGTATCCACGTTTCGAGGTCGGCGATTTTTTCGGGGGAGAGTTTGCCGCCGACGCCGTCTTTGAGCGGGGGCATTTGCAGGTCTTCGTCGGTGTAGCGGACGGCTTGGATGAGAAGGCTTTTGTCGGGATCGCCGGCGATGAGGCCGGGGCCGGTGGCGCCGCCTTTGAGGAGGCCGTCACGGGTGTCGAGGGCGAGGCTGCCTTTGGTTTTGCCCTCGGCGGCGTTGTGGCACGGGTAACAGGAATCGACGAGGATGGGGCGGATTTTGGATTCGAAGAACTCGACGTGCTCGGGCGCGAGCGGGGCGGCGTGGGAGGATCGTGCGGAGACGGAAGAGAGAACGAGAAAGAGAACGAGGAACGAGAACGAGAGAGGATCTACATGCTGGCGCTCGCGGCCAAGGCGGAGGGACGGGGTCATGCGATGAGGTCGCGGACGACTTTGCCGTGGACGTCGGTGAGGCGGAAATCGCGGCCGGCGTGGCGGTAGGTGAGTTTCTCGTGGTCGAAACCGAGGAGCGCGAGAATGGTGGCGTGGAGGTCGTGGACGTGGACGGGTTTCTCGACGGCTTTGAAACCGAACTCGTCGGTGGCGCCGTGGATATAGCCGCGTTTCACGCCGCCGCCAGCCATCCACATCGTGAAGCCGTAGTGGTTGTGGTCGCGGCCGTTGACTTTGCCGGCATTGGCGCCGGCGGTGGGGAGTTCGACGACGGGGGTGCGGCCGAACTCGCCGCCCCAGATGACGAGGGTGTCGTCGAGCATGCCGCGCTGTTTGAGATCTTTGAGGAGGGCGCCGATGGCTTGGTCGCTCTCACCGGCGAGGCGGCGGTGGTTTTGCTCGATGTCGTCGTGGGCGTCCCAGGGCTGGCCGTCGCCGTGCCAGACTTGAACGAAGCGGACGCCTTTTTCGAGGAGGCGGCGGGCGGTGAGCAGTTGGCGGCCCTGCGTGGTGTCGCCGTAGAGTTCGCGGATGGCGGCGGGTTCGCGGGCGATGGTGAACGCGTCGGTGGCCTCCAGCTGCATGCGGTAGGCGAGCTCGTAGGATTGGATGCGGGCTTCGAGCTGGGCCTCGTGCGAGCGTTGGGCGGCGTGGCGGGCGTTGAGTTTTTGGAGGAGATCGAGCTGGGCGCGCTGGGCTTTGGGCGGCGTGGAGGTGTTGCGGATGTGCTCGATGAGGCGGTCGATGTCGGTGAAAGCGGTGTTGATGTAGTTGCCCTGGTAGATGCCGGGGAGAAAGGCGCTCTGCCAGTTTTGCGACTCCTGGATCGGGTAGCCGCCGGGGCACATGGAGATGAAGCCGGGGAGATTTTGGTTTTCGGAACCGAGCCCGTAAGTGACCCACGAACCGAGGGCGGGACGCGGGAGACGGGCGTCGCCGCAGTTCATCAACATGAGCGACGGTTCGTGGTTGGGGACATCGGCGTGCATCGAGCGGATGACGGCGATCTCGTCGATGCTCGCGGCGACATGTGGAAAGAGTTCGCTGACCTCGATGCCGGATTGGCCGTATTTCTTAAACGCGAAGGGCGAGCGGTAGGCGGCGCCGGTTTTGCGCTCGGTCTTGAGATCGAGCGGGAGCGGTTTGCCGTGGTATTTGTTGAGCGAAGGTTTGGGGTCGAAGGTGTCGACTTGGGACGGACCGCCGTTGGCGAAAATGTGGATGACGCGTTTGGCCTTGGCGGGGAAATGCGGGGCGCGCGGAGCGAGGGGGGTGTGGAGGTTGACGCCGGGCGTGGCGGCGGCAGAGGCGTCGGGCGAGGCGCCGAAGAGATTCGGGCCGGCGAGAGCGGCGAAGCCGAGGGCGCCGAAACCGAGGCCGCAGCGATTCAGGAAATCGCGGCGGGTGAGGAAAGCATCCTCGGGGCGCGGGGCGTGGTGGGACATGCGCGGGGGGAAGACGAAGTGGAAGGAAAGTGGTAACGCAGAGGGATGCGAGAAAGGACCAAGGTCCAAGGCTCAATGACCAATGTCTAATGACTAATGTCGAATGAACGATGGACAATCGGTGAAGCAAGCGGGATGGGGGAAGCTGGGAATGCGTTTCGGTAACCGGACCGTGAGAAAAATTGATGCGGAGGAAATTTCTCCTCGCGCGCGCTATGCGTGACGATCACACCAAATGAAAGGCGGCTCGCATGAAGCGAATGCTCCTCAAACCCCAACCCCACGGAGTGAATTGCGCTCGGGAAGAGCGACGGGGACTCCTTCGGCGGATTTTCCGGCGGGTGACGCGGGGAACGATGGTCGAGGTGAGCAGGGTTTTCGCGATGGTGGTCTGCGCGGTGGCGATGGTGCACGGAGTGCGCGCGCAGGAGGCGTGGGTGGGGGCGGGTGGCGGTTACGGGGTGGCGAAGGAGGACGCGGTCTTGCTCGACGAGGTGCAGCGGCGGGCAGTGTTGTTTTTCACGGAGCACACGGATGCGGTGACGGGACTGACGCGCGACCGGGCGCCGAATAACGGCGGGGGGAGCCGAGCGCCGTCGAGCGTGGC
>CALRZR010000407.1:0-3711 GCA_943372705.1 Opitutus sp. GAS368 | reverse complement strand
CAACGCGCTTCAGGACGTTCGCACTAAAGCCAAACCAGCGCGTTGAGGTCAACGCGCACCACCTCGCCGACGAACTATTGAGTAACCGCATCGGAAATCGTCAGCGTGTTGAAATCGAGCACGCGCTTCAAGCGCCCGTGCGTCATCGTAAGTTTCCGCCCGCCGACCTCCGCATTGAGATACGGCCCCGCGAACAGCTTCCACTCCTTCGCGTAGTCGACCGCGCGCCCGTCCACTTTCGGCGCCGCGCCGTAGGCAACCTCCACCTTTTTTCCACGCAGAGTCGTGAATTTCACGCTCGGCGTCGGCTCCATCTTCACCACCAGCGGCAGCGCGCGGATCGCCGTCTTAAACGCATCCCAATTCGCAAACTCACCCGCCGCCGCCGCCTGCAACAGCGTGCCGTTCTTCGCGTGCGGTGACATCAGGCGTTTCCCGCCTTTCTCCAGCGGACGCCACTCGTAGGCCGCGAGCGGCCGATACGCGATGTAGGTGCTGCCACCCTGCGCGAAAATCCAGCCCGACTTATCCTCCTCCAAATTCACGAGGTCCTTCGAGAAAAAGCCGTTCACCTGTTTCCACGGCGCGCTCGCCGGAATATCGCTCAGTGAAATCAGCGTATCATCCTGCTGGAAAATCTGCTCATACGGCGAGCCGCCGAGCAGTTTGCTTTCCGCGATGTAGGTCGGCTTTCCCTGGAAGGTCACCGCCGCCGGCATGTAGTCGGGCATCTCCGTGAAATACATCATCAGCTCCTCCGCGCCGTAAAACGGCTGCACCGAGAAGATCGTATTGTGCACGCCGCGCGGATCCGGCACCGCCCACGTGAGATCCCACGAGTGCTGCTGAATCGGTTGCAGGAGCCCGCCCTGGTCGGAGCCGAGCGCGTAGTCCTTGGTCACGTAGGCCGTCTTGTAGACCGGCGCATTGCGCACGTCGCTATTGCGCCAGCGGTGCCGCGTGCGTTTCCGCTCGATGTGGGTGTAGGCGCCGCTGCGGTCGGTGCCGATGCGGTAGATCACCTCGGGCAATTCGTAGTGGTCCGCGACCGCCGCGAAATAAATTCCCCAGCCGCCATACGCCGCCGGCGCCGGACAATTACCGAGCATCTGCCACGCAAAATACGACGAGAGCGCATTCCACTTCTCCAACACCGTCGTGTCGTCCGTGCGCGCGTGTGAGCCGATGTAGGTGCCGTTAAGCGTCTCAACGGCGAAGTCCGCCATCACCCAATCGAGCATCATTTTGCCGCGTTGCCGCATCTCCGGGTCCTTCGCCCACACGGAGAGAAACAACATCGGGATCGAGTATTCCCCGAGGTAGTGCGTGCAGTCGTATTCGCCCTGCCCAATCGTCGTCGCGAGGTCCATCCAGTGCAGGAGAAACGCGCGCGACTCCGCCGAAATTTCCGCCGAGGTCTTCCCATTGAACCACCGGTCTTCGCCTTCGTTCGGCCAAAGATCCGCCATCAGGTGCATCGTCGTGTAATACATCACCCAGTGGTTCTCCGTGTCGCCGCGCAGCGGATAATAGGTCCGCCACGCCTCGCGAATCGCCGTTTTCGCCGCCGGTGTGAGCTGATCGCGCCCGAGATACGAAATACAGGTGACGGGGAACATCCAGAACATGTCCGCCGACGGTTTATTCATCAGCTCGATGACGCGCTCCGAGCACGCCGCCGCATCTTCGCGCAGCGCCAACTTCGCCGCGATCTCCGCGAGTCCGAGCTTGGTCGGATCGCCCGGAGTCGCCAGCGCCGCGCGCCACCGGAGCGATTCCATGCGACGCGCCAGATACTGCTCGCGACGTATCGCGGCATCGAGCACGGGCGCCGTCGACGGCGGTGGCGCCGTGAACGACGGCTGCGCTGGCAGGACCGACGCGCCTAGCGTGCACACCCACAGGGAAACTAGAGCGAGAGAGGTTTTCATGGTCATTTCCGTGGCACAAACACGAGGTCGAACACCGTTGCTTTTTCCCACTGCAGCTTGCGCCACGTCCGACCGAAATCGTCCGACGCAAACAGCGGCTCCAAATAGGGCGCGGCGTAAAGTCGGTCGGGCAGATCGGGATCGACCGCGACTTTCCACACTTCCCGCTTCGGCAAGCCCGCCGTGCGGTCGAGCCACGTTTTCCCGCCATCCTCCGACACCTGCACGCCCGCACCCCACCCGCAGTAGACGAGCCGCTGCGCATTCCGCGGATCGAACTCCGCATTGTGCAGCGTGCGTTCGCTCGGCACGCCCGTGACGCGCTTCCACGTCGCCCCGCCGTCCGTCGAGCGCAGCGCGCCGTCGGCCGACGTCGCCGCGAGGAACACCTTCGGGTCATGTGGCGATTGCCGCAGACTATACGTTACCTTATCCGTCGCCTGCACGAGTCGCCACGTGCGCGCGCCGTCCTCGGTGAGATAAATACCCTTTTCCGTCCCGGCGAGCACGCGACCCACCTTGGTGCGGTCGACGAGAATCGACTCGGTATAGGCGCGCCGAATGCCGTCGTTCATTCGCTTCCACGTCTGCCCGCGATCATGCGAAACCGCGATGCCGTCCGGGATGCCTGTGTAAATATGCTCCGTGCGATTGCGGTCCACCGAGATGGATTTCGCCTCAGTCATGTCCCAGCTCGTGACGATCCGAAACGACTTCCCGCGGTCGGGCGTGCGCAGGACTCCGTCGAGCAGCGCCACGTAGAGCCGTGCCGGCTCACTCGGATCGTGCGTCACCGAAAACGTCCGGATGTGATGCGGCCCGAGGTGCTCGAAACTTTCGCGGTCCTCTGACCGATAAAGCCCGCTGAGCAACGGCCCGCTGCGCCCCATCACACTGCCCTGCCCGCTGAGGTTCACACACACATAGAGGTCGTGTTTCAATTCCACGGCGCGGCTCTCCGTGACAAAAAACACCAGCACTGCAAAAAATAGTCGTCGTGCGATGATCATAAATTCAACGTGCCGCCACCATGCGCAGCCCCCTCATCCCCGCTCTCCTCTTCGCCGCCCTTTCGCTCGCCCCGCTCGGCGCCCAGACCGCGCCCGCCACGCCCGAGGCGAAACTCGCCGCCCTCGGTCTCACGTTGCCCGTCACGAATGCGCCCATTGCCAACTACGTGCCCGCCGTGCGCAGCGGTAATCTGGTCTTCCTTTCCGGCCATCTCCCCTACGATGCCGAGGGCAAGGTCATCGCGGGAAAAGTGGGCAAGGACACCGATGAAAAGACCGCCAACACCGCCGCACGCACGACCGCCCTCGCGCTGCTCGCCTCGTTGAAAAAGGAAATCGGCGATCTCTCCAAAGTGAAACGGATCGTGAAGGTCAGCGGCTTCGTCAACGGCACCGACGATTTCAAGGCGCAGCCCGCCGTCATGAACGGTTGCTCCGATCTGCTCGTCGCCGTTTTCGGCGATCGTGGCAAACACGCCCGCGCCGCCCTCGGTATGGCCTCGTTGCCCCGCGGCGCGGTGGTCGAAATCGAAATGATCGTGGAAGTGCAGTAACGCGCCCATCACGTTTTCTTCAGGATTTCCGCCACCGCGGCGATGAGCCGGTCGCATTGCTCGACGCTGTTGCACAGGTGGGTCGAGACGCGCACGGCGTTCAGCTTCAACTCCGACACCGGGCGGCACCGGAGTTCGTAATCTTTGATGAGGCGCCCGAACAACACGTCGTAGGCCATCCGCGGCGTGCGAAACGTAATCATCGACGCGCACAGC
>CALRZR010000406.1:0-3724 GCA_943372705.1 Opitutus sp. GAS368 | reverse complement strand
AACGAACAGTTCGGCTCCGCCCGCCGCGTCAACCGCACCTTTAACACCACGACCACCGCCGCGAATCCCCTCCGCGCCACCGTCGATAACCCCTACCTCACCACCTTCCAATACAACATCTTTCCCGTCTACGAACACCGCTACGCCATCGGCACGCGCCTCGATTGGAAACTCTCCCCCGTCGACACCCTCTCCTTCTCCTACTCCGGCAACTGGCTCGTGCAGGATTACGAACAGCACAACTTCATCCTCAACACCGGCACCAACCCCCTCGCGTGGGGCGACAACTTTACCCGCGGCCGCCCCGGTTCCGGCGCCGTCAACGTCAACAACACCGCCCGCTACGTCCGCGTCCGCAACAACGTCTTCCGCCTCAACTACCGCCACATCGGCGCCCTCTGGGACTTCACCGGCTCCACCGGTTACAACTTTTCCGACCAGACCTACCGCGCCAATTCCCACCGCCAGTTCGAGACCGCCGGCGCCCGTATCCAGTCCGCCACCATCGATCTTGACGGCTTCAGCCAATACCTCCCCGGCAATGTCACCGTGCGCAACGCCGCCGGCCAGATCATCAACCCCTTCGATCTCAACTCCTACAACTTCTTCCTGAACGGCGCCAACACCACGCGCGACAACGACTCCACCGCCAAGAGCGCCCGCTTCGACGCCAAACGGAAATTCTTCACCGACCGCACCAACTTTTCCGTCAAGGCCGGCGCCTCCACCAACGAGACCTACCGCGCCCGCCGCAACGCCTCCTTCAACCCCATCTTCGTCGGCGCCGACGGCCGCGCCAACACCGCCGACGACGCCGTCACCGCCCTGCCCTTCAGCATCCTCAACCAAGCCATGCTGTCCTTCCCGATGCCGCGGAATGTCCAGCAAGCCCAGTTCGTCAGCAGCCGGCGCGCCTATCAGCTCTACGAAAACTTTCCGCAGTATTTCGATACGCAGACCAACCGCCGCACCGATGTCCGCACGAGCCTGACCGCCCCCGACCAGATTACCGAGCGCCTCGATTCGCTCTATCTCATGGCCGACATCGCGCTCTTCAACAACCGCCTCCGCCTCGTCGGCGGCGTTCGCTACGAGCGCACCACCGACGACGGCCGCGCCGTCCTCCAGGATAACAACGCGAAATACCGCCAGGACGCCGCCGGCAATCTCATCCTCGATGCCAACCGCCGCCCCATTTTGATCTACCCTGCCAACACGATCAACACCACCACCCCCGAAGGCATCGCCAACGGCATCGCCGAAGATGCCCTCGTCTACCAAAAACTCGGCGCCCGCCTCCAAAAATCCTACGGCGGCTATTACCCCAGTCTCAACGCCACCTACAGCATCACGCAGAACGTCCAAGCCCGCCTCGGTCTCGCCCAAGCCGTCGGCCGCCCCGACTTCGGCAACATCCTCGGCGCGACCAACGTCAACCAGATCGACTTCGATCCCACCAGCAACAACACCGGCGCCGCCCTCGGCACCATCACCACGAAAAACCCCGCTCTCATTCCGTGGACCGCCAACAGCGGCGACATCCGCCTCGAGTATTATCCCGCCAACGGCTCCGTGCTCTCCGCCGGCTTCTACCGCAAGCAGATCAAAAATTCCTTCGCCACGCAGAACTTCCTCGCGACCCCCGCCTTCCTCGCGAACCTCGGCCTCGGTGAAGAATACGAGGGCTTCCAGGTCAATGCCCCGATCAACGTCCCCGGCATCACGCACATCAACGGCTGGGAATTCGACATTAACGCTCCGCTCACGACCTTCACCTCGCTGAATTTCGCCAAAGCAATCCGCGTCTTCGCCAACACCACGCTCGTCACCAACCGAAGCCCCGCCGAAGCCGATTTCCGCGGCTTCACGCCGAAGATGATCAACTGGGGCTTCAGCTACAACCGCCGCCCCCTCTCGCTCATGGCCAAGTGGACCCTCGTCGGCAAAAAACGAGTCGGCACCATCGCCGCCGGCAATATCGGCGCCGCCGGTTGGAACTATCAGGCCGAGCGCCTCCGCCTCGACCTCTCCGGCGACTACCGCCTCAACGCCCGCTACGGCCTCTACTTCACTGCGCGCAATATTTTCAACAACCGCGATCAAAACTACGCCTACGCCCTCGGCAGCCCCCGCTACGTGAAGTTCGCCGCCGAAGGCGAATACGGCGTAAACTTCCAGTTCGGCATCAAAGGCAACTTCTGATCCCGCACGGAGCGGCGGTTGCCAACCGCCGTCAGAGGTAGGGCAGGGTCTCCGACCCGCCCTTTTTCTCATCCTCGCCAGCCGCGCCCCCTTTGTCATCGCAAGGAGCGTAGCAACACAGCGATCCATCGGCTCACTCGCCGCCTGCCCCCGCGCCTCGACTCCTCGGCCTCCGCGCAACATCCGCCCCTCCCGCGGCGTCATCACCGCACCATGCCGCACGCCCCCGCTCGTTCTCGTTCTCTTTCTCGTTCTCTTTCTCCTTCTCACTTTCGCGCCCGCCTCTCCTTCCTCGCATCGGCCCTCTGCGTTCTCGCCCTCGTCGGCCCCGCCTCCGCCGCCCAAACCGCCCCCACCCCGCCGCCCGGCGAACTCCTCGGCACCGTCTGGTCCGGCCACCCCGTCACCTTCGGTTTCCTCACTGAACGCGGCCACCAGTTCATCGCCTACTACGACGCCGATCGCCGCATCACCGTCCTCGGCCGTAAACTCACCGACCCCGCCTCCACGTGGACCCGCTTTCAGCCTCCCGGCATCCCCAATGCCAAACGCAAACGCGACTCCAACGTCGTCGCCTGGGATAGCCACAACACCCTCCGCCTCGCCCTCGACCGCGACGGCCACCTCCACCTCTCCGGCAACATGCACGTCGACCCGCTCGTGTATTACCGCACGCGCGTCCCCTACGACGTCTCCTCCCTCGAACGCCTCGACCGCATGACCGGCGAACGCGAGACGCGCTGCACTTACCCCGTCTTCTTCAAAGACGCCGCCGGCACCCTCCTCTTCCGCTACCGCGACGGCTCCAGCGGCGACGGCGCCGATCTCTACAACCGCTACGATACCGCCACGCGCACCTGGTCACGCCTGCTCACCACGCCCCTCCTCGAAGGCGAAGGCCAACGCAACGCCTACGCCGGCGAGCCCACCCTCGGCCCTGATGGCCGCTTCCACCTCGTCTGGATGTGGCGCGAGACCCCCGACTGCGCCACCAACCACACCCTCTCCTACGCCCGCAGCCGCGACCTCCTCCATTGGGAAAACTCCCGCGGCGAGCCGCTCGCCCTCCCCATCACCCTGAAAACCGGCGAAGTCATCGACGGCGCCCAACCCGGCGGCGGCCTCATCAACATGTCCTTCCAACTCGGTTTCGATTCCCAAAAACGCCCCGTCGTCGCCTACCACCGCTACGACGCCCAAAACCATTCCCAAGCCTACCTCGCCCGCCCCAACGCCACCGGCCCGTGGACTCAAAGCGCCCTCAGCAACTGGGATTTTAAGTGGGCCTTCTCCGGCGGCGGCTCCATCGCCTCCGAAGTCACCCTCGGCCGCCCCCGCCTCATCTCTCCGTCCACCTTCCAACTCGACTACTCCTCGCAAGCCGCCGGCTCCGGCCGCTGGACCATCGACGCCGACACCCTCACCCGCACCGGCCAACTCCCGCCCGCCCCGTCCACACTTCCGGCCTCTCTCCGCCGTATCCAATCCCCCACTCCCGGCATGGAAGTGCAAACGCTCCAAT
>CALRZR010000405.1:0-3774 GCA_943372705.1 Opitutus sp. GAS368 | reverse complement strand
CGGAGATTTCCTGAGGGCTGAAGAGGTCGCCCAGCGGGGGCATGGGGGAAACTTTGAATAGCTCGAAGCCTTTCGCGATGACCTTGCTCGGTTCAAGGAGGCTCTCGCGGATGTAGGCGGGCGTCGCGCGGGTGGCGATGCCGTCGAGGGCGGGGCCGACGGTGCTGCCTTGGCCTTTGAGCATGTGGCAAAGGACGCAGGCGGCGGGATGCTTGTGGAAAATCTGTTCGCCGCGCTTGGGATCGGCGGCGGCGAGTTTGGTGCCGTCGTCGACGAGGATGAGTTCGGCGAGGCGGACGTCGTCGAAGAAGGCGTCGCCGCGGGCGACGTGGAGGACGTTGACGGAGGCGGTGGTGAGTGCGCCGCTGTTGAACTCGAGTTCGACCTCGGACCAATCGGTGTCGCGGCGGCGAATGATCTCGGTCTCGAGGCGGGCGCCGTGGAGGTTGAGACTGACGCGGCCGGCGAGGGCGTGGGTTTTGATCCAGCCGGCGAGGCGGTATTGCGTGTTGGGCTTGAGCGGGACGTTGGCGTGGAGACTGGTGTCGGCGTCGCCGCGCGTGATGACGCGGAGGGCTTGTTTCCCGCTGTGAATTTCTTTGGCGGTGGTGACGACGGACCACTCGGCGGTTTTATTGGCCTCGCGGTTGCCGTAGTCGCGGCGGGTCCAGCCTTCGGGGAGCCCGTTGGCAGCGGTGATTTCGAAGCCGGGATTCGGGAGGAGATTCGGGCCCTCGCGATGGAGCGTGGCACCGTGGACTTTGCCGAGGACGCGGGTGGCTTCGCGGAGCCATTCGTCTTTTTGATTGGCGGGATTGCGGACCAGGGCGGTGACGACGGTTTTGATCTGCGGGGTCGTGGGGAACTCGGCGAGTTTGGCGAAGGCGGCGAGGCGCGTGAGGGTGTCGGCATCGCTCATCACGGCGGAGGCGAAGTAGAGCGCGACGGCGGCAGCGTCGCGACCGAGGGCACGGGTCGCGTTGCGGCGGACGGCGGCGTCGGTGTGGCTGAGCGCGGCGCGGTGCGTGGCTTCGTCGAGCTGGCCGAGACCGTGGAGAGTCCAGAGCGCGTGGAGGGCGGCGACCGGGGCGGCGGCGGTGACGGCGGATTTGAGCGCGGGAGCGGCGTCGGTGCGTTTACCTTCGACGAGGAGGCGCTGGGCGGTGAGGCGCCAGAATTGATTGCCGTGGCCGAGGGCGGCGACGAGTTGCGCGGTGGTGGCGCCCTTCAGCGAGGTGATCGTGGCGGGTTTCGCTTTTTCCCAGACGACGCGGTAAATGCGGCCGCGGGAATTGTCGCGGAGGGGGTTTTCGTGGGCGCCGCCGACGCCGGTTTTGGCGGCGTAGCCACCGCGGTCGGGGTTGGGCGTGGGGTTGTGTTGGATGATGTAGTTTTGCCAATCGGAGACCCACACAGCGCCGTCGGGGCCGACTTCGGCGAAGACGGGGGACATCCATTCATCGCTGCTGGCGACGAGATTGAAGCCGTCGTGAGCGGCGTAGCCGGCGCCGTCGCGCTGCACGTCGAAGAGGGCGACGTTTTTCATCGTGGGCTCGCAGATCATGGCCATGCCCTGCAGGCGCGCAGGGAGATTGTCCGAGTGGATGAACGCGCTGCCGGCGGCGGCGGTGTAGCCACCCATGACGTCAACTTGGCGGAAATTCTGCGTGATGGTGTGGGTCTTGTCTTCGGTGTTGATGCGCTTGGCGGTCATGGCGCGCGTGCCCTTCGGCACGATGGTCGCGGGGAGGCCGCCGAAGAAGATCGGGGCGTTGTTGGCGGTGCCGCCGAACTGGTCGCCATACGCGTTGGCGCTGTGGCCCCAGGAGTTGTTCGTGAATTGGTGGAGAAATTCGAGGGCGGAGCCGTCGGCCTTGAAGCGGTAGGTTCCCTGTGCGAATTGTTTTTCGACGCCACCGACGGTGCCCTTGAAGCCGGAATAGCCGACGCAGCCGTAGAGCCAGTTGTCGTAGCCGTAGTGGAGATTGTTGGCTTGGGCGTGGGTGTCGTTGATGCCCCAGCCGGTCATGATCTCGGTGCGGACATCGGCTTTGTCGTCGCCGTTGGTGTCTTTGAGGAAGAGGAAGCGCGGCGACTGCGCGACGACGATGCCGCCGTTGGCGAAGACGAAGCCGGTGGGGATATTGAGGCGGTCGGCGAAGATGGTGAACTTGTCGGCGCGGCCGTCGCCATTGGTGTCTTCGCAAATCTTAATCGTGTCGGTGCCGAGACCGTCGGGCTTTACGTCGTGGGGATAGTCGCGGGCTTCGGCGATCCAGAGGCGGCCGCGTTCATCCCAAGCCATGAAGATGGGTTTGGAGATGTCGGGTTCACCGGCGAAGAGTTCGAGACGGAGATCGGGGGCGACCTGCGTGCGCTCGAGGCTGCCTTTGACGCTGAGAGGAAACTGAAACGTGACAGGCTGCGCACGCTTCTCGTAGTTGGCGATGGTGGGGCGGGCTTCGCGCTGCTCGGGTTCGCGTTGGGAGAGAAATTTTTCCCACGAGGCGACGCGGTCGAGGCCGACGGCGGCGAGGAGTTTGGGCTTCGCGGCGAGCGCGTAGTCGGTGGCGGAGGCGTCGCCGAGCGAGGCGGCCGGGAGGCGCTTGGCGGCGGGGACGGTGGCGAGCGTTTTCGCAAAGGTGTCGGCCGGGGCGTCGAGGACGACGAGGTCGAACTTCGCGGCAAATTCGGGCGTGGCGTCGGCAGGATCGGAGATATAGTCGAACCAAATGGCGTCGCGGCCAAGGTCGCGCATGAGCACGTGGGCGGTCATGCGCGGCGTGCGGTCGGCGGTGCCCAGGTAGAGCACGCGGATGGGGCTGGCGGCGCACTTGAGCGCGAGCGCGAGGAAGAGGGTGCAGAGCAGGGAGGTTTTCATGAAAGCGTGGCGGAAGAAAAAGTGACGGAGACGGAGGAGGGCTCGAAAAGAAGGGAAGACGCAGGGGGAAAGCGGGCGCTATCCTAGCAGGTTGGCGGACGGGTGCCATGAGAGTTGGCGCAAATGTCCTGAGTTTTTTCACCGTCGGTCCAGAGAGGTAAACGCCGCAGGGTGGGACTGTGGAGTTGATATTTTGCGAGGTGGCGGAAGAGTCGGAGTGTGCCTGTCGCCCGAGCCAAATCGACCGCAGTGCGCCGCCGGCAGGTGGCGATCTTGATCGAGACTTCGAATGCGTATGCGCGCGGGCTCTTGCAGGGCGTGGTGCACTACATTCGCGAGCACCGGCCGTGGTCGTTTCACCTGATGGAGCAAGGGCGCGGCGACGATCCGCCGCCGTGGCTCGCGGGGTGGAAGGGCGACGGAATCATCGCGCGCATCGAAACGCCGCGGATCGCGCGGGCGGTCGTGAAAACGGGCCTGCCGGCGGTGGACCTGAGCGCGGCGCGGCTCGTGCCGGCGTTGCCGTGGGTGGAGACGAACGACGAGGAGATCGCGCGGTTGGCGGCGAATCACCTGATCGAGCGCGGGTTCAAGCGCTGCGCGTTTTGCGGGGATGCGCGGTTCAATTGGTCGGTGTGGCGGGAGCGGAGTTTTGTGGCGCGGTTGAAAGCGGCGGGACAGACGTGCGCGGTGTTTCGGCCGGAAGTGTCGGCGGGGGATGTCGCGGCGGAAGCGCGGGAGCTGGCGCGGTGGTTGAAAGAGTTGCCGAAGCCGGTGGGCATCATGGCGTGTTACGATATTCGCGGGCAGCAGGTGCTGGATGCGTGTCGCGGCGCCGGGCTCGCGGTGCCGGACGAGGTGGCGGTGATCGGCGTGGATAACGACACGCTGCT
>CALRZR010000404.1:0-3787 GCA_943372705.1 Opitutus sp. GAS368 | reverse complement strand
AAGTTGAAACGCCGTGCGGTGGACGCGATGCAGCGGTGTCGGACGCGTAAACAACGCACTCGACGTCGCGCGGTGTTCGGTCGGTAAATGCCGGTGATGAACGTCCCTGCCCCCGCTGTGGCCGAGATCCAAGGACTCTACGGGCCATTTTCGTTTCCCGAAAAATTACTCCAGAAAATTTGGCTGCGCGGCGATTTTTCTCGCGAGAATGCGCGGACAACCGACGGACGGTCGGTTGCGATCAAGTTTCCCGGAAAATGGAATTTGCTCGGCGGGCCGGATTTTCGCGGAGCGCGGTTAAGCGTGGGTGATGGCGGCCAAATTTCCGGAGATGTTGAGCTGCACCTGCGGGCTGCGGATTGGGTGGCGCATGCTCATGCGGCGGACCGGGCTTACGACAACGTGGTTTTGCATGTGGTGCTGTTTCCTCCCGAGCCGGGTCATGTGACACGCGGAGGGGATGGCAGGGAGATTCCGGTGCTCGCGCTGTTGCCGCTGCTGGTGCACGATCTGGAGGAATTCGCGGCGGATGAGGCGGTCGAGTCGTTGGCGGGGCGTTCGGCGGAGCGAGCTCCCGACGAACTGTTGGCTTTGGACGAGCTTTCGCTGAGAAAGGTCCTGATGGATTTTGCCGACGGCAGATGGCGGCAAAAAGTTCATTTTGCCCGTTTGCGCGTCACGAGACTGGGTTGGGATGCGGCCTGCCATCACACTGCGCTGGAAATCTTGGGGTATCGTTTCAATCGGGCGCCGATGTTGCATGTGGCTGCGAGATGGCCACTCGCAGATTGGGGGGAACGGAGGGTGGATATCGGATTTGTTTTTTCGGAACAGTCGCACGCATGGAGTCTGCAAGGTGTGCGGCCTGCGAACCACCCGCGGACTCGATTGGCCCAATACGGCGCTTGGGCGTCAGCGAGGCCTGATTGGCCGACGCGACTCGCGGAGTTGGGTGCCGGGGAATCTTACGGCGCGTTTGCGACATTGCTGGAAGGGACTGGCGAGGCCCGCAAGGCCGGGAACTTCCGGGGCTTGCGGGCGCGCATAGCCGCGGAAATCTGCGGCGACGCGATCGGGGGCACCCGATTGGACAACTTGATCTGCGATGGCTTTTTGCCGTTGTTGTCGGGCCGCTTTGGCGATGAAATAACCGAGCGAGGGCTGCGCTTGCGGTGGCAGCATTGGTTTGCGGGCGACTTGCCTCCTTTTGTCGCGAAGGCACTGCGTGAATTGGGCGTGTTTGCCGTTCCCCGGCGGCCGGCGTGCCATGGATTGGCGCAAGGGATGTTGGGCTGGTGTTTGGCGCACGAAAGCCGCCGGTGATTCGGCGCGAGGGCGTGTCGCGGGCGCGGGGCTTGACAAGGATTCTGCGCACCCGATACGTTCCGCCCCTCTTTAACAACCACTTTCAAAAAAGGTGGGCCGTTCGGCCCGCTTTTTTTTTCCCATAAATCCAACCTATGAGCAGCGAAATTCTATCAGTCCTGGAATACATGGAGAAGGAAAAGGGCATCCCTCGGGCCGACATGATCGCCACGATTGCGAATGCGCTCAAGACAGCCGCCCAAAAAGGCGTCAATTCGGGTCAAGAGCTCAGGATCGATATCAATCCGAAGAACGGGCAGCTCCATGCTTGGGCGGTGATGAAGGTGGTGGATTCGGTCAGTAACCCGAAGACGGAGATTCACGTCGAAAAAGCCCAAGCGGTTAAACCGGGGGCCATGATCGGTGAATCTTTGGAACGGGAAGTGGATCCGTCGTCGCTTGGGCGTATTGCCGCGCAGACTGCCCGGCAGGCCGTGATGCAGAGACTCCGCCAGTTTGAAAAAGACCGCATCTATGACGACTTCAAGGATCAGGTAGGCAACATTGTGACTGGCACGGTGCGTCGTCGCGAACGCAACGATCTCTATATCGATTTGGGCAAGGCCGAAGCCGTCATGCCCTCCAAGGAGCAAGTGCCCGGCGAGGAGTATCAACCCGGCGAACGCATTCGTTGTCTGCTCACGGAAATCGAAAGCACGCCACGTGGCCCCGAGATCATCCTGAGCCGCGCCAGCCCGAAGTTTGTGCGCCGTCTATTTGAATTGGAAGTCACCGAAGTTGCCGACGGCACTGTAAAGATCGAAGCCTTCGCGCGTGAACCCGGCTATCGGACAAAGATCGCGGTTACCAGCAGTGACCCGAAGGTTGACCCGGTCGGAGCCTGTGTGGGTGCCCGCGGTGCGCGCGTAAAAACGATCGTGCGTGAACTCGGCGGCGAAAAAATCGACATTATCAAATATTACGCCGATCCGCGGGAGATGATTATCGAGGCCCTCAAACCGGCGGTGCCGCGAGAGATCGTTTTGGATGAAAAAACCCACCGAATCCTGCTCAAGGTAGCGACGGATGACCTTGCGGTCGCGATTGGTCGGAAAGGACAGAATGCACGCCTTACATCGCGTCTGATCGGCTGGCGGCTCGATATCGAGGAATTCCGCGCGGTCGGGGCCGACCCGGAGGGCGATGCCAAGCGCAAGCTTGTGGCCGCTCTCGGTATTGGCGAGGATGTGGCTTTGCGTCTGGTAAAAGCAGGCTTCGTCTCGCTTGAACTGTTCGAGGGAGTCGAGGCCGACGATTTGGTTGGTTCCGGTTTTTCGCCTGAAGAGGCTGCCGAAATTATCGGCCGCGTAAGCAGGCCCAAAGCCTGAGCTGTTTTGCACATCAATTCTTAATATCAGCGACTGATCACGAATGAGCCTCCGCATCCACGAACTCGCCAAACGAATCAATATGGAGGGCAAGGAACTCCTTGCTCTGCTGAAGGCGCGCAATTGGGTGTCGGCTGATACCAAATCGGTCTCCAGCACGGTCAGTAAGATTTACATAGAAGAAATCGAAAAGGAGTTCGCCGGTAAGATTGCAGAGATTGCAGCCGCCGCGGCGGCCGAGTCGGCACCCGCGCCTGTTTCGTCGCCGGCCGTTACGGAGATACCGGCTTCGCCGCCGAAGGTGTCGATCCCGTCCGGCGTATTCGTCAAGTCGAAGCAGGATATTGATCGCGAGCGGGAAGCGGCCTTGGCCGCGAAGGCCGCCGCGCTGAAAGCAGCGTCAACTCCAGTGGCGCCGCCGGCGCCTGTTCATGTTGCGACGCCAGCACCGATTGCGACGCCGACCGTGGTGCGTTCACCTTCGCCTGCTCCGTTACCTCCCCGCCCGGTCTCCGCGCCGCCTCCGTTGGCAAAGATGCCTGTGACACCGCCGCCTTTGCCGCGTCCGGTTTCGCCACCGCCCGTTGTTCCGCCGATCACGCGCCCCGCTTCGCCCGCGCCTGTGCCGGTTCCCGTCGTCGTCCGCCCGGCTCCCGTTGCGGTCCCGGCGCCGGTGCATGCGCCCGCTCCGGTGGTTTTGCCCACGGTAAAGGCTCCGATGGCACCGCCGCCTCTGCCACCACGGGTCTCGGCGCCTGCACCTGTGATGGCTCCGAAACCGCCGCCGCTTCCGGGAAGTTCTCCCGCGCATGTCGCGCCGCCGGCAACGCCCGCGGCCCCGGTGGTTACCATTCAAGGCGACGTAAAGATTCTCCATTTGAAGCCGCCGATCGTCGTGCGGGACTTTGCCATCGCGCTGGGTTTGAAGCCGTTTAAGCTGATTTCGGAACTCAACCAATTGGTCGGGTTCGCGGCGATGAATTCAAACATCGACGAGGGCATCGCCCAAAAGGTAGCCGAGAAATATGGTTTCCTGCTTGAGATCAAGCACCGCGGAGACCCGGTAGCGCAGCAGGCGGCGAAGGATAAGAAGG
>CALRZR010000403.1:0-3831 GCA_943372705.1 Opitutus sp. GAS368 | reverse complement strand
CGTTTCACCGGCCTTCATGCGCGAACCGGCGCCACCGAGCAGTGGCGCGAAGAGCATGGGCTGCGCGAGGCCGCGGGCGTTGCGCAGGGCGACGCCGAAGCGTGAGTTCGCGAAATTCGGCAGCGGTTGAAACGGATACTCCGCAGGGTCGGCGAGCACGCCGGTCGTCACGCCGCCATGGGTGACGAGCGTGGTCGGCAACGGGCAGCGATAGCCGGCCTCAAGAAACGACTCATGCGGAAAGCGTCGCTCGTTGTAGATGAGCGGCTGCCAAAGTTCCTCGGCCGCGGCGGCGGGAATTTCGGGTGCGCCCGTGTAGCCAAACGAATACCACCCATCCGCCTTCACGGTCGTCTTCAGCCGCAGGCGCGGCGCCGTTCCGTCGGATGGTAAATCGAGCTCGGCGCGCACGGTGGCGGTGTCATCGGAGGGGAAGTCCCACACGATCTTGCTTCCGTCGGAGCGGCCGGTGCTCGCGCGGAGCGTTTTGAGTTTTCCGGCGGAAAACAAGTTGGCGGTGCGGCCACCGCCGTAGCCGCGGTCAATGGAGGGGTCGAAACCATCTTCCACGTGCTGGGTCGCGTTTTTCGCAGCGGCATTTTTCCGGCCCCACGTGAGCACATTGTAGATCGAGCCGGTGTCGCTCAGCTTCATCGCGGCTTCGGGAAACTGCCCCCAACGCATTTCAAGATTCGGATCGGAGCGCGCGGACAACACCGCGACGACCGGGGCAAACCGGGCAACCGCGCCGTCGGCCATCGCGACCTCGATCTCGCCCGAAGGCGTGACGGTGAGGCGCGCGGCGGGCCCGACTACGGGTGGCTCGGCGGCGGCGGCGCAAAGCGCCCCGAAAAGACAGAGGAACGAGAGAGACCGATAAAAGGGCTTCATGGAGAATTTGTTCGTGGGGTTGGGTTTGAAAGTGAGAGCGCGGGTGCCGAGCGTTTTCAACGAACCGCCGCGATGCGGTAAATCTGGCCGGCGGTCGTCGTGAAGGTGAGCACGTGCTCGGAGTCGACAGCGCGGCTCTGCTCCGAGCCGATTTGGAAGGGCGTGCGGGCGCGCACGGTGCAGGAACCGCTGTGCTGGGGCTGCACCGTGGCGGACGCGAGGGCGCCGCCTTGCCATTTGACGCCGACCAGAAAACCGCCGCGCGCGCGCAGGCCCGAGACGGAGCCTTGCTTCCACGCCGGAGGGAGGGCCGGCAGCAGCGCAATTTCTCCGCCGTGGCTCTGCAGCAGCATTTCCGCGATGGCCGCGGTGGTGGCAAAGTTGCCGTCGATCTGGAAACATTGTGTCGTGCCGCCGAGACGCGGGTGGGCGCCCATGAGGTTGGTGAATGTGGTGCGCTCAAGCTGCAGACGCAGTTGTTCGTGCGCGAGCGCACCGTCGCCGAGTCGGGCCGCCAGATTCATCGCCCAGCCGCGGCTCCAACCGGTCCAGCCGCCGTTGTGGTCAAGGCGGCGGAGCAGGGACAGCTTCGCCGCCGCCGCGAGGCCCGGAGAGCCGCGGGGCGTGATTTCGTCGCCGGGATACAACGGGTAGAGGTGCGAGAGGTGGCGATGGCCGGGCTCGGTCTCGGCGTAATCGGTGCGCCACTCGAGTAGACGGCCCTGTTGGCCGACGGGATAAGGCGCGAGCGTGGCGAGTTTCGTTTTAAGCTCGGTGCGAAACGCCTCGTCGGTGCCGAGCACTTCGGCAGCGCGCAGGCAGTTCAGGAAAACGTCGCGGCAAATGGCCATACCCATCGTGTTGCCGACGTCGAGGTGCGCGGGCTTCCCGTAGTTGGGCGCAACGAAGCGGTTTTCGGGCGAGTAGCTGGGGGCGGTGACGAGGTGGCCGGTCCGCGGATCCTTGACGAGCGTGTCGAGGTAGAAGAGCGCGCACTCCTTCATGAATGGGTAGGCCCGGCGCGCGAGAAAGTCTCGATCACCGCTGAACTCGTAGTGTTCCCAAAAATGCCGCGCGAGCCACGCCGTGAAGTCCGGCCAGCCTGAGTCGGACGTTTTCGGCCCCCAATTGGTCATCGCGTGAAATACCATGCCGCGCGCGCCGTAGGAAATGCGCGCCGACTCGCGACCGGCGGGCATGAATGTCTCGACCAGATCGAGCAATGCGGTGTGGCACTCGGCGAGATTGGTCGTTTCGACGGGCCAGTAGTTCATCTCGACGTTGATGTCGGAGGTGTGTTGGCCAAACCACACGGGGAGCAGGCTGTCGTTCCAGAGACCTTGCAGCGCCGGCGGCAGCGTGCCGGGGCGCGACGATGCAATCATGAGGTAGCGGCCGAACTGGAAGAGCAGGGCGAAGAGATCGGGGTCGCGGTCCTTGGTTTGATCGACGCGATTGTCCCGGGCGCCCCACATTTGTGACCAGATGCGCCGGTTGGTGGGCATCTCGGCCGAGCGCGTGCGGCCGAGATCGAGTTCGACGCGGCGAAACAACGCTTGGTGGTCGGCTGTGTGTGCCGCCCGCAGCGAATCGAACGTCTGGCCGGCCAGCGCATCGAGATCGCGCGCGGCACGCACCGCGGGATCGGCGCCGCGGAAATCGGTGCCGACGGTCATGATGATCACGGCGGCGGTCGCGCCCGTGACACGAAAACCGTCCGCGGTGGGGTCGAACGAGCCACCGTCGAGTTGCAGCTCGAAACGCGCGTCGAACTTCACGCCGTCCGGGTGGCCACGCCCGCGCCACGCGAAACGGTTGCCGCCGAGATGGATCCAGGTCGGACGCGGCGGTGTGGTGACGCTCTCGAGCTTGGCGCCGAGTTCGGCGTCGTAACGATACATGTCGTCTTTGACGTCGCGGCGGTAGTCCAGCGTCGCGGCGAAGGACAGCTTGCCGGCTTGGTCGACGGAGACGCGGGTGACCAACGCGTTGGCCGGGAAACTGGAAAACACCTCGCGCGTGAACGTGACGCCGCCGGCGGTGTAGCGGGTCGTGGCCACGGCGGTATCGAGGTTGAGTTCCCGACGGTAGTTTTCTTCGCGAGCGGTGCCATGGTCGAAATGCAGAAAGAGGTCGCCGAGCGGTTGGTAGGCGTGGCGTGCGGTGGACGTGTCCGGGATCTTCTGGGGCTCGCCGAGGTTGAGGGCGCGCTTCTCAGAGTCGGTGAGTTTGAAGTCATCGGCGGCGCGGAACTTCCCGGCGAAAATCAATTCGCTCTGCCGGCGCAGTTTTTCGCGAAACGTCGGGTCGGCCAGCTTGGGCGTGGGCGTGCCCGACCAGATGGTTTCCTCATTCAATTGGATGTGCTCGCGCTGCACGCCGCCATGGACCATCGCGCCGATGCGGCCGTTGCCAACCGGCAGCGCTTCTTCCCAATATTGCGCCGGCCGGTCATACCACAGGAGGAGGCGCGAATCGGCCGGCTGGGCGGCGCGGGTCTCGACCAACACCGCAACGACGGCGAGCACGGCGAGGCGCGGTAAATTTCTCATCGGAGGGGCGTAGGGGAATGGGGTGCAGACTACGGGTAAGCGAGGCAGCATCGGACCTGAGGGAGGGGAACGGCAACGGGTTTAGTCCTCCGCGTTGGAGAGGCCACCGTCGTTCCTTTGAAACCCTTCAATTCGCAAGATTGCCTTCGTCGCGGCCCACGCATGACCTCAACGGTAGCACCCTACCCGCCGCCGTGATCACCCTGCAACAAATCGCCCGTGCCGCCGACTGCAGTCTCGCCACGGTTTCCTATGCGCTGCGGGAAGATCCCCGCATCCGGCCGGAGACTAGGACGGCGGTGCAAAAGGTCGCCGCCCAATTGGGTTACCGGCCGAATCCGCGGTTCTCGGCGTTGATGTCGCATATTCGCAATTCACGTCCCGTCGC
>CALRZR010000402.1:0-3842 GCA_943372705.1 Opitutus sp. GAS368 | reverse complement strand
GGCGAAGCCCGCACACCCCCGCACCACCCCCAGCCTCCGAAAAATCAGCGACGATTAGCGGTTCCACGCCCACGCCCCACGCCCGCACTCCACCGCGCCCCGCAAACATTTTTTCGTGTCTTTCCCCCATTTCGTGGTGACCTCCTCCCCATGCGTTCCCGCCCGTCCCTCGCCGCCACGTTCGCCGCCTTCGCCACGCTCGTCACGCTCGTCACGCTCGTAGCCCCCACTCCCGCCATCGCCCAAAACTATTCCTGGACCCACTACGCCGGCCTCCCTCCGCTCACTGGCACCGCCGACGGCACCGGCGCCACCGCCCGTTTCAACACGCCCACCGGCGTCGCCTCTGATCGCTTTGCCACGGTCTACGTCTGCGATTCCGCGAATCACACCATCCGCCGCGTCAACGCCTCCGGCACCGTCACCACCGTCGCCGGCACGCCCGGCCAACCCGGCACCACCGATGGACTCGCGGCCCGCTTCAACACCCCCGTCGGCCTCGCCTTCGACCGCGACGGCACCCTCCTCGTCGCCGACCGCCTCAACCACACCATCCGCCGCATCGCGATCAACGGCAGCGTCTCCACCGTAGCCGGACAACCCGGCCTCCCCGGCTCAGCCGACGGCCCCGTCACCACCGCCCGCCTCAACGAGCCTTGGGGCCTCGCCTTCGATCCCAACGGCAACCTCTACATCGTCGAACGCGGCAACTCCACCGTCCGCAAACTCTCTGCCGACGGCACCCTGTCCACCCTCGCCGGCACCGCTGGCCTCACCGGCTCCACCGACGGCACCGGCCCCGCCGCCCGCTTCAATTCCCCCACCGCACTCACCACCGATTCTTCCGGCAACCTTTTCGTCGCCGACACCGGCAACGCCACCCTCCGCAAGCTCACGCTCGCCGGTGTCGTCACCACGCACGCCGGCACCGCCGGCCTCACCGGCTCCGCCAACGGCACCGGGCCCGCCGCCCGTTTCACGACCCCACTCGGCCTCGTGGGCGACCGCGTGGGCAACATTTACGTCGCCGACGCCGGCACCCACAATATCCGCCTCGTCTCTCCAGACGGCGCCGTCGGCACGCTCCTCGGTAGCAGCACCGCCGATACCTACGGCGCCACCGACGCCGTGGACAACGCCGCCCGCTTCCTCGGCCCCGCCGGACTCGCGATTTCCAGCGACGGCAGCGGCCTCTACATCGCCGACTCGCTCAACCAGTCAATCCGCCGCGTCGGTAACAACCTCGCTGTCACCACCGTCGCCGGCCCCGGCGGCACCTTCGGCTCCCTCGACGGCCCCGCCGCCACCGCCCGCTTCAACGCCCCGCTCGGCCTCGCCCTCGACGCCACCGGCAACCTTTACGTCGCCGACACCCGCAACTCCACGCTCCGCCGTATCAGCACTTCGGGCACAGTCACCACCGTAGCCGGCGTCTCCGGCGAAGCTACCCATGTCGACGGCCTCACCGGCGCCGGCCGCTTCGGCCTCCCTGCCGCCGTCGCCCTCCTCGAAAACGGCTTCGTCGCTGTCACCGATCCGCTCTTCCACACCGTCCGCAGCACGAACACCACCGGCGCCCTCCTCACCATCGGCGGCTCCCCGAATTCCCCCGGCTCCACCGACGGCGCCAGCATCTCCTCCCGTTTCAACGGCGCCACCGGCCTCGCCGTCGGCCCCGACAACACCGTCTACGTCGCCGACACCGCCAACCACACCATCCGCCGCCTCGCCGCCAACGTCGTCACAACGCTCGCCGGTCTCGCCGCCACCTCCGGCGATGCCGACGGCCCCGGCGCCTCCGCCCGCTTCAACGCCCCCCGCGGCCTCGCCCTCGACACCGCTGGCAACCTCTACATCGCCGACACCGCCAATCACACCATCCGCCGCCTCTCCGCCACCGGCACCGTCTCCACGATCGCCGGTCTCGCCGGCACCGCCGGCAGCGCCAACGGCACCGCCTCCACCGCCCGCTTCAACGCCCCCACCGCCCTTGCCGTCGACCGCGCCGGCAACCTCTTCGTCGCCGACACCGGCAACCACCTCGTCCGCCAAATTTCCCCCGCCGGCGTCGTCACCACCATCGGCGGCGCTCCCCTTGCCGGCGGCTACGCCGAAGGCCCCGCCGCCACCGCGCGTTTCCTCCACCCGAGCGGCATCGCCGTCGATTCCTCCGGCACGCTCTACGTCCTTCAGGCCGGCGCCAACGTCATCGTCAAAGGCCTCCTCGACACGCGCCCCGTCATCACCGCACCGCCGGCCTCCCTCGCCACGGCCACCGGTTCCGCCACCACGCTCTCCGTCACCGCCACCGGCGGCGGCCTCTCCTATCAATGGCGTTTCAACGGCACCGCCCTCCCCGGCGCCACCGCCTCCGCCTACACGATCCCCGCCGCCGGCCCGTCCTCGAATGGCAACTACACCGTCGACGTCACCAACTCCGCCGGCTCCGCCACCAGCGCCGCCGCCACGCTCACCGCCGCCCCCGCCGCCAATCCCGGCCGCCTCATCAACCTCTCCGTCCTCACCGACATCGCCGCCTCCGGCGACAGCTTCACGCTCGGCTACGTCGTCGGCGGCAACGCCTCGCTCGGCGCCAAGCCCCTCGTGATCCGCGCCGCCGGCCCGTCCCTCGGTGCCCTCGGCGTCCCCGCCACCCTCGCCGATCCGAAACTCGAAACCTTCGCCGGCTCCACCAAGACCGGTGAAAACGACAACTGGGGCGGCAGCGCCCAACTCACCGCCGCCCTCGCCGCCGTGGGTGCGTTCCCCTACACCGGCCCCGCCTCGCTCGATTCCGCCGTATCCACAAATATTACTACGCGCGACAACTCCGTCGCCGTCGCCGCCGTCGGCCCGGGCACCGGCAAAGTCATCGCCGAAGTTTACGACGCCACCCCCGCTGCGAATTTCTCCACCCTCACCCCGCGCCTCCTGAATGTCTCCGTGCGCAAACACCTCGGCACCGGCCTCACCGCCGGCTTCGTCCTCGGCGGTAGCGCGCCCACGAAAGTCCTCATCCGCGCCGTCGGCCCCGGCCTCGCCGCCTTCGGGGTCGAAGGCACCGTCGCCGACCCCCAGCTCACGCTCTTCAATTCCAGCTCCACCCGCATCGACGCCAACGACAACTGGGGCGGCACCGCCGCCC
Source organism: Opitutus sp. GAS368 (assembly GCA_943372705.1). Taxonomy (GTDB): domain Bacteria; phylum Verrucomicrobiota; class Verrucomicrobiia; order Opitutales; family Opitutaceae; genus GAS368. The sequence continues at coordinate 697 of CALRZR010000402.1, read as the reverse complement.
TCACCGCCGCCTTCGCCAGCGTCGGCGCCTTCGCCCTGCCCGGCGCCACGTCGCGCGACGCCGCCCTCCTCGTGACGCTCCCACCCGGCCTCTACAGCGTCGAAGTCACCGGCGTCGCCAACACCACCGGCACCGCCCTCGTCGAAGTCTACGAAGTCCCCTGATCGCCACCGCGCCCAAACTTCCCTTTGCGTCCGCCGCCAACCGCGTTTCACTCCGCGCCTCGATGATCGAAGTCAGCCAACTCACCCGCGTCTTCCGCACCTACAAAAAAGTCCCCGGCTTCTGGGGCGGCGTGAAAGGCCTGTTCAAACGCGAGTTTGAGGAAACCGCCGCAGCGAAAGACATTTCGTTCACGATCGCCGAGGGCGAGTTCGTCGGCTTCCTCGGCCCCAACGGCGCCGGCAAGACCACCACGCTCAAAATGCTCTCGGGCCTCATCTACCCGACGAGCGGCACCGCCCGCGTCGCCGGCTACGATCCCACCAAACGCGAAAACGCCTACCGCCGCCTCTTCGCCCTCGTGCTCGGCCAAAAAAATCAGCTCTGGTGGGACCTCCCCGCCATCGAGTCCTTCAATCTCCTGCGCGCGATCTACGGCATCCCCGCCGACCAGTTCAAAGTCACCCTCGACGAACTCGTCGACCTCCTCGCCGTCCGCGAAAAACTCAACGTCATGGTGCGCGAGCTCTCCCTC
>CALRZR010000401.1:0-3898 GCA_943372705.1 Opitutus sp. GAS368 | reverse complement strand
GGGGGAATCGTCGCGGTAGGTGTCGGCGAAGTGTTTGAAGAGGGCTTCGTCGTCGGACCACGCGGCTTCGATGTGCCAGAGGGCGGCGCGGCGGTGGGCGGTGAGGGCGTCGAGCGCGCCGACGGCGGCGAGGGCGCGGCGATCGGCGGCGTGGAAGGCGGTGCGGCGCAGAAAATCGTCGAGGGTGGCGAAGGGTTGCTCGGCGCGGGCCGCGAGGAGGACACGGGCGGCGGTTTCGCGCAGGCCTTTCACGGAGCTGAGGCCGAGGCGGATCGTGTGGTCGTCGACGACGGTGCAGGGCCAGTCGGAGTGGGCGACACACACGGGCAGGGCGGTGACGCCGTGGCGCGCGCCATCCTGGAGGAGCGTGGCGGGCGAGTAGAAGCCCATGGGCTGGTTATTGAGCAGGCTGGCGAGAAACGGGGCGGGGCGGTGGAATTTCAGCCACGTGCTGGCGTAGGCGAGCATGGCGAAGCCGATGGAGTGCGACTCGGGAAAACCGTAGGCGGAAAACGTGGTAGTGGCGGCGACGACTTTTTGGACGACGGACTCGTGGTAGCCTTGGGCGCGGAGGGCGAGGAGGAGTTTCTCCATGCAGCGCGGGAGGCGGTTGGGATCTTTGGTGAAGCCCATGGCGCGGCGGAGTTCTTCGGCTTCGCTGCCTTTGAATTTGGCGAGGGTCATCGCGAGCTGGAGCATCTGTTCTTGGAAGAGGATGACGCCCCAGGTGCGTTCGAGGATGGGGCGGACGATGGGCTCCACACTGGCGTCGATATACTCGACGGGTTCGAGGCCGTCGCGGCGGCGGATGAGCGGATGCACGAGGTGGCCGGTGATGGGGCCGGGGCGCACGATGGCGACCTGCATGGCGAGGTCGTAGAGGTTGCGCGGTTTGAAGCGCGGGAGCGTGGCCATCTGGGCGCGGCTCTCGATCTGGAAAACGCCCACGGTGTCGCCGGCGCGGATTTTTTCGTAGGTGAGCGGATCGTCGGGCGGGATGTCGCTGAGGGCGCGGATGGCGGTGTCGCCGCGGGCGGCGCAGAGTTCCACGGTCTCCTGGAGGACGGCCATCATGCCGAGGCCGAGGAAATCGATTTTCACGATGCCGAGGTTTTCGCAGTCCTCTTTGTCCCACTGGCAAATACTGCGATTGGGCATGGTGGCGGGTTCGAGGGGGACGACTTTGTCGAGCTGGCCGAGGGAGATGACCATGCCGCCGGGATGCTGGCCGAGGTGGCGGGGGAGGCCGCGGAGGTGTTGCTGCACGCGGACCATGGCCTCGGCGCGCGGGTGGCGGGCACCGATGCCGGAGAGCCGGAGCTGCTCCTGCAGATCGAGCGTCTCGGGGAAATCGCCGCTGGCGTAGAGGGAGGAGAAACGGTCGAGGGCATCGTCGCCGAAGCCGAGGACTTTGCCGACCTCGCGGATGGTGCTGCGGCCGCGGTAGGCGATGACGTTGGCGGTCATGGCGGCGCCGCGCGTGCCGTAGCGCGCGTAGACCTCCTGGATGACGCGTTCGCGGCGCTCGCCGCTGGGAAAATCGAGATCGATGTCGGGCCACGAAGGGCGACCGTCGGGGCCAATGCGGCTGTCGTTGAGGAAACGATCGAAGAGGAGCCGGTTTTTGATGGGATCGACCGCGGTGATATTGAGGACGTAGCAGACGGCGCTGTTGGCGGCGCTGCCGCGGCCCTGGACGAGAATGTTCTGCGCGCGGGCCCAGCGGCAGATGTCCCACACGATGAGAAAATAGCCGGAGAACTTGAGCCGGGCGATGAGCTCGAGCTCGCGGTTGAGTTGCGCTTCCCACGGGGCGGAGAGGGCGCCGACTTTCTCGCGGGCGGCGGCGAACGTGGCGGCGCGCAGGTGCTGATCCATGGTCACACCGGGCGGCGTGGGGAAGACGGGGAATTCGTAGCCGAGATTTTCCAACGTGAAGGCGAGGCGCGCTTCGAGGCGGACGGTGTTGTCGACGGCGGCGGGCAGGTCGTGAAAGAGGGCGCGCATGGTGCGCGGGGATTTCACGTGGCGCTGGGAGTTGACGTCGAGGAGGCGGCCGGCGGCGTCGAGCGTAGTGTGTTCGCGGAGACAGGTGAAAACATCGGCGACCTCGCGGTGCGCGGGGATGGCGTAGTTGACGCCGCCGGTGGCGAGGAGAGGGAGGCGGTGGGCGGCGGCGAGATCGCGCAGGAAGGCGAGCTCGCGCTCCTCGCTGCGGAGGTGGTGGCGCTGGAGTTCGACGAAGAGGCGGGCGTGGGCGGGATCTGTTTCGCGGCCGAAGATGGCGGTGAGTTTTTCGAGGGCGGCGGACGCGGCGGCGGGGCCCTGAGTGCGCCACGTGCGGCGGACGGGGCCGTCTTCATCGCCGGTGAGGGCGATGAGGCCGTCGGAGAAACGGGCGAGCTCGGACCACGTGGCGTAGCAGGGGCGTTTGCGGTCGAGGAGATCGGGCGCGTGGGCGGACAGGGAGCGGCGCTCGGTGGATTTCGTCTCGGTGATGAGTTGGCAGAGATTTTGGTAGCCGGTGCGCGTGGCGACGAGGAGCGGGACGACGCTGCCGTCTTCCATGGTGAGCTCGGCGCCGACGCGCGGGCGGAGGGCGAAGCGGGCTTCTTGGGCGCGACCGTAGAAACGCGGCGCGCCGTAGACGCCGTCGCGGTCGAGGAGGGCGAGCGCGGGGAGCTCGGCGGCGAGGGCGGCTTCGGCGAGGGCCTCGGGCGAGGAGGCGCCACGCAGAAAACTGAAGGCGCTGCGGGCGTGGAGTTCGACGTAGGTCATGACGGGGCGCGGCAGGAAACGAGGAAAGGGCGCGGGGGTGGTGCCCACGGAACACACGGAAAACACGGAAGGCGGTGGAGAGGCGGGCGGGAAAAGGGCGTGGGGGCGTGTAACCTATTGGGTTACACGGGATGGGTGGCTCAGTCGTATTCGCCTTCGAGGAAGTAGGTGTCGCCTTCGAGGATGAGGCGGTAGAGGCCGCCTTCGGCGAGGGCGACGTCCCACTCGACGCGGGACCAGGCGCGGTCGGACTGCCACCAGTCGCCGTTGCGATAGTAGGGGGCGCTGCGGAAGGAGATTTCGCCGCGGTGGTCGGCGGACCAGAGGAGGGTTTTGCCGTCGGCGGTTTCAGTGAGTCCGACGGGAAGCGGCGGGCGGAAGCGGCGGAGCGGGAGGCTGAGCGGCGCGTGCAGCGGGGGCGCGGCGGCGGGCGGGACGGTGGGGGCGGGAGCGGTGAGTTGAAAAGTGTCGGGGCGGTGGGTGTCGGCGGGGTGCGGGGTGCCGAGGTGATCGGCGCCGACGAGGGCGCTGACGCGGGCGAGGGTTTCGGCGAAGCCGTGGGGATCGCGGAGGCCGGTGTCGAAGAGGCCTTGTTGGCGGACGAGCGGGCGGGCGGGCGCAACGGCGAGGCTGAGCGCGGTGACGGAGGCGGCGGTTTGGAGGGATTCGAGGTGGGTGTGCAGCGCGCGGAAAAGAATCTCGGGATCGGCGGTGGGCTCGGGGAGGCGGAGGCGGTGCGTGTGCGTGGTCTCGTCGGCGAGGCGCAGCGAGAGCGTGAGCTCGGCGGCGACGAATTGGGCGGCGGTTAACTCGAGGGTGAGGCGGTCGAGGAAACGGCGGAGGAGAAAGAGGAGCGGTTCGAGGGTTTCGACGGGATCTTCGAATTCGTGGGCGGCGGAGAATGTCTGCGGCGGGACGACCGGGCGCAGCGGGCGCGGGGCGCCGCCGGTGGCGCGTTGCCAGAGGGCGAGGCCGGCGGCGCCGAAGCGGCGGATGATTTCGTCGCGCGGGAGAGCGGTGAGATCGCCGAGGGTGCGCAGGCCCCAGTGCGCGAGGATGTCGGCGAGTTCGGAGGAAGGATCGGCGACGGCGAGCGGGAGCGGGGCGAGGAAGGTGGCTT
>CALRZR010000400.1:0-3909 GCA_943372705.1 Opitutus sp. GAS368 | reverse complement strand
TCCGCGCGCGTGAGTGCCGGCCAACCGGCAGCTGTCGGCCAACCGGTTCTCGCCGGCGACCGCGAAATCCTCGAAGCCATCGCGGCGAAAATTCTCCCGAGCGGAATGATCAAGATCGGCGGCCGGCCGCCGCTGCTGACCTTTGGCCGTCGCAATGTCGAAGTCGGCTCCACCTTCACAGTCACCAACCCCTCCAACGGTCAGGATTACGAAGTGTCGTTGGTCGCGATCGAGCCCCCCACCTTTACCCTACGCTACCGCAACGAGGAAATTACCCGGCCCATCAAATCAGGAAAGTCCCAATGAGCACTCGTCCCCTCTCTACGACCACCGCCATCGCCATCCTGTTGGCCGCGTCACTCCCCGCTGTTCGCGCCCAAGCCCCCGCCGCCCAACCGGCCGCACCGGCACCTGCGCAGACTGCACCCGCGCAAACCGCCACCCCCGCGCCGACCGCGCCAGCGCCGACGCAAACCGCGCCGGTGCAGACCGGCCCCGCGGTTGCGCCCGCGCCGGCGCAAATGGCTTCGCCCGATGCCGCCAAACTCGCCGACAAACCCGCCGCCCAGGAAGCTGCATTGAAACCCGGCGAAGAAGGCCCCAAGGGCGTCGCGACCAAAGCCAAAGACAATACCGGCAAGGACAGCGTCTCGGTCGACTTCCGCGATCAAGACATACGCGACATCCTCAGCAACGTTGCCGATCTCTTCGAAATCAACCTCGTCATGCCCGAGACGCTCCAGGGCAAACAGACGATCAAGCTGCGCGACGTCACGTGGCGCCAAATCTTCACCAACGTGCTCGCGCCGGTGAACTACACTTACATCGAAGACGGCAACATTATCAAAATTGTCAGCAACGAGAGCCTCACCCAAGAGCCCGTCTCGACCGAGGTCTTTTTGATCAACTACGCGAAAGCGGCCGACATTTTGCCCACGATCACGTCGCTCGTCGACGCCACTGCCGGCGGTAAAATCGTCGTCGACGTCCGCAGCAACAGCCTCGTCATCACCGAACGGCCCACCCGGATGGGGCGGATTCGCCCGATCATCGAGCAACTCGACCGCGCCACCGATCAAGTCATGATCGAGACGAAATTCGTCGAAGTGGGCAGCAGCGACGTGAAAAACATCGGCGTCAATTGGTCCTCGCTCGCGAATTACCAGATCAAGGCCGGCGGCATCAACTCCACCTTTGACCGCTCCCGCACGCAGACCGCCAGCGACGGCACTAACAACAACAGCGGCAACGCCCGCAACACCACCAACGGCACCAACGCCAGCACGACCAACGGTATCACGGCGACCACGACCAACGGCACGACGGGCGCCTCGACGAACGGCTCCAATAACACCAGCTCTGTCACCTCGACCAATGGCACCCCCACCGCCACCTCAACGACTGGCAGCACCGGCTCGCTGACCAACGGCACCACCACCGGCACGACCAACGGCACGAACACCGGCTCCACCAACGATACGACCAACGCCGTCACCAACACCCTCAGCAGCACCTTCGACGCGCTCTCGTCTCTCGCCAACGGCGGCGGCACCAACCGCGCCCTCTCCGCGGTGTTTTCCGCGTCGGATTTCAGTCTCGTCCTCAGCGCGCTCCAGACGCAGACCAGCTCGAAAATCGTCTCCAACCCGACCATCGTCACCCTCAACAACACCGAAGCCACGATCAACGTCGGCCGCGAGACCCCGATCCCGAAGTATGCTTACAACCAGCAAACCGGCTCTTTCGAGGTCAACGGCTTCGAATACAAACCGATCGGTATCATCCTGAAGGTTACCCCGCAGGTGAACGCTCGCGGTTTCATCAAACTCACGGTCGAACCCGAGGTCAGCCAATCCACCAGCAATGCCACCTTTAACGGCGCCAACATTCCCGTAGTCGATACGCGCAAGGCCAAGACCCAAGTCTCCCTCAAAGACGGTTTCACCATGGGTATCGGCGGTCTCATCACCACCCAGACCAGCAAGGTTGGCAACAAAGTGCCCCTCCTCGGCTCCATCCCCGGCCTCGGACGCCTGTTCCGCTCCGACAACAAGAATACGGAGCAGACCAACCTCATCATTTTCATCACGGCCAAGACCATCAGCGCCGAGGGCGGCGCCACCGAGCAGATCTTCGAATCCGGCCGCGTTCGCCAGCTTGAAATGACCCGCGAAGAACTGCCCGGCTACCGCGACGGTTCCAGCCCCTTCCTCCCCACACCCCAAGCTCCTGAGTTAAAACCCGGCGAAAAAGCCCCGGCCAAGAAGAACGTCCTTCCGTAAGCCGGACCCGGATGCAACAGAAGTAACCGCCCCGCGCGCCAACCTGTCCACTGCTGCTACGCTCGATCACGAGGTGCTCACCATGAAACCATTTCTCCGAATTCTCCTAGGCTCCGCCCTTGCGCTCCTCTCGGGCGCCGCGGCCTTTGCCGCCGCCAGCTCCGCTCCCTCCGGCATCACGTCCACGCCCGGCAGCGCTGCGCCCAACGAAGTCGTCAGCCTCTCGGTGACTCTGACCAACAGCGCGGCGGCCACCACCGCCCCGACGAACCAAAACGATTTCCCGGCCGGCGGTTCCGCCAACGTCACGTTCACCTTCACGCACACCGTCACCGGTTTCTCGTTCACCCGCACCGGCACGGTTTCCACTACCTCCGCGATCGCTGAAAATGGCGGCACCGGCGTGCTCTCCGGCAACTTCACGATCCCCACCATCACCACCCAGGCGGGCGCCTACCGTGCCAGCGTCGTGGTCAACTCCGTGAGCTCCGGCACCTTCAGTGCCACTGCTTACGCCGCACCCGGCACGACTCTGACCATCACCGGCAAACCCGATCTCAAGATCACAAATATCACCTATCCCGCCGGCACGGCCTACCGCGGTGGCGACGTGATCCCGATGACGCTCAGCTACACGAATCTCACGTCCTCAAATGGCGGCTACAACGTCCCCTACGTCCCCGGCGTCAACAGCGACTCCACCTTCTTCCGCATCGAAGTCATTCTCTCCAGCAATCCCACCTTTGGCGATTCCGACGATTTCCTGCTCACCTCGCACGACGTCAGCACCAGCCCGTTCAACGCCGACAGTGCCGACACCACCGTCTCGTGGAATCAGATTCTCCCCGGCAACTTTGCGGGCACCTACTATGTGATGGCCAAGATCGACGCCCTCAGCGGTGTCAGCGAGTCGATCGACAACGACCTCACGATCAACGGCAACAACACCTGGTTCTCCCCCGATACCAACGCCGCCCGCATCAGCCTGCTCCCCACGAATTTTCCCACCGTCTACTGGGCTTCGACTTCCGGCAATGCCTACAGCGACAATCCGGCGATCACCGCCGATGGTCGCTATACCGCCTTCGCCTCCGATTCCACTACCCTCGGCACCGGTGATACCAACGTCATCCGCGACATCTTCCTTTTCGACAACCAGACCGCCACGGTCCGCCGCCTGAGCCTTTCGCAGCAGGGCGCCCAGTCCAACGGCGCTTCGAACAATCCCGCCATCTCCTCCAACGGCACCTACGTCGCCTTCTCCTCCGACGCCACCAATCTCGCCCTCGACGATACCAACGGTTTCTCCGATATCTACGTCGTTAACGCCCTGACCGGGGTCATCACGCGGGTCAGCCTCTCTACGGCCGGCGCCCAGGCCAACGGCTCCAACTTCAAGCCCGCCATCAGCGCCACCGGCCGCTATGTCGCTTGGGAATCCAATGCCACCAATCTCATCGTCGCCGGCACTGCGGTCGGCGTGACGCACATTTATCTGCGCGACCGCGATGTCTCCGGCTCCGGCACCTTCGATACCGCGGGCAACGTGTCCACGGTCCTCGTTTCCCAGTCCTCCGGCAGTGTGGCAGGTGATGGCAACAGCATCCAAGCCTCCATCAGCGGCGGC
>CALRZR010000399.1:0-3950 GCA_943372705.1 Opitutus sp. GAS368 | reverse complement strand
AAATCGGGGCGGCATTCCCAGACCGCCCGGGCGACCGGCAGCTTCGGCAATTTCGGGGTCTTCACGGCATCGACTTCGTTGACAATGAGGCGGAATCGATTGCCGAGGTCGACCAACGAGGCGTTGAGCGCAGGTCCGGTCGGAGCATCGAAAACGAGTCGCACCGGATCTTCTTTTCCGCCGATGCCGAGCGGATGAATTTCGAGCGAAGGTTTGGTTGCCGCAATGCTCTCGCAAATTTCGAGCATGTGGGCGCCAAGCACCTGGTGCCCCTTCGGAGCGAGGTGATAGGTGTAGTCCTCCATGAAGGAGGTGCCGCCCTTTAGATCGGCACCGATGACTTTCATGGCACGCAAGAGCGCTGCCGTCTTCCAATCGCCCTCGGCGCCAAAACCGTAGCCGTCGGCCATCAGGCGTTGCACCGCGAGTCCGGGCAATTGCCGGAGACCATGAAGGTCCTCGAACGTTGTCGTGAACCCCTTGAATGCGCCGTCCGCGAGAAACGCACGCATACCGAGTTCTATCCGCGCGCCGTAGCGCAACGACTCATGGCGTGGAGCCCCGCGCCGGAGCGCTTTGGCAACTGAGTAGCGCGACTCGTATTCGGCCGCCAATGCAGTGATCTCGTGGTCGCTCACTGCGTCGACGAATTTCACCAAATCACCGATTCCGTAGCCATTCACGGCGTAGCCAAAACGAATCTCGGCGGAAACTTTGTCGCCATCGGTGACCGCGACCTGCCGCATGTTATCGCCGAAACGCGCAAATTTGGCTCCTTGGGTATCCTGCCACGCCCGGGCGGCCCGCATCCATGCACCGAGCCGATCCTGGACCTCGGTGTCCTGCCAGTGTCCGACCACCACCTTGCGGTTGAGCCTCAAGCGGGTGTGGATAAAGCCCGCCTCACGGTCGCCGTGCGCGGATTGGTTGAGGTTCATGAAATCCATATCGATCGACGACCAAGGCAGGTCGCGATTGAACTGGGTGTGCAGGTGCACGAAGGGTTTGCGCAGCGCAGTGAGTCCGCCGATCCACATTTTCGAAGGAGAAAACGTGTGCATCCACAGCACGAGGCCGGCGCATTCGGATGCGTGATTCGCATCAAGACACAGCGCGCGGATTTCGTCGGGGGTCTTCAGCACGGGCTTGAAGACCAATTTGAGCGGAATCCGCTTGGAGGCGCCTAGCGCGGAGACGATGGCCTCGGAATTGCGGGCTACCTGAGCCAGTGTCTCGGGACCATAAAGGTGCTGGCTACCGGTAACGAACCAGATTTCGGGAGATGCGAGTTGGATCATGAAGTAAGGCTGTGTGGCAAAAGATCGGAAAAAAGTTCGTCGTGCGCCGGAGGGTCAGGCCCTTGTGCTGTCCTTGATGGCGAGCAAATCTTTCATGACGCGCGACAGATCGGCCGATTTGTTCAGGCCGCCAAATGCGTCGTGGGTCGTGCGGTAGATTGCATAGAGCTGATCGTAGACCCGGCGATTGGCCGCGATCGGCCGATAGCTCTTTGCCTTCACGGAAGTCATCTTCTTCTGAGCCGAAGGAAAGTCTTTGTGCGCCCCGGCCAAAACGGCAGCGCTGATGGCCGAACCCAAGGCACAGGCCTGCGAGGAACCGGATACCTGCATCGTGCACCCGGTGATGTCCGCGTAGATTTGCATCAACAACGGATTTTTCTCCGCAATTCCTCCTGCGCAGACGATGCGATCGACTGGCACACCGTATTCTTTGATCCTCTCAAGGATCGCGCGGGCGCCAAAGGCCGTGGCCTCGATCAGCGCGCGGTAGATCTCGGCCTGGGTGGTATAAAGCGTCTGCCCCAACAGGAGCCCCGTGAGCAATTGATCCACCAAAATGGTCCGATTGCCGTTGTTCCAATCTAGCGCGATCAGTCCGGATTGCCCGGGCTTCTGCTTCGCAGCTTCGGCCGTAAGCTGGGCGTGCAACGCTCCGTCCCCGCGACAGACCACTTCGACCCACCATTTGAAGATATCGCCGACGGCAGATTGCCCGGCTTCGATACCGTAAAATCCAGGCAGGATCGCACCTTTTACGATTCCGCAGATGCCCGGAATATCCGGCACGGTCTTCGTCGCTGAAACCACGCCGCAGTCGCAGGTGGATGTGCCGATCACCTTTACCAGCACTCCTTCGGCCACGCCGCAACCGATGGCGCCGTAATGCACGTCCATCTCACCTATCGCGATCGGGATGCCGGCCGGGAGCCCGAGTTTCTTCGCCCACGATGGACAAAGTGTGCCCGCGGCTTTGGTCGCGTCATGCGCCTTGTCATAGAGGCGGTCACGCAGACCCGCGAGGTCCGGATCGAGCAGGGCAAGGAATGCTTTGTCGGGCAGTCCACCCCACTCGTCGGCGTAAAGCGCTTTGTGCCCGGCGCAACAAACGCCGCGGACGACGTGGCGCGGATCTTCAACGCCGGCGAGCACGGAGGGAATCCAATCGGCCAGTTCGACCCAAGAGTAGGCTGCCGCGAAAACTTTTGGCGCGACATTTCGGCAGTGCCATAACTTGGACCAAAACCACTCGGAAGAATAGGTATTGCCGCACTTGGCGATGAAATGAGGGCGATGCTGGCCGGCGAGCGCGGTGATCCGGGTCGCCTCGCGGTGTGCCGTGTGGTCTTTCCAGAGCCAGCACTGTGCATTGAGATTTTTCTTCCATTTTGGGTCTAGCGCGAGAGGGCGGTTCTTCGCGTCAACGGGAATCGGGCTCGAGCCGGTCGTGTCGACACCAACACCACAAATTCTCGTTGCGGCGAAGCCCCGAACCTTCGTCGCGGCGGCCAACGCGCCTTTCACACTTTTCTCCAAACCGAATAGATAGTCGGCCGGATTTTGGCGCGCGAGATGATGATCCTTCGGATCAAGCAAGATGCCCTGCTGACCGGAGGGGTAGTTGACAACGCAGGATCCGAGTTCCGCGCCGTCTGCACAACGCACGACGAGCGCGCGGACGGAATTGGTGCCGTAGTCGATGCCGAGGGTATACATGAGAGATGGATTTGGGTTGGAGTCAGGGAACAATGCCCTCCTTGCGCAGGACCTGTTCAAAATTTTCCCGGGTAATGAATATACCCGTTGTGCGAGTATCGAGTGGCGGCGGAGTCCCGTTCTTCACCCATTCAAAAAGCATCGCCGAGGTTTGAAATCCTTCGCCAGGGGCCGAAACGAGCATCGATCCGAAAAAGCCCGTAGCCTTCGGCTTGCGCAACTCGTCGATGCAATCCGTGCCGTTGATACCGATACCGATCACATTTTCCGCGTTGAAACCACGGCCCTCAGTCGCGCGCACGGCACCGAGGACCCCCGTGTCGTTCAGCGCGCAGATCAGCCAGCGTTTTACTTCGGGACGCTGTGTGAGCAGCACATTGGCCGCGTCGAAACTACCGGGGACGTCGGTGGTCTTTTGGGGTGTTTTGTAGATTCGATCCGCCGGAAATCCCGCGGCCTTCAGAGCCGCGATGGCTCCGTCCGTGCGGCTCCGGGCGGTATCGAGTTCTTCGAACGTAACCACGCAGACGCCGGTTTCACTCAGGGGCCATTTGCGCCGTGTCATCTCGGCATGCAGGGCGCTGCCGACGGCTTCGCCGATTTTCGTCGCGGACATCCCCAAGTAAACCACATCGGCCATGAACTTTCCGTCCGGACCGACGAACCGGTCGTCGACGGTGACGACTTTCAAACCGTTGCGCTTTGCTTGGCTGACGATCGCTGGCCCCAGCCGCACATCAGGGGTGCAGATCACAAAACCCTTCGCACCCACGGCAGCCAAATTGTCGATGGCCGCGATGACCTTCTCTCCGTCCGGCACACCGAGCTTGATCGCTTCGAATCCATACTGTGCGGCGGCCTTTTCCGCGCCTTTCCATTCGAACTGAAACCACGGTTCCTCGGGCTGTTTGACCAAAAAGCCGAGTTTGATCTTGC
>CALRZR010000398.1:0-4029 GCA_943372705.1 Opitutus sp. GAS368 | reverse complement strand
GGTCACGACGATCGGCGGAAAAGCCGTCACGCGCGGTCGCGTCGACGGTATCGGCACCGCTGCGACGTTCTCCAGTCCCGCCGGTGTCGCCATCGACAGCGCCGGCAATCTCTACATCGCCGATTCGCTCAACAACACCATCCGCAAGGGCACCCGCGCTGCCGTGCCCGCTTTCCCGTCCGGCACCGCCACACTTTTTGTCGCCGCCGGCGCCACCCGCGTGCTCACCGCAACCGCCACGGGTTTCCCCGCGCCCGCCTATCAATGGCTCAAGGACGGTATCGCGGTCCCCGGCGCCACCTCCGGCTCGCTCACGCTGACCAATATCACCGCGGCAAACGCCGGCACCTACACCGTCATCGCCACCAACTCCTACGGCACCACCACCGGCGCCGCGACCGTCGTCCAAGTGGTTTCCCCACCGGTGATCACCCGCGCGCCCGCCGGCGGCACGCTCGTCCCTAGCGAACCCTTCGTCCTATCGGTCGCGGCCGACACTACGACCGACACCACGTATCAGTGGTATCGCGACGGCGCACCGGTGGCCGGCGCCCGCTCCGCCACACTGGCTCTCACCGGTTCCGACCCCGCTCGCGCCGGCAGCTACACGGTCACGGTCACCAACACCGCCGGTTCCGTCACCTCGTCCGCCGCGGTCGTCACCCTCGCCAGCAGCAAGATCATCAACCTCTCCGTGCGCACCGCGCTCTCCCCCGGCCAGACGCTCACCGTCGGCTTCGTTGTCAACGGCACGGAAAAACCACTGCTGATCCGCGCCGTCGGCCCGACGCTGCGCGCCTTCGGTCTCAACGCCGCCGTCGCCGATCCGCTCCTGTTTATCAGCTCCCCGGCCGGCACCGTCGCCTCCAACGACAATTGGAGCGAAACCGCCTCGTCCTCCCAAATCACCACCGTCGCGCAGAGTGTCGGCGCCTTTGCCCTGCCCGTCGGCAGCCTCGACTCGACCGTCTTCACCACCGTCGGCAACGCCGCCCTCACCGCCCAGGCCGTCGAGAAATCTTTCGGCAGTGGCGTCGTGCTCCTCGAACTCTACGACGCCGCCCCCGCCAATTCCGCCCGCCTCATCAACGTCTCCACCCGCTCCACCGCCGCCTCCGGTGACAACGCCCTCGTCGCCGGTTTCGTCATCTCCGGCAACGCTCCGCGCAAAGTCCTGCTCCGCGCCGTCGGCCCCACGCTCGGCTCCTTCGGCGTGCCCGGCACCCTCGCCGATCCCAAACTCGAAGTCTTCGCCGCCGGTTCCACCACCGCTCTCGCCACCAACGACAATTGGGGTGGCACCACCGCACTGACCACCGCGTTTGGCGCCGTCGGTGCCTTCGCCTTGCCCGACGCCAACTCCCGCGACGCCGCCCTCGTCCTCACGCTCGATCCCGGCAGCTACTCCGCCCAAGTAACCGGCGTCGGCGGCACCACGGGCGAAGTCCTCCTCGAAGTTTACGAACATCCCTGACCCGCGCTTCCCACCACACTTCTCCCATGCCACGCCCCATCCTCCCGCTTCTCGCCCTCGCTCTCACCTCGGCCGCCTCCGCCTTCGCCGCCGATCTCCCCGCCTTCAAAGTCCGCCCGCATACGATCGATTCCAAAATCCAAATCGGCTACGGCCTGGCCATCGCCGACGTCGATGGCGACGGCCAGGCCGACATCCTCTTGGCCGACGCCAAACAGATTGTCTGGTATCGCGCCCCCGCGTGGGAAAAATTTGTGATGGCCGAAAATCTCACGCCTAAAGACAACGTCTGCATCGCCGCTCGCGATCTCGACGGCGACGGCAAGTGCGAAGTCGCCGTCGGCGCCGAGTGGGCTCCCAACGACACCGTCAACAGCGGCGCCATCTTCCTTCTCAACGCCCCCGCCGACCGCACGCAGCGCTGGTCCGCCGTCAAGCTCCCCCACGAGCCCACCACGCACCGCATGCACTGGATGCGCCGCGCCGACGGAAAGTTCTTCCTCGCCGTCCTCCCGCTCCACGGTCGCGGCAACAAAAACAACGCCGGCGACGGCGTCGCGTTGCTCGGCTACGAATGGCCGTGGAAGGAAACCAGCCGCCCCTTCCCGCTCTTCGACGCCACCGCCGGGCTCCACGCCACGCACAACTTCGACCTCCTCCCTGGCCGCGCCGAATCCACACTCGTCGCCAGCAAAGAAGGCATCCGTTCGGCGACCGCCGCCGGCGACGTTTGGCTCGCCCGCACGCGCACCACTCAGCCCAGCGGCGAGGTCCGCGTCGGTCGCGCCCCCGGCGGCACCACGTTCATCGCATCCGTCGAGCCGATGCACGGCAACACCCTCGCCGTTTATCGCGGCGCCGCCTCCGCCGATCTCACCGCCTCCCGCGTCGTCCTCGATGACTCCATGATCCAGGGCCACGGCCTCGCCACCGGCGACCTCCTCGGCACCGGCAACGACCAAATCGTCGTCGGCTCCCGCGGCGCCGGCCGCCCCGGCGACAAATTCGGCCTCAAACTCTACGCGACCGCGCCCAATACCGTCGCCGATTGGAAACTCGCCGCCGTGATCGACGACAACAAAATGGCCTGCGAAGACCTCAAAATCGCCGACCTCAACAACGACGGCCGCCCCGACATCATCGCCGCCGGCCGCGCGACGAAAAACGTCATCATCTACTGGAACGAAACGGTTTCGCCGGCCCGGTAACGCTCACTTCACCGCCGGCCACAGCCCCATCGCGCGCAGCCGCTTCTCCAGTCCGAAGCGCGTAAACAATTTCTCCGTTTCGTCCGCCGCGCGTCGCTCCGCTTTCAGCGTCCGGTCCTCCGCCAGCGCGCGCACGCACTCGATCACCACCGCCGCCGAATCCTCGATCAGCTTCGGCGACACCTTGTCGATCGTATCCGCGAAATCGTGATAGTAGCGCACCGACTCCCGCGGAATCGGCCCGTTGAACGTCAACGCCCGCACGCCCGCCAACTGATACGGTGTGTGATCGCTGCCGACCCAATTTACGTTTTCCACGCCTTTCGAGAGGCGCGCCTTTTCCTCGCGGGCTCCGTGCCACCGTTCCAACGCCGGCACGAGCGTATCGTCGCCCAGCGCGTTCACGCCGATCGGCACGCCGACCATATCCAAATTCACCATCGCCACCACCGGCGTCGCGCCGAGCTGCGACGCCGCAAACCGCGAACCCGCCAACCCCTGCTCCTCCCCGTTAAACCACACCAACTCCACCGTGTGATACGGCGTCACGCCGCGCAGCGCCGCCGCCAGCGCGTAGAGCTGCGCAATGCCAATGCCGTTGTCCATCGCGCCCTGCCCGAGGTCCCAACTGTCAAAATGCGCCCCGACAATCAGCCGCGACGCCACGCGCCCCGGAATCACGAGCCGCAGATTTGCCGTCTTCGCTTCGCGACAACGCGACTTCGTTTCCATCTGCACGCGCACCGGAGTGCCGCGCGCGAGCAGCCGCTGCAACCAGCGTCCTTCTTCCTGCGCGATCGAGTAAATCGGCAGCGGCAGCGGCGTTCCTGAAAAACTTCCTGTGCGCGCGAGCAACTGTCCGCCGCCTTCGCGGTTGATGAACAGCACTGCCTTCAACCCGCGCGCCACCGCCATCGCCACAAGTTCGCTCGTCTGCAACGCCGTCGTCGGTGACAACACGCCGATCCGCCCGCGCGTTTCCACCTTGTCCAAATCCGCGTCCTTCGCGTTGCCCAGATCGACGACGTCCGCCGTAAACGCCGCATGCGGCTGCGTGTAGCTCAACGACGCCACGCGCAGCCGTCGCGCAAAGGGCGCCATCAACTCCACGCGGTCCTCGCCCCGCTCCCAACCCGGCGTCGTAAACGGCACTTTTTCCGGCACATAGCCGAGCGCGCGCAACTCCGCCGCAAGCCGGTCCATCGCCGCCGCATTCGCCGCCGTGCCCGTCATGCGCGGACCAAAATCATCGCACAGCTTTGTGAGAAAATCATGCGGCGCCACCGGCTCACTCGCCAACGCCACACCCATCACTCCGAGGTGGAGCGCGTTGACCCCAACGCGCTT
>CALRZR010000397.1:0-4062 GCA_943372705.1 Opitutus sp. GAS368 | reverse complement strand
TTCCGTGGAGCGAACCCCCCGTCGCAATCCCTGGCTCAACCCCGCCTCCCCCGACGCCGCCCGCGCCCGTCACGAAAAAAGCATCTCCCGCCGCCACGCCCGCCGTCGCCCTTGCGCTTCCACCCAGCTCGCTCGACGAGCCCCTGATCTTCCAAGCCTTCACCGCGCCGTCGCTCCTGCTCACGAGCTTCGCCCCCACCGATCCCGGAGCCACGCGCACCGGCACAAGCTGGATCGGCCAAGTCACCCAAAACGCCACGACCCTCACCGTCGCCGGCACTGCCGCCGACGACAACGGCTGGGGCGCCAGCGGCCTCTCGCTCAACGCCGCCGCCTACACCTCGCTCACACTCACCGCGCAGCGCGACGCCGGCAATGCGACACCCACGCTCTTCCTCCAATTCGAAGACCGCAGCTCCCGCACAAAAATCATCTCCATCAGCACTGCGCTGTTCGCCTTCGGCACGCCGACCACCGTGTCCGTCCCTCTCACCGCCTGGACGATCGACTTCGGCCCCAGCGACATCGCCGCGTGGAGCATCGGTGGCGGCAGCGTCGGCACCGTCGCCTTCCGCATGACCTTCGACGAAATTTCCTTCGGCACCTCCGCCATCCCCGAGCCCTCTACCTACGCCGCCCTTTTCGGCCTCCTCGCCCTCGGCACCGCCCTCCGCCGATCCCGTAGCCGCGCGTCTTAACGCGCGGTTCCCCGCCCACGCCGGCGCCACGCCGCCTGCCGTCCCGCCGCCGTTCAGAGCCGATTTCGTAGCCGCGCGTCTTAACGCGCGCTGCGCGGTAAATATGCCGCGCTTGTAACCGGCCGGTGCGCCTTTCAACGTCGCACTCGTTGGCTGGATTTTCAGTTTCACGCTCCGGCCGATTCATCCCTGACCTGACCCTGACCCGACCCTGATCTCCATGAACCCGCTTCCCCTTCGCACCCTGCTCGCGCTCGTCTGCGCCGCGCTTCTCACCGCGCTGCCGGTCTTCGCCCAATCGACCACCGGCACCATCGTCGGCCAAGTTTTCAATCCCGCCACCGGCGAATATCTCCGCAACGCCCAGGTGCGCATCGTCGACAGCGGCGATGCCACCGTCTCCGAGGACGAGGGCCTCTACCGCCTCTCGCCCGTGCCCGCCGGTCGCGTCACCGTCGAGGTGTCCTACACCGGTTATCGCAAAGTCACCGCCACCGTCGACGTCGCGGCCGGCGCCACCGTCACGAAAAACTTCGAGCTCCTGAGCACGCTGCAGGATGCCGCCGCGCCGAGCACCACCATGGCCGATGGCACCGTGAAACTCCAGGCGTTCACCGTCTCTTCCGAACGCGAGGGCAACGCCAAAGCCATCATGGATCAGCGCAATTCCATGAATATCACCAACACCGTCGCGTCCGACGCGTTTGGCGACAACGCCGAGGGCAACGTCGGCGAGTTCCTCAAGCATCTCCCCGGCGTCGAGCTCGACCTCTTCTACGGCGAAGTGCGCACCGTGCGCCTCGGCGGTCTCGGCTCCGAATACACCGCCGTCACGATGGACGGCATTTCCCTCGCCAGCACCGATGCGAACAACTCCGGTTCCGGCGCCGCGCGCTCCTTCACGATGGAGATGGCCTCCCTCAACTCGATGGAATCCATCGAGGTCAACAAGACCGTCAGCGCCGATGTCGATGCCAGCGCTCCCGCCGGCACCATCAACCTCCGCACCAAGCGCGCCTTCGACCGCGCCGGCCGTCGCATCTCCTGGCAGGCCAATGTCGTCGCTCACTCCGAGGCCATGAAGCTCGGCCAATCCCTCGGGCCCGACGAAAACCTCACCAGCCAAAAAATCCGCCCCGGCGGCATCTTCGAATACTCCGACGTCTTCCTGAACAAACGCCTCGGCCTCGTGCTCAATATCAGCGAGTCCAACGTCTACCAGGAAGCCATGATCACGTCGTCGGCCTACAGCACCGCCGTCACCGCCACCGATACGCGCCCACTCGTCCCCACCACGCTCAATTTCCAATGGGCCCCGCGTTTCAACAAGCGCTTCGCCACTACGCTCACGGCCGATTTCAAATTTAACCGCGAACTCAACTTCGGCCTCGGCATCGTCTACAACTACGCCGACCTCTGGACGCCCCAGCGCACGGTGATCTTCAATTCCAGCACCGGCGCCCGCAGCCAGGTCGTCGGCGCCGATCCGCTCCTCAGCTTCACCTCCGCCGCGAGCGGCACCGTTACGGTCAATCCCGTCGCCGTCTCCAAGATGGGCGAGACCTTCACCCTCATCCCCCGCGCCGAATTCAAGCGCGGCAACTTCGAACTCGAGGCGAAGGGCGCCTACTCCGATTCCACCAGCTGGTATGACCCGATGGGCCGCCACCAGTCGATCCGCGACACCAACTCCCCGATCGCCAACGGCATCACCTACCGCGCCGAACGCTCCTCGCTCATGTCGAGCGATTGGAAGTTTACCCAAGTCGCCGGTCCCGACATCGCTCGTGGCTCCAGTTTCACCAACCCCACCTTCACCGCCAACGACGGCCGCTTCGGCCGCACCGTCCAATACAGCGCCGAGGTCATCGCCACGCTCAAGACCACCCAATGGCTCCCCGTGATCTGGAAGAGCGGTCTGAAATCCCGCCAGCAGATCCAGAAGTTTGAAGACGACCAACTCGCCAAGCGCTACGACTACGCCCCCGGTGGCGTCATCCCCGCCCGCGGCGCCTGGGATGCCTACCGCTCCCCGTGGGACTATTCGCTCGGCATGGTCGACGGCAGCACCGCGTCACTCTCCGGAGCCACCGTCTTCATGCCCAACCTCCGCGCCCTCGGAGATCTCTATAACAACAATCGCGCCGACTTCCGCCAGAACTGGGGCACCAACGCCGACAACTACTACCAGTCCTACGTCGCCCGCCGCCGCCGTTACTACGAACAGATCGACGCCGCCTACCTCATGGGCACCGGCAAATATCTCGGCGCCACCGTCCGCGCCGGCCTGCGTTGGGAAAATACTGCCACCGAAGCTAGCGAAGCCGACACCCGCACCCCGTCCGAAGTCCGCGCCGCCGGCTACACACTCACCGCCGGCGGTATCGCCAACACGATCCCCGGCATCGATTACCAGTTCCTCTCCCAACCACGCGTCAAACGCACCGGCCAATACGACAACCTCTTCCCGAGTGCCTCGCTGAAATATAACCTCATCCGCAACCTCGACCTCCACTTCGGTTACAGCGCCACCATCCGCCGCCCCTCCTACGTGAACCTCGCCGGCGTCTGGATCATCAACGAGACCGCGAAGACCGTCACGCTCCCCAACGCCGGCCTCACCCCGGAGACGTCCGACAATTTCGCCGGCCGGCTCGCTTACTACTTCGAGCCTGTGGGCCAGCTCGCGGCCACCTTTACGCAACGCAATGTGAAGAAACTCTTCATCGGCGACAGCCTCACCGCCGAGGAATTCGGCTACGCCGGCGACGACGACCTGCAGGGCTACATCTTCAACACCACCACCAACAGCAACGACCGCATCAAAATCCGCAGCATGGAAATCGAGTATAACCAGAGCCTCGCCATCCTCGGCCCGCTCTTCAAACGCTTCTCCATCCGCGGCAGCTACACGCGTCTCTACGCTGAAGTTCCCCGCGCCAACCTCACGCCCCATCTCGCGTCCGGCGGCCTCAACTACACGCTCAACAAGCTCAACGTTTACGGAAACTGGAACTGGTCCGACGACGTGAACACCAACCTCGCCGGCACCACCTACCGCCGCCACCGCACCAACCTCGATGCCGGCGCCGGCTGGCGTTTGAACAACACCTACAGCCTCGCGCTCAGCGCCCGCAACCTCCTCGATACGCCTTATATCAACATGCAGAAGTTCATCACCGGCCCGACCGCGATCACCCGCAGCGAGTCCGTCGGCGTCTCCTGGACCTTCGCCATCAAAGGCGCCTATTGAGGTGGGCCGGCACGTCCCTGTGCCCGCATTCCTTTTCCGAGGTGGAGCGCGTTGACCCCAACGCGCTTCGCCCGACTACGATCTCCGCCCCGTTAGCCACCGCCGCGCGTT
>CALRZR010000396.1:0-4110 GCA_943372705.1 Opitutus sp. GAS368 | reverse complement strand
ACGAGAAGTGATGCGGTCCGGATCTGGCCGCGAACCGCTTCCGCCCGCGGAATCATCCCACTGGTCAAACGCCCAATGTCCCTCGTCGGCCGGATGTTTGTGGAAGATTTTCCCATTCGAGAGCGTGTGGTAGCCGTGCTTCGAGAAATATTCCGGCAGCGTCAGGTGGGTCTTCACCAGTTCCGAACCGCGCATGTTCTGGGCGTTACCGTAGACTCCACTCCGGTGCGGCATGAAGCCCGAGAGCAACGCCGAGCGCGAGGGACCGCAGACCGGACCGGCGCAATTGGCCTGTTGAAAAACGACGGAGCCGCTTTTGGCGAATCGATCCAAGTTGGGCGTGGCCGACCGTTTTTGCGGCGCACCGCCGAAGGCTCCGACCCAGTCGTTCAGGTCATCGACAGCGATGAACAGCACGTTGTAGGGAGCGCGCGCTTTTTCAGCGGCTTGGAGCGAGCCGAGCCCAAAGCAGAGAGTGGAGAGCGCGAGTGATCTCAAAGACCTGCGGAGTGGGATATTTGTCATTGGTTTCATGGCGTTGCATTTTTTTCCAGGCCGGTGCGGTTGATGAGGCCGCCGAAAGGATTGTTGCCGAAGGCGGGGGCGATGAGACCGCGGTTCCATTCCGCGGCGGCGGTGGCGAGACGCGCCGCGATTTCGGGGCGAGACGAGGCGAGGTCACGGGTTTCCCCGAGGTCGGCGGCGAGATCGTAGAGCTGCGGTGCGTTTTGATACGTGCACAGCCATTTCCAGTTACCCTCGCGCACGGCAAAGGCCTCGCCGCCGTCCATACGCCAGAAGAGGCGTGCGTGGGGCGCGGCAGTGTTCTTACCGGTGAGGAATGGCAGGAGATCGACGCCGTCGAGGACGGGGAGCTTGGCGTCTCGGGTGGTGCCCGCGGCGGCGAGAGCAGTGGGCAGAATATCGAGCGAGATGACCGGCTGTGTGTAGGTGCGGCCGGCGGGGATACGCCCGGGCCAGGCGACGAGGAACGGAACGCGAATGCCGCCTTCGAAGACGTCGCCTTTTTGGCCGCGCAGCGGGGAATTCACGGAGGCGTTGGCGTTGCGCTTGGTCATCGGTCCGCCGTTGTCGGAAATAAAAAAGATCAGGGTGCGCTCGCGTTGGCCGGTGGCGTCGAGGGCACTGAGAATGCGGCCCACGGCTTCGTCCACGGTGGCGACCATCGCGGCGTAGGTGCGACGGCGTTCGTCGGCAATGTGCGCAAATTTTTTCAGCATGTCAGCGCGCGCCTGCAGGGGCGTGTGCGGCGCGTTGAAGGCGAGGTAGAGAAACCAGGGCTTGGTGCCACGAGCGTGGCGCGTGACGCTGGCGGCGGCCTCCTCGCCGAGTTTGGTCGTGAGTTCGGGCGGCTCGGATTCCTCGGTGGAGTTGCGCAGCATGGGCGAGGCGTGCTCGGCGTCGGCGTGCGTGGCCGACTTCTTGCCTGCTCCCACCTCGACATCGACGTGCGAGCCGGGGAGGAAACGATGTCCGCCGCCAAGGAAGCCGTAGAACTCGTCGAAGCCGCGGCGATTGGGGTGAAACTGCGGATGTGCCCCGAGGTGCCACTTACCGATCACCCCGGTGGTGTAGCCTGCGGAGCGGAGCGAATCGGCGAGGGTGGTTTCGGAGAGCGGCAGGCCGTGGGTGACGGCGGTGGCATCCCATTTCGGATTAAATTCATAACCGAAGCGCTGCTGGTAGCGGCCCGTGATAAACCCGGCGCGCGAGGGACTGCAGACCGGATAGGAAACGTAGCCATCGGTGCAACGGATACCGGACGCGGCGAGGCGGTCGAGGTGTGGCGTGGGAATGTCGCGGGCGCCCTGAAAGCCGACATCGTTGTAGCCCAGATCGTCGGTGACGATTAGGAGAACGTTGGGGCGTGGCTCGGCGGCGTGTGCCGTAGCTAGGGTAAGGAAAACGGAGAGCGAGATCATCGAGAGGCGGAGTCGCATGGGGAGGTTTTGGGGTGAAAGAAACGTGGGGCTCAGGAGGGGCGGTTCGATTGGGTCGCGAACACGGCATCACGGGGGCGCCGTGCGCCCAGCGAAATACAGGCGCCACGCGTCAAGCCGTTGAAGTGAGTTCGATTTCATGCGCAGGCGAGAACTCAACGACTGAGAAACAGCTCGCTCGTCACCACGGCTTCGATCAGCGAACGCAGGCCGTGTTGGCGTTGCGGGAGATCGGCGACGATTTTCTCCACGATGGGATCTTCGAGAGCTCCGATGCGCCGGCCGCACGCATAGGTGAGCAGGCGATCCGTGAGCGTGCGTGCGAAAAGGGCCTGGCGCCTGACGAGAACCTGCTTGAGGCCGGTCACGTCGGAAAACTTCTCACCCCCGGGCAGTTCGCCGGCGGTGTCGATCGGGGTTTTGCCATAGCTCGTCCGCCACGCGCCGACGGGATCAAAGTTCTCCAACGCGAAGCCGAGCGGGTCGATTTTTTGGTGGCAGCCGTAGCAGTTCGGCGATTCGCGATGCTTGCTGACGAGCTCGCGGATGGTCTTGGCTCCGCGCACATCGGGATCGATGGCGGGCACATTATCGGGGGGCGGCGGGGGCGGAGTGCCAAGAATGTTTTCCAGCACGAACACGCCGCGCACGACGGGTGATGTTTCGATGCCGTTGGCCGAGACGGTCAGGACCGATCCCATGCCAAGCAGGCCGCCGCGCCGGGAGTCGGGAAGAGCGACTTTGCGGAACTCGTGCGCGCGAGCCGGATCGCCGAGGTCGCCGAGGCCGTAGTGTGTGGCGAGCGGCTGGTTGAGAATGCTGTAGGGGGCGTCGAGGAAGTTGACGATGCTCGCATCGCGTTCGATGAGATCGCGCATGAAGAGCCGGGTCTCCACCTTGAAGGCGTGCTCCAGGCCCTTGTAGTAATACTTCTCAAAATCCTTCCGGTCCGGGGGCATGGTGCCGAGGCTCCGGAGGTTCAGCCAACTGTCGAGAAAGCCGGACACCAAGGCATCGGAGCGCGAGCTGGCCAGCATCCGGCGCGTCTGCGCGATGAGGACCTCCGGCTTGGTGAGTTCGCCGCTTTCCGCGAGCTGGCGTAGCTCTGCATCCGGCATCGACGACCAGAGAAAATAGGAGAGTCGCGAGGCGAGCGCATAGCCGTTAAGCCGGGGGCGTGCCTTCGGGTCGTTGGCGGCCAAGGTGTCCTGAGCGAGGTAAAGGAAGGACGGCGAGCTGAGCGCGGCCTTGAGCGCATCCTTCAGCGCTTCCTGCGGCGAACGGCCGGTGTGCATCCGTTTTGTGGCGACGGCCACAAGACGGTCCACGTCCTCCTTCGTGGCCGGGCGGCGATAGGCGCGGTCGGCGAAGGTGCGGAGGACTGCGCGCATGTTTTCCGGAGCGAACGTTTTTGTGCCGAGCACGGCCCGCTGGGTCGCGGGTGGCCACTGCTCGACGATCGGGCCGCGGATTTTGACCTCGTGGATGCGAATGTGCGGCACCTTTCCCTCCACGATGCTCAGGATGCGATTCTCCACGATGCCGAGGCCGTTCCTGCGGTCGCTCTGCGCGGCGGTTGGCGGCCATTTGTCTTTGTGGTATTCCACAATCCGGGCCCACGAACTGCGGGCGCTTTTCGGGCCGGTGGGGAAGACAAACCGCGGAGTTTGCCCGGCATCGAGCCAGACCCGCAGGGTGTGCCACACAGGTTCGCCGTCGCCCAACGCCAGCTCCGCAAGCATGGGCTGGAGCGGCTGCGGCTGATAAAGCGGACCGGCTTTCCCATCGCCGGGCACCAGGCCGAGGCGGAAAGGCTCGCGTGAGTCGGTGCCGAAGATTTTCGGGTCATACGGATGCAGCCGGTTCATGGCCTGGGCGAGCACGCGAATTTCGTAGATTCCGTCCACCGGCACGCCTTGCTGAAAATCGCTGATGAAGCCGAAGCCACCCTCGTGGTTGGGAGTGTCCATGCACTCGTAAAGGCCGATGAACGCGTTTTTGAGCCGACTATGCGGGCGACTCAGCTCCTGCTGAGGTTTGAAGTTGTCGCGGAAGTGCCACGCGCGTTCCTCCGGCCGCTGTTGAATCGCGAAGGCCTTCTCGACCACGGTATCCGCCGCTTCGATATACTGGTCCAGCAGATAACCGG
>CALRZR010000395.1:0-4142 GCA_943372705.1 Opitutus sp. GAS368 | reverse complement strand
CTCAACGGCATCGCCCACGACCCCGCCACCGACCGCCTCTTCGTCACCGGCAAAAACTGGCCCAAACTCTTCGAAGTCCGCCTGAAGCCCAGCCCCTGAAGCCGGCGCCAACGCGCCATTTCTTTTACCGGCAACACCGACGACGACTCGCGAGGCGAATCAAGCGAGACCGCCTGGAAAGCTCCCGCATCGGCGCCCGCGCAAGTCTGTAACTAACCCAAGCCGTCAGACAGACCCGCCGACGCAACGGGGCACGCGATCAGACCATACTCGTGCGAACTTGATTTACGGATACCGCAGCAAATTTCGGAGGTCGGGGTTTTCGGCTCGTTTACGTTTCGAACGCATTGCTCGGCACCGTGAATCCAAAGGAACGCCGCTACTCCCAGATCTTTCGGCGCTTGCCGCGCTTGGCGGTGCCGTCGGTCGCCAAGATATTCGCAACGCCGAGGTGGATCGCCGCCGCGCGCGCCGCAACGGCTGCGGGAAGCTCGGCGGCAGCGGCAAACTCGGGCCAGCGCTGGATCACGGCCGTAACTTCGGCATCGATCTCATCAAACTCGTCGCGCCCGATACCGGCGTCAGCCGCCACGGCCGCGACCGTGGTTAGGCGCGGCGTCGAACCGAAGGTGTTGGGCGTGAGCCCCTGATAGTCGCGCCCCTCATCGGCATTGAGGGTCAAGTCGTAGGCCGGCGAGAGGGTCCATTGGGCGTTGGCCTCGTCGAAGAGAAAACTGTGGTTCTTTCCGTGGTCGTCGGCGTTCGCCGCCCGCACATTGAAAATCATCCGTCGGACCGCTTCGGCGACTTCGGTTTGATCGCGGGTCAATTGCCGCGTTGTTAAGAGCAGGTGCCGGTAGTCGAGCCGATGGGTATGCAATGCGCCCGCCAACGTCATGAGATGGACGCGTCGCGACGAACCGGGGATCGTGTCGAAGCGTTCGACAAACAGGTGGTGGTGCGTCCGCTGGGCGGCGGTGTCGCGCATGATCTCGGTCGTCGCCGTGCGAATTCCGCAGGCCCG
Source organism: Opitutus sp. GAS368 (assembly GCA_943372705.1). Lineage (GTDB taxonomy): Bacteria > Verrucomicrobiota > Verrucomicrobiia > Opitutales > Opitutaceae > GAS368. The sequence goes on along the minus strand of CALRZR010000395.1, from coordinate 3,118 downwards.
TGCCATGGCCATGGTGGCGTATTCCAACCGCCCGTCGGTTTCGCGCCCGGCCGAATCTCCGTCGCAATCGAGCTTGAGCAGTCCGAGTCGCGCATCCGGATGCGCGGCGATGGCCGCGACTACGTCGGCGCCGACCAAGACGGAGCCATCCAGCAATCGAGCGATAGTCGCTTTGGGCAGCGCTCCGCCAGCTGTGCCGCCGCGCTGCAGGTGGGCGAAAGCGTCTGCAGGTTCCGCCCGTATGACCGCTTGGGCTTCGCGCGTGAGGAGCGTCGGCGTGACCGCCTCCCAACTCGAAGCGCTGTCGTCGCGTCCCAGCGCCGGTTCAAACGTCAGGGCGCCGATGCCCCGTCGACCCACCCAGGCCAGCCTTCGCATAGGTGTGGCGCGAACATCGAGCGCGCTGAATTCGCGATCCATGATCCGCCGCCCCCACTGATCGGGCAGGCAATCCGCAAGAAACCCGGGCAACTGGTCGAATCCATCCGCGCGTTGGCGAAACGTCGCGTTCGTAAAGGGAACCGCCATCGGCGAGAGATTGTGGCCGTGAGCAAGCCAGTCCTCGTCGTAAGCAAAATAGGTCGGACCGTTGGTGATTACTCGGCCAACCAGACGTCCATCGTGCCAACGGACGTTGAGCGCTGGGATTGCCGCACGACTCATTTTGCAGTGGGCGACCCGACGGTTGGGCGCCGGCGCCGAGCGCGTTGGCGAGCCGGCTCCGTGAGCGCGGCGAGCGTAGGTTCCTCGGTGACAGGCGGGATCATTTGGGCGAAGCGCTCCGTGAGTCCCAGCACCCCGAGGATCTTCAGGAGATTGCGAAGGGTGATATTGCCGTAGCCGTTTTCGAAATTCTGGTAGGCCGGCCTGGAAAGGCCGGCCCGCCGCGCCATTTCGACCTGAGACCAATTTTGTTTGAGACGGTGCTGCCGCACCCCGTCCAAGAACAGCCGGACCGCCTCCCGGTCACTTTGCAGCAGTGGATCGGTAGATGCTGAGCCTTCATTCATAGCCTATATAAAAATGCTTTAAATCCATATATTCAACATAAAAGCCTTACAAAATAGGTATTATACTGAAGCATTTTCGCGGTCTAGCGAGCTAGCAAAGACCGGCCATCGGATGGAGTCCAACGAAGACCTCCACCCCAAACGATTCCCAATCTGCAAATATGATCGCCGACCCGGCGGAAAATTCACGGACACAATTTTAACGACGCCTCAAATCCGGGTGAGTCCGCGTCATTTTCGCCTCCTCACGGCCATCCCAAAACGAGAAATTGTTTCTTGGTCACTAAAACGACGCTCGTGTTTCTAGCGCGAATCCAGAGGCCTGAAAAAAATTAATCCCGCACCAAAGGTTCTTGATACGGGAAAAATGGCGGAGAGGGAGGGATTCGAATCGCCTGGGACCCAACAACCGAAAAGCCTGATGATGCGAGCCTTGAGGTTGATTGTTAGTTGGTTAGAACAGGAAAAAGCGTGCAAATAGTTGCAGCGAAAACAAGGCAAAAACAGGCCGGCTGGCAAATCCGTGGCAAACAATTGGGGGTAATTTCGGGCGAACGTAATTTTATGATACAGCGCCAAATTTCGGATGCCTGAATTTTGACTCTGGTTTCATTTATGACGCGTTGATTGGCACCATGAGTCAACCCAGCGCCGACTACTCCCAGAGCTTTCGGCGCTTGCCGCGCTTTGCAGTAACCTCGGTTGCCAAGACATTCGCAACGCCGAGATGAATCGCCGCTGCGCGCTCCGCAGTGGCTGAGGGAAGCTCGGCCGCAGCGGCAAACTCGGGCCAGCGCTGGATTACGGCCGAGACTTCGGCATCAATCTCATCGAACTCGTCGCGTCCGATTCCGGCGTCTGCCGCCACCGCGGCGAGCGTGGTTAGTCTGGGTGCCGAGCCGAAGGTGTTGGGCGTGAGCCCCTGATAATCCCGTTCCTCATCGGCATTGAGGGTCAGGTCGTAGGCCGGCGAGAGCGTCCATTGCGCGGTGGCCTCGTCGAAGTGAAAACTGTGGTTCTTTCCGTGGTCGTCGGCATTCGCCGCGCGCACATTGAAAATCATCCGCCGGACCGCTTCGGCGACTTCGGTTTGGTCGCGGGTCAATTGCCGCGTCGTCAAGAGCAGGTGCCGGTAGTCCAGCCGGTGGGTGTGCAACGCGCCCGCCAATGTCATGAGATGAAAGCGTCGCGACGAACCTGGGATAGTGTCGAACCGTTCGACAAACAGGTGGTAGCGCGTGCGCTTGGCGGCGGTGTCCCGCATGATCTCAGTCGTCGCCGTCCGAATTCCGCAGGCCCGCGCCATTGCCATGGTGGCATGTTCCAATCGCCCGTCGGTTTCGCGCCCCGCTGAATCCCCGTCGCAATCAAGCTTGAGCAGTCCGAGTCGCGCATCCGGATGAGCGGCGATGGCCGCGGCTACGTCGCCGCCGACCAAGACAGAGCCATCCGTCAGTCGGGCGATGGTTGCTTTGGGCAGTGCTCCGCCGGCTGTGCCGCCACGCTGCAAGTGCGCGAAAGCGCGGGCAGGTTCCTCCCTCATGACCGCTTGGGCTTCGCGCGTCAGGAGCGCCGGGGTGACTGCTTCCCAGCTCGACGCGCTGTCGTCGCCGCCGAGCGCCGGTTCGAACGTCAGGGCGCCGATGCTACGTCGCCCTACCCAAGCCAGCATCCGCATGGGTGTGGCCCGAACATCGAGCGCGCTGAATTCGCGATCCATGATCCGCCGGCCCCATTGATCGGGCAGGCAATCCGAAAGAAACCCGGGCAATTGGTCGAATCCATCGACACGTTGGCGAAACGTCGCATTCGTGAACGGCACCGTGATCGGCGACAGATTGTGGCCACGAGCGAGCCATTCTTCGTCGTAGGCAAAATAGGTCGGACCGTTTGTGATCACACGGCCAACGAGACGGCCATCGTGCCAACGGACGTTGAGTGCTGGGATCGCCACGCGTCTCATTTTGCGGTGGGCGACCCGACAGTCGAGCGCTGGCGCCGAGCGCGTTGGCGAACCGGCTTCGAGAGCGCGGCGAACGTAGGTTCCTCGGTGACAGGCGGAATCATTTGGGCGAACCGCTCCGTGAGTCCCAGCACCCCGAGGATCT
>CALRZR010000394.1:0-4188 GCA_943372705.1 Opitutus sp. GAS368 | reverse complement strand
CGGGCGGCTTCGGAAACGACGAGGTTTTGGCGGACGTTTTCCTTGGCACTGTGCCACGGACTCGCGGAGAGGTTGACCATGAGGTCGCACTTTTGGTTGGCGAGTTGCTCGATGGGCATGCGGCCGGAGTAGAGGCGCCGCGTGCTGATCATTGGATGCGTCCAAATATCTTCGCAAATCGTGAGTCCGATGCGATGGCCAGCGTGGTCGACGACCGTGGGGGAGTTGGCGGGCTCGAAGTAGCGGTCTTCGTCGAAGACATCGTAGGTGGGAAGCAGGCATTTGCGGCCCACGGCGACGACGGCGCCACGGTAGCAAAAAGCGGCGGAATTGTAGAACGGGCGGCCGCGGCCGGTCGGGTTCAGCTCAACGGTGCCGACGACGGCGGGCACGGCGCCAGTGGCGGCGGCGATTTGCGCGAGCGATTCGGCGACATCGGGAACGAAGCGGCGCTTGAAAAGCAGATCGCGCGGCGGATAGCCGCACACGGCGAGCTCAGGGAAAATCACGAGTTCGGCACCCTGCGCGACCAGCGCGGCGTAGGCTTCGAGGATCTTGCGACGATTGCCGGCGAGATCGCCGACGGTGGGATTGAGCTGAGCGAGGCCGAGGCGCATGAAAAATAAGAGGAGCGGGAACCTGTGGTGCTTTTCGCACGCTGACAACTCGCAACGCCGGGCTTGCGCTAGGCGTCTAGCGCAGGATTTGCTGAGCAGATCATTTCCATGATTTCCACGATTCGACGCGGCCTCGGGTTTACCATAGTTATTCTTGCGATGGGTTTGGGTGTTGGGCGCGCAGCTGAACCGACCGGTGGCGTGCTGACCCTGGAGCAAGCGCTAGGGTCGGTGGAGCGTGTCAACGTCTCCGTGTTGATCAGCCGCGAAAGCGCCGCGCAGGCGGTCGAGGCAATCGGACAACAGCGTGCCGGCGTGCTGCCAATCTTTGACGCGAGTTTGCAGCAGCGCCGCTCGCAGGGCGTGAGCATCGCCACTGTGGTGGTGGCATCGGGGCGCCCCGCCAGCCGCTTCGATGCGCTGTTGAGTGGCAGCTACGCGCTGCTGAATCCCCAGCGACTATCGGCGCTGAAGAGCGTGAAAGCGGCGGCCGAAGCGGCGCGGGCCAACTATGGTGCGGTCGTGCAGACGGTGTTGGCGGATGTCGCCGCGAACTACTTTGCGCATCTGCGCAACCAGCGGCGCATGGACGTGCTGGACTCGAATATCGCGCGAGCCAAGGCGCTGCTCGATTTGGCGAACAACCAATTATTGGCCGGTGTGGCCACGCAGATCGACGTAACCCGCGCGGAGGCCCAGCTGGCGATCGCGGAGCAGGGGCGGCTACAGCAGGCGACCGCGCTGTTTCAGAGCGAACTGCTCTTGAAACGGCTGCTCGATCTCGACCTCGGCGCACAGTTGAAACTCGAGGACTTCAAGGTGCGGCGGGCGGGCAGCGATCTCTTTGTGTTTTCCGACCAGCAATCGGCGTTCGCGAAACGCGCGGACTACTTGGCGGCCCAGCGGACGCTGGAGCAGGTGAAAATCGATGTGCGCTCCGCGAGCTTCGAGCGGTTGCCGTCGCTGCTCGTGACGGGCAACGTCGGGCAGGCGTCCGCGAAATTCGACGACAGCGGCAAACAGGACCAATGGTCGCTCGGGCTGGGACTGAGCGTGCCGGTGTTTGACGGCATGCGCACGAGCGCGAACCGCCGCATCGCGCTCTCGCGCCAGCGCGTGCAAGAGAACCGACTCCACAGCCTCGAACTGCAAATTTCCGCGGAGCTGCGTCTCGCGCTGCACGGGGTAAATTCGCGCAACGCCCAGATCACGGTCGCGGAGAAAAGCCTGCGCCTTGCTCAGGAAGAACTGCGCCTTGCACAACAACGCTACCAGCAAGGCGTCGCGGACAACCGCGAGATCGTGGAGGCGCAAAATCGTCTGGCGCTGGCGGACGACGGATTTGTGGAGGCAGTTTACCAATACAACTTGAGCCGCGTAGAACTGGCGCGGGCCAAGGGCGATGTGCGCGGCGTGCTCGCCGAAAAAGTGCCATGAGCGGGCGCAGTGGCTCGAAGAAGAACGGCGAAGGACGGGCCGTATGGCGATGAAGGCGCGACTGATCTTGGCCTCGGCCTCACCGCGTCGTCGCGAATTGCTGGGGCAGTTGGGTGTGGAATTTGAGGTCGTGGTAGCTGGGGTGACCGAGCACGAGGAGGAATCCACTGATCCCCGGGTGATGGTGGCCCACAATGCGGCACTGAAGGCAGACTGGGTGGCGACGCGCCATCCGGACGCTGTCGTGCTCGGTGCGGACACGACCGTGTTCATCGACGGAGCCGCGCTAAACAAGCCGCGGGACGGTGGCGAGGCGCGGACGATGTTGCGCCGGCTCAGCGGCCGCACGCATACCGTGTTTACCGGTCTGGCCGTGCGGCGTTCGCGTGATGGGCTGAAGATCGACGAAGGCGTGGCGAGCGAAGTGACTTTCCGAACTTTGGACGAAGTCGTGATTGAGGAATACCTGGCCAAAGTCCACACCCTCGACAAAGCCGGGGGCTATGCGATCCAAGAGCACGGCGAGTTGATCGTGGAGGGCTACCGAGGATCGATGACCAACATTGTCGGCCTGCCCATTGAATCGACGAAACAAATTTTGACGCGGTGCGGTCTGCTGCCATGACTTTTTACGCGTCTACGCGTCCCACCATTGCATGAGCCAGTCCCTCGCCACACCCAACACCGCCGCCACCGTGCGCCGCTACTTCGCGCGCCTCTGGGCGGACGAGGAGTCGCGGTCAACGCTGGTGGGAGTGGCGGGAGTCATCCTGTTCTATCTGCTCCTGTGGGCGGTCTCACCGTATTTGTTTCGGGCCGAACCGTTGACGCCCTCGGCGACGCGTCCGCATGCGGCGCCGCGACAGTTTAGCATCGAGCTGGCGCCGGACACGTTTGTGAAGCCGCCGCCGAAGACGCCGCCGCCGAAAAAATTCGTGGAAACCAATCCGGACGCCCCGGAAAACATTCCGGACAAGACGAACAATTTCGCCGCGCAGAATCAGCAGGTCGCGCAGGAAAAACCCACCCCTGACGGAAAGAGCGAGATGCCGGCGCTCGAAGGCAAAAAGGATTTTCAAAACACGCAGATCGTGAGCGGCCAGCTCGCGAAACCCGTCGAGCAAATGGAAGCGGTGCCGCCGGCCGAGATCACGCCGCCCGCGGAAAAAGTCGTGCAGGCGCCCAAGTTGGAGCAGAATCCGCTCACCGGTTTTGAGAAGAAAGAGGGTGATAACAAAGACGCCTACGGGACGAATATCGCGAAGATTCCGGAGAACACCCGGCCGGTGCCGACGCGCGTCGAAGGCTCGAAGAACGTGCCGTTGATTCAGGACGCGGTCGCCACGCAACCGGCGATCGATCCGTTGCGTCCGCGGCCTCGGCCGACGGTGGTCAAACAGCAACAGGTGCGTCCCGCGATTTTGGCGGAAAACAAATTTGGAACGACGAACATCGGCCCGACGGCGGTCAGCGCGTTGTGGAGCAACTACGGCGCCTATCTCAGCCGCATGATCGAATCGGTGCAGATTCAATGGGAGATTTTTCTCGGTGAGAGCAAAGTTTACCCCGCGTCCGGCAGCACGGTGATGGTGAAGTTCGTCATGGATTCGACGGGAGCGATCACGAAAATCGTCAGTCACGAAAGCACGGCCAGCGACGGGGCGACGCGAGCCTGCATGAGCGCGATCACGAAACCGGCTCCCTACGGCGTCTGGACCGATGACATGAAGGCGGTGCTCGGCGAGCAGCAGGAGATGACCTTCACGTTCTACTATCAGTGAGCGCACCGGCGGAGAGCTATTGGGCAACGTTGCCGCTCGGCCGTGACGTCAAGCTGCTCGTTCACGACGCGAACGGACTCGCGGCGTTCGCGAAACCTGCCGGGGTGCTCTCGCATCCGAATGAACCTGGCGACGAGCCGAGGTCGCTGCTTGCGACCGGTTACACAGTGGACGGCGAAGTCTATTCGTGGACCGACGCCGCAGGAGCGGCCCGGCAACTGTGGCTGTTGAACCGCTTGGATTCGGCGACCTCCGGGGTGATTTTGGCAGCGGCAAGCAGCGAGTTGGCCGCAGCGATTCGGGCGCAGTTTAAGCGCAAGCAAGTGCGCAAGGTTTACCACGCGCTCGTCTTT
>CALRZR010000393.1:0-4219 GCA_943372705.1 Opitutus sp. GAS368 | reverse complement strand
TCCTCCTGCACAAAGACGTGGCTCTTGTCGGCGACGCCGTCGCCATCGGTGTCCTCCAGGACGACGACGCGGTCACCGGCGGGATCTTTACCTTTGTGGCGGCGGTAGTTGTAGGCCTCGGTGACCCAGATACGGCCGGCCGAATCGATGTCCATGTTGGACGGGTTGCGGAAGTCGGGGGACTTCGACCAGACGGACACCTCGAAATCGGCCGGCACGGCGAACATCTCGGTGGGAACGAACGGCGCCGGCGGGTCGGACATGACCTGGGGCGCGGGCGCCTGTTTCTTGGTCGCCGGGGTTTCGGCCTTCGGCGTGGCGCCGCGAGGGGATTGAGTGGCAGACGGTTGGGCGGTCAGCGCGAGGCCGGTGAGGGCGAAAAGCGCGGCGGAGACAGCCGAACGGACGGTGGGACGGACGGGGTGGGGACGCATTGGGAAAGGGAGGAAAGGCCGGGAGACGCCCGCGAGGCAATCGCGGGTTTCGCGCCGGAGCGAGAATTCCGGCGATATGACGCAGGCGCGGGGTGGGCGTTGCGCAGGGAGTTGCGCGGGTGGGATGGCGGGCGCCAGGGGAACGGAGGGCTGAAATCTCAACGCTTAACGCTGAACGTTTATCGCTCAATATCGGGATGGTGCGACGCAGGGGTGGAGGCGTCGGTTATTTCAACTGGTCGTCGGCGAGGCCGAATTTTTTCCAAAACGCCGGCCAGCGGGGGTCGCTGTGCAGGCTCTTCAGCGCAAAGTTGGGCTTGGTCCAGGCCAGTCCGCCGTCGTGCTGGCGGTAGGCGCGGTCCAGCCACTCGAAGGCGCGGTCGGTCTCACGTCGATAGGCATAAGCCCACGCAATCTGGACCGCCGCGATATCCGCGACCGACGCGATCATCTCGTTGAGTGCGGAATCCGAAGCCACCTTGTTGCCCCGCGCCCACTCGGCAATCGCCAGCACGTAGAGGCGTTCCCATTTTGTCTCCACCTTGGCGGCGGCTTCGATGGCCTCGGCGGCTTTCCCCTGCGCGGTCAGCATCAGGCCGATGCCTGAGTAACCCCAGGGCGCTGTCGGGCTGAGATCGATGATGCGTTGAAATTCCGCCCTGGCTTCGTCGTAGCGGCGTAACTCCGTGAGCGCGTAGCCCAGACTCATCAGCAAGCGCGGATTGATCGGATCGAGAGTCGCCGCCTCCTTGCCGAGTTCGACGGCTCGCTCCACTTGACCCATGGCGAAGGCCAGTTCCGAACTCTGGGTAAGCACCGCAGGATCGGATGGTGCCAGCACCTTGGCTCGCTGGAGCAACTCGGCGGCCCGTTTCCAGTCGAAATGATAGGTGCGGAGCAGGTTTTCCTGCACGAGTAACGCGGTGACTAGCTCGGGGCTCAGAGCCACGGCTCGATCGGCCGCCTCGTGCGCGACTTTCAGTCCCTCGTCGAAATCCAGCTTGGTGTCGCCAAAACCGCTCCGGACCCGGCCGGCCTCGGAGAGCGCCGCCCACGCGAGCGCAAACTGTGGATCGAGATCGACCGCGCGGCGCAGCAACGCGCCCGCGCGGATGGCCGACTCGACGGTGTGTTGGTTCACAAGGAACTTTCCCTGCAGGTAAAGCTGGTGTGCCTCGGAATTTTTCGTCCCGCCCTTGGTGGCCACCTGCACCTGCGCCTTGATCTCGGCTTGGGCTGCGGCGGCGGCGGTCGGAGTCGTCCCCGTTTCTCCGGTGAGCAGTCCGCGCAATCCTGCGACGATCTGCTGGGCGATCTCGCTCTGTGTGCCGAACAAGTCGGTCAACTCCAGCGGGCCGTAACTACCCAACCAAATTTCCTCGTTGGTAGCCGCGTGGGTGAGGCGAGCGGTGATTTTGACGCGATTGCCCGACTTCAGCACCGTGCCCGAGACAACGTGCGCCATCCCGAGTTTTTCGCCGACCTCTTTGGCGGTGGCATTCTTGCCCTTGAAGGAAAACGCCGAGGTCTGCGCTGCCACGCGCAGACCGGGAATCTTTTTCAGGACCATCTGTAATTCGTCGGCGAGGCCGTCGGAGATGTATTCGTTGGCCTTGTCATCACTCTGGTTGACGAAGGCGAGGACGGCGACGGATTTGGTGTCGGCGATTGCCGTGGGACTCGCGGCGGCGACGGATTCTTCTGCGGCTAAATCCGGTTTCTGGCGCAATTTTGCGATCATCGCCTCGCCGTCTATGAGAATTTTCGCGACGCGGGGGTCGCTCCGAATCGGCGCGAACATCGGGTTGAAACGCACCATGTTGATGGAAGTGCTCATGATAGCGCGCATGGGCGAAAGCCCTCGCTGTAAGCACAGGATCGCATCCTCCCGGTCGCCATTTGCGAGGTGCATGATCGCTTCGGTGGTGGCTGCGTATGGCACGCGGCCGAGTTCCGCGGCCAGTTGCCAAGTCTGTCTGGCCTCGTCTCGTCGGCCCAGTCTCGCGAACAGCCCCACCTTGAGAACCTGCAGACGCTGGTCGGCCGGTTCGGCGATCAAACGTTTCTCCACGACGACCAAGGCCTGTTTCCACTGTTCCGCCGCTGCCGCCGCCCGGCCGCTCAGCGAATACGCGTCGCCTCGGAGCTTGGCGGTGGGTTCGAAAAACCAACGATCCTCCATCATGTCGCGCGGCACACGCGCCAACGCTGCAAGCGCTTTTTCACCGTCACCCTTGTAAATCCGCAGGGTAGCGACGAGCACCGCGAACACATCCTCCTGCAACAGGCGCGGAGGGATCTCGCGCGCCACTTTTTCGGACGCGTCCAAATCGCCGCGGGCGAAAATGCCATACCCGAGATTCCAGGCGTAGCCTTCCCAGCAGGGGCTCAACGTGGCGGCTCGGGCCATGAGCGCTTCGCACTCGGCCAGCCGGCGTCGCGTGTCGTGCATCGTCCGCGCTTCGTCGAACAAAGGCCGCGGATCGCGTCCGGCAAACGAAGGATGGTGCAGGCGGATCTCGGTCGCTTCCGCATTCGCGGGTTTGCCGGGGGGCGACAGCGTCGTGGCGAGCGCCAGTGCTACCCGCGCATCCATCGGAGCCTGTGCCAGCAGATCACGGAGGCGCTGCGCCGCGTCGGTCGCGGAGCCGTTCTGCGCCAGCATGAGCGCCATCGCGAGGCGGGCCTCGACCGAGTCCGGTGCCAAATGCATCGCGCGCTCCGCCCGGCTGCGCGCGCCGTCGCGCCGCAGGCTGGACGTGTCGTAGTTGCGCTCGATCAACTGGACGGAGACGCGCGCCCATGTGGCCCAGGCCTCGCCATCCGTCGGATCGAGCCGTGTTGCGCGTTCGCATAGCTCATCGGCGAGCCGGAAATTTTCGCGCACGGCGAGCCAGTCATCGTCGATCACTGCGCGCGCCTGCAAAACGAGTTTGCGCGCCTCAGAGAGAGGTGCGGTGGGTTTTTCCGGGGTGGGCGGGCGCGTCCCGGCGCCCGCATTTTGCACCGCAGGCAGCGGAGACTCCGGCGGACGTTTCGCGAAAAAATATCCACCGGCGAGGAGTGCCAATGCCGCTGCGGCGATCCATGCCGCCGCAGGGACGCGGCGGCCCACCTGCGGAGTTTCGGTTGGGGATGCGACGCCCTCGTCGCGTTCTCCGGGACGGGGGCGTCCCGGCTCCAACTCGGAACGAGCCGCGTCGTGCTTCAGCACGCCGGTGCGATGCGACCAGAGTTTGAGGAAAAGCTGCTGGACCTCGGGCGGGACTTCGCCGCCGCGGAGCTTCGTCCACTGCACGGCGCGGAAACGGTCCGGCACGAGGGCGTCGGGCTCGCGGGTGTCGTCGATGACGACCGGCAAAATAAACGGCACGCCGCTGGCGATGCCGCGGGCGCGCTCGGCGGCGAGGTCCCACTCGATGCGGAAGTAGCCCTCGTGGCGTGCCTGAGTGTTGGCCGAGATGACCGCGATGAAGAGCACGCACTCTTTGATTTGGCGGCGGATCTTCGCGTCCCACTCGTCGCCGTGTTCGAGCCCGCCGTCGGCGTCGAACCAGACCTCGACGCCGCTCGCGCGCAGCGTGTCGCAGAGGCGCCGCGCGGCTTCGGCGTCTTGCGACGCGTAGCTGAGGAAAACGGCTTTGGCGGAGGCGCTCATGGCTCAGAACAGCGGCGCATTGTTTTTCGGATCACCGAGCAGGGCCTCGAACTGCGGATGGTTGCGCAGGGGCGCAAACCACGCGCCATGCTTCAGCGTCTGCGTCAGGATCACGTCGTGTTCCCAG
>CALRZR010000392.1:0-4335 GCA_943372705.1 Opitutus sp. GAS368 | reverse complement strand
ACACCGCCACCGGCCTGCCCCCGGGCCTCACGCTTAATCCCGTGACCGGTGCGATCAACGGCACGCCCACCACCGCCGGCACCTCCGTCGTCACCCTCACGGCCACCAATGCCAACGGCACCACCACCGCCACGGTCACGATCGTGATCTCCGGCGCGGCCTCCGTCGCCTCCAGCCAGATCGTGAACTTCGCCGCCCGCGCCATCTCCGGACCCGGCAGCGAGTCCCTCATTATGGGCTTCGTCGTCGCCGGTGAAGGCACCAACCTCCTCGTCCGCGGTATCGGCCCTAGCCTGACACCCTACGGCGTCGTCACTCCCCTCGCCGACCCGTTCCTCACGTTGTTCAACAACGCCGGCGCCATCGCCACCAACGACGATTGGCAGACCAATACCGCCGGTGCGTCGAACGCTGCCGCCCTCGCCCTCACCGCCGCCCGCGTCGGTGCGTTCCCTCTGGCCGACGGCAGCAAAGACTCCGCGTTGCTCCTCGCCATCAACAGCGGCGCCCACACCACCGGTCTCGTCCGCCCCAACGGCAGCACCGGCGTCGCTCTCACCGAGATCTACGACATCGACCGCAAGGCCGGCACCCGCCTGATTAACGTCTCCGCCCGCATGAACGTCACTGCCGGCGAAGGCACGCTCATCGCCGGATTCGTCATCGTCGGCAATGCTCCCGCCACCGTGCTCATCCGCGGCATCGGCCCGACGCTGTCGATCTTCGGTGTCACCGGCGTCCTCGCCGATCCCACGATCTCCGTCTTTGCGGGCAGCGCTCGCATCGCTTCCAACGACAACTGGAGCACCGAAGCCGCCCCGGCTGCTGCGATCACCCAAGCCTCCGCCCGCTCCGGTGCGTTTGCCCTCCCGGTCGGCAGCAAAGACGCCGCGCTCCTCCTCACGCTCCAGCCCGGCACCTACACCGTGCAAGTCACCGGTGTCGCTGCGACCACCGGTGTCGCCCTGATCGAGATCTACGATACCCTGTAGTCCCCACCCACGTCGCGCGAACTCCAGCCGCGCGACGATCCAACGGCCCCGCGGATTTCCTCCGCGGGGCTTTTTTTCGCACGCCACCCATCACCTATGAAATCGTCACTTCCCCTCCTCGTCGCGCTCGCCCTCACGGCTCCGGCCGGCTCCGCCTTCGCCCAGTTTACCGATCCGTTCGACACGATCTCGGCCGCCTGGATCGCCAACCGCTACGCCCCCGCCGGCTTTTCTTCCGTCGTGTTCGACGGCGGCAACCGCCTGCAGCTCACGCTCGATGCCACCGGGGCCGCCGCCAACCGCCCGCCCGCCTTCTCATCATCGTTCTACGATATCCAAGGCATGCAGCGCCCCGGCAACCTCACCGGCCCGTGGTCGCTCAGCGCCCAGGTCTTCGTCTCCTCCACCTTCAACACCACCACCGGTCTCCTCGCCGCCAGCGAGCTCTGGGGACACACCGGCACGACGCCCTCGGGCGGCGACTACCTGATTTTCGGGTTCACCAACGCGAGCCCGACCGCTCCGCTCAACGCCGCCGCGAGCGACCGCTCGTTTCGTTTTCAGGCCTTCGATAGCACGACTAACACGTGGCTCGATCTCGGCCTTCCCTCCGGTTTCGTCTTCGACAAGTGGCACACGCTCACCGGCACCTCGACCGGCTCGGCCTTCGAGTATCGCCTCGATGGCGCGCTCGTCCACACCCGCGCCACCGCCGCCGGCGCGGATCTGCTCAGCGCGATGGTGCAGGGCTACAATTTCGGCGAGGCCGCCGGCTACTCCGTCCATTGGGACAACGTCACCGCGAGCGCCATTCCCGAGCCCGCCACCACTGCGCTGCTCGCCGCCGCCGCCGGGCTCGCCTTCGCCGCCTGGCGCCACCGCCGCGCGCCTCGCCCCGCTCCGGCAGGTTAAGGCCCCATATCCACCCGATGCGTTCCGGCCCACACTCCCGTCGATACGGGTGCGCAATTCACACGCGCCCGCGTCGCTCTCGATGAAAACTGCACCGCTCCTAACTCTCGCCCTCGTCACCTTGGCCTGCATCCCATTGTCCGCCCACGCGCAGACGATCGTCGACCTCGGCACCGCCGCGCCGTTCGCAGTCTTGGGCGCCAGCACCGTGACGAATACCGGCCTGACCGTCGTGACCGGCCATCTCGGCACGTCGCCTGGCACTGCGATCACCGGGTTCGGCCCCGGCGTCGTGCACGGCACGATTTACTCAGCCGGCGCTGTAGCGCTCCAAGCGCAGGCGGATGCACTCACGGCCTACAGTTCCCTCGCCAGTCAAACTGCCACTACTACGACCGGCGCCGCCGCGACCTTCGCCAACACCAACCTGACCTCCGGTGTCTACCAAGCCCCCTCCAGCCTCGCTTTCAGCGGCACCCTCACGCTCGATGGCGGCGGTAACGCGAACGCAACGTTCGTATTCCAAACGGGCTCCACACTCACCTTCGCCAGCGGCAGCCAAGTGATCCTCACCAACGGCGCCCGCGCTGCCAACGTCTTCTGGCAGGTTGGCTCGTCCGCCACGCTCGGGACCTACACCTCCATCGTCGGCAGCCTCTTCGCCCACGATTCCATCACAGCGAACACCGGCGCATCCGTCACTGGCCGCCTGATCGCCCTCAACGCCGCCGTCACCCTCGACACCAACACGATCAGCCTCCCCGCTAGCGCCATTCCCGAACCCGCCACCACCGCGCTCCTCGCCGCCGTCGCCACCCTCGCGTTCACCGCTTGGCGCCGCCGCCGCGCCACCCACGCGCCCTGAGCCCACCCGCGCGGCCGCCCTCGCGCAAAGCCCGCGTTCCCCCGGAGCGTTTGTAACGTAATACGTGACAAACCTCCCGCGCCGTTTCGCCGCCCGGATCGGCGCGTCCTTCAGTAGGGCAACACCCCATATTTGCGCCGCGGCGCCACCGCTATGCTCCCGCCGTCAACGGATGCGCACGCCGTGCACCCGCTTGGCCCGCGTTTCCATCTCCGCCTCCTTACATGAAAACCGCTTCGCTCCTCACCATCGCACTCGCCGCCCTCGCCAGCACGCAGTTCCCTGCGCACGCTCAGACCATCGTCAATCTCGGCACCGCCTCCTCCTTCGCGGCACTGGCCGGCACCACCGTCACCAGCACCGGCCTGACAGTCTTGAACGGCGACTTGGGCACGAGTCCCGGCGCCGCCATCACCGGCTTCGGCCCCGGCGTCGTCAACGGCACGACCTACCCCGGCGGTGCCGTCGCCCAGCAGGCGCGCGTCGATGTGATCACGGCCTACAACGCCGTCTCTGGCCAAACCGCGACGACCACCGGCGCGACCGCCTTCGCCACCACCACGCTCACGCCGGGCGTCTACAACGCCGCGGCCAGCCTGAGCCTCAGCGGCATCGTCACACTCGATGGCAACCACCAGGCCAATCCCGTGTTCGTTTTTCAAATGGGCTCCACGCTCCTCGCCGCCGGCACCACCCAAGTTGTGCTCATCAACGGCGCGCGCGCTGAAAACGTCTACTGGCAGGTCGGCACGTCGGCCACCCTCGACAGCGCGGCCGTGTTCGCCGGCACCATTTTCGCGAATACCTCCATCACCCTCGGCTCCGGCGTGTCCGTCGACGGCCGCCTGTTCGCGATCAACGGCGCGCTCAGCCTCATCGGCAATTCCGTCAGTGCCCCCGTCAGCGCGATCCCCGAACCCGCGACCACCTCCCTGCTTGTCGCCGGAATTTTCGGCCTCGTGATCGGCGCCCGCCGCTTCCATCAACGCCGCGCCGCCGCCCGTGCGGTGACCGCTTGATGCGCGGCACTGATTAAGCTTTGGCGCCCTCGATGACTCTTTCCGCGCCTGCTCCGCCACGCTTTGATCTCACCGTGCGGGTCGGCTGCAGCCTCGTCTACGAAGCTACCGGGCCCGCCGCCTTGTTGCTCAATATCGAGCCGCGTCCGAATCGCGACCACGCCGTCATCTTCGAAGCCTTGTCCCTCGGGCACAATCTGCGCACCGAGCGTTTTACCGACAGCCACGGCAACGCCGTCCGCCGTGTCCATCTCGCCCGCGGCATCAATTGCCTCCGCCACGACGCCATTGTCGCCGTCGCCTCGTTGCCCGACAACGCGCTCCTTCCGCCCGTCACACCCGAGCCCGCCGGCGAACTCCCCGCGCACTTGCTGCGCTACACCCTGCCGAGCCGCTACTGCGATTCGGACAAACTCACCAATTTCGCCTGGGAAAAATTCGGCCACATCGAACACGGCCTCCCGCGCGTCGACGCCATCAGCGCCTGGGTCCACCGCAACATCGAGTATCGCTACATGTCCGGCCGCACCGATCTCTCCGCGTGGGA
>CALRZR010000391.1:0-4369 GCA_943372705.1 Opitutus sp. GAS368 | reverse complement strand
AACGGCGGTTTCGTTGCCGTTGGAAGCACGGGCGGCACCGGCACGGTAATGTATTTGTAGGCCGCGCTCGGATCGAGGCGCTTCGCCAACGGCACCAACTCCGCCTCCGTGATCGCCGCGATGTCGGCCGCGCGGTTGCGCGCCGCCGCGAGCCGCGACGGATATTCCTGCGCGTCGGAGAGCACCGTGCGGCCCCAGTAGGCGTTGGTCCGCAAATTGTCCGTCATGCCGCGCACATAGGTCGGCTTGATCCGCGCAAACTCCTCTTTTTCCGGCCCGCGCAACGCCAGCGACATCGCCTCGCGCTGGATGATCTCCATCGCCCGGTCCAGCTTCGGCGGATCGATCTCCGCGTAGCAGGATAAGGTGTTCATGTTCGGAAAACCCTTCGTATACGAAAACGCCGCCGTCGGCGTGTAGGTTGCCCCGAGCGCATCGCGCAGCTTCACCCGCAGGCGGTCCGCGAACACCGCGGCGAGCAACGTGTAGCGCCGCTCCTCCGCGATATCCGCCATTTCCGGCACCGGCCAAAACCACGTGATCGCACACTGCTTCAGCTTGGGATCGATGCCCAACACCTTCGGCGCCGCCGGCGGTTTCGGCGGCCGCAATCCCGTCTCCATCCGTGTCGCCGAGCGGGCCGCGCGCGGCCGCAACGCACCGAGCGTGCGCGCCACGGCTGCGAGCGTTTCCTCCCACGTGACGTCGCCCACGACACTCATCTCGATCGCGCCGCGGCGGAACTCCGGCTCGAGCCACGCTTTCATTTCTTCGACCGTGCGCGCCGAGAGTTCGTCCATCATCGGCGTCCCGAAACGCCGGTCGCCCGCCGCCAGCTCGCGCCCCGCCACGACCGCCACCGGTCCGCCCGGCGAAGCCAACAGCCCCTGATACATCGTGCTGAACGACGACTGCGCCCCGCGCAGTGCATCCGGCCGATACGCAGCGTCCGTCAAAAACGCCGCCACGAGCTGCATCGCCGCCAACAGATCGCGCCGCGAACACCGCACCGCAAACACGCTCGCATCCGTCTCCACGTAGAACGCCGGCCGCACCGTGTTCACCGTCAGCAGATGACCGAGCTCCTGCACCGTGTGCCGCCCGAGCCCGCCCGCCAGCACCATGCCGTTGGCGAGCAGATCGAGCCCGGGCTGATCCGCCGGTTGCCCGAGTTTGCCCGCACCCACGCGCACATTGAGCGTCACCGTGTCCGCCTCAAACGGCGTGGCCTTGAAATTGCACCGCACCCCGTTCGCAAACTCCGTCATCCGCAGATCGAGATCCTCCACGAGCTCGTCGCGCACGAGCCGTCCCGGCGCCCCGAAATCCGTGTAGGCAAACGCCGGCGGCGCCGGCGCGTTCGCCCGCGCGCTGACTTTGGTTTCGCGGCTCTGGTTCAGGGTCTTGGCGATTTCCTCCCGCGTGATGCGAAACGCCGGATTCGCCGAAATGAAAACGTGCGGCGCCGCCGCCGACCACGCCGCGCGAAACGCTTCCACACACTCCGCCAACGTCGTGCGCTCCATATCCACCAGCCACTCCGGCGTCACCGTCGCCGCCGACGCAAACACCGTGCCCGCGACCAGACACTCCGACAGGCGCCCCGCCAGCCACACCGAGGACCACGTCGCCTCCGTGCGCATGCCTTGCTCCGCCGAGGCCCGCGCCCCCTCCTTCGCCTCCGTCAATTCCGCTTCCGAGAACCCGTGCAGATAAGCCCGCCGGTGTTCCTTTTCCACGTCCGCAAACACCTGCTTCCAGTCGTCGATTCGCCCGCTCGCCCCGAGGCTGATCACCGTCCAGCCCGGGATCGCCGTATTTTGCGTCACCTGCGGCGACACAAACGAGGTCGCCGGATCGATCGCGAGTTTCGAAAGACGGCTGTTGAACATCGCCATCGCCATGCCGCGCCGCAGCAACCGCGCCCGTTCCTCCTTCGAATCGCGCACCCGCGGCGTCGCCAGCGGATGCTCAAACATCAGCGACACACCGAAGAAGCCCGGCTCCGCGTAGACCTCCACACTCGGTTTCCGCGCTGTCGCCGGAATCAGGTCCGCCGGCTCGGGCCGCGCCGGTGCCCGCGCCTTCATGCTCGCAAAAACCTCCTCGACCAGACGCACCGCCGCCGCCGGCTCGATGGTGCCCACCAGCACCACTGCCAGCCGCTCCGGCCGATACCACGCGTCGTAAAACGCCACGCACTGCTTCCGCGTAAACCGCTTGATCGCCTCCGCCTGTCCGATCGGCTGTCGCCGCAACTGCCGCGCCGTCGGCCAGAGAAACTCGAGGTTCACGAGCGCGTTGCGCGCTGCCGGCGTGTCGCGCGTGGTCTTTTCCGCCAGCACCACGCCGCGCTCCAACTCGATCAGTTTTTCGTCAAACGCGACTTCCTCCGCGTATTCGCGAAACACCTTCAACCCGTCCCGCAGCGTCCCTTCCGTGTCGTCGGGCAGTTCGAGGTGGTAGCTCGTGTGGTCGTAAAACGTAAACGCCGTGTTGTCCGGCCCGCGCCCGACGCCCAGCCGCTGCAGCACTGCCGTCAGCGAATCCCCCGGATGCGATCGCGTCCCGCGGAAAGCCAGATGCTCCACAAAGTGCGCCAACCCCTGCTCATCGTCTTGCTCGTGCAGCGAACCCGCCGCCACCACCAGCCGTGCCGACACCCGGCCTTTCGGCTCCGCGTTCGGCAAAACCAAATACCTCACGCCGTTGGGCAACACGCCCTGCGTCAGCTTCGGATGCGGCGCCAAATCACTGTCGACCACCGGCCACGGCGAGGTCTCCGCCGCCCCGAGCCCGGCCGCCATCCCGCCCATCACTCCTGCCCACACCAACGCCCTCAACATGAGGGTTCGGAGCATCGAAAATGCGGTCACGATAATCATTCAGCGCGCGCGACAATCTGCTGGCGAGCTCTCGCCGCGTTGGCGAGTTTCATCGCGTGCGCTTCCCCCCGCTCAACCCACGGCCCCTCGCCGCGCCTCGCTTCGCCGCTCACCCGAATCTCCCTCTCCGCAGAAGCAGCGCAGCTTAGCGCTCCCTCAAAAAAATTTCCCATGCCCTCCCTCCGGCTCCTTCTCCCCTTCTTCCTCTCCCTCTCATTCCTCCGCGCCGCGCCCGCCCCGCTCTTCGACGGCCACTCGCTCACCGGCTGGGAAGGCGACCTCAAGTGGTGGCGCGTGCAGGACGGTGCCCTCACCGGCGGCTCCACCACCGAAAAAGTCCCGCGCAACTTCTTCCTCGCGTCCACCCGCTCGTTTCAAAACTTCGACCTCCGTCTCAAACTCAAGCTCACCGGTGATCCCAAAACCGGTATGATCAACAGCGGCGTCCAAATCCGCAGCCTCCGCGTGCCCGACAACACCGAAATGTCCGGCTACCAAGTCGACGCCGGCGACGGCTGGTGGGGCAAACTCTACGACGAATCTCGTCGCAACAAAGTCATCGCCGATTCCCCGAACTCCGCCGCTGTCACCGCCTCCATCCGCCCCGGCGATTGGAACGACTACCGCATCCTCGCCGAGGGCCCGCGGCTCCGTTCCTGGATCAACGGCGTCCCCGCCCTCGACTACACCGAGACCGACCCCACCGTCGCCCTCGACGGCAAGATCGCGCTCCAGATCCACAGCGGCGGGATCGCCCTCGTCCAAGTCAAAGACATCACGCTCGATCCACTGCCGCCCACACCCGGCGCTCCCACGTGGGACAAGGTCGGCCACCCCAAGCCCATTCCGCCGCGCACCCCGGCCGCTAAGCAGAAAAAATCCGCCTCCGCCGCCCCGACCACGGCCACCCCTCCCGCCGCTCCCGGCCGCAACATCTCCTACAACGCCGTCACCACCGGCCCGCGCACGCCCGAGGAGGAGCGCCTCTCCTTCACACTTCCACCCGGCTTCGAAGCCGAACTCGTCGTCGCCGAGTCCGTCGGCGTCGGCAAATTCATCAACGTCACGTGGGACGCCCGCATGGCGCTCTGGACGATGACCGCCCTCGAATACCCCGTCGACGGCAACGAACAAAAAGCAGCCTCCGACGCCCTCTTCGCCGCCGGCGGCCGCGACAAAGTCGTCGTATTCGATAATCCTTACGCCGCCCCCGCGCCCGGTCGCGCCGCGGTCACCACTCCGCCCCGCATCTTCGCCGACGGCCTCGTCATGCCCCTCGGCGTCCAGCCCTACCGCGACGGCGCCATCGTCCAATACGGAGCCGACCTCCGCTTCTACCGCGACACGAACAACGACGGCCGCGCCGATCGCCACGACGTCATCCTCACCGGCTTCGGCACGCAGGACTCGCACCTCTTCCCCCACCAATTCCTCCGCCAGCCCAGCGGCCAAATCTTCGTCGCCCAAGGCCTCTTCAACGACTC
>CALRZR010000390.1:0-4451 GCA_943372705.1 Opitutus sp. GAS368 | reverse complement strand
CGCCGGTGAGCGCGTTGAGGCACGACAAGTAAGCATCGTTGCTCTTGCTGAAATAGAGACGGTCGCCCGAGAGCACGGGCGATGGCACGTAGGGCGTGCTCTTGCGAGCGCTCCAGACGATGTTGGGCGTATCCGTGACGTCGCCACGTGCGGTTAGCTTGATGGCTTGGACCGAGTTGCCCTGAAATCCGCTGGTGAGAAAAACCATGCCGTGACCGGTGACGGGGGTCGGGATGACATTCGGCGTGAGGCCGCCGGCTTCCCAAATGATATCGCCGGTGGCGGGATCGTAACTGCGGGTGCGATTGGTGGCGGCGACGATGGCCTGCAACTTGCCGCCGACCTCGACGACGAGAGGGGTGGACCAACTGGAACGCTCGTCGCGCGACTTACGCCAGAGTTCGACGCCGGTCTTTTTGTTGAGCCCGACGATGAAAGAGCCGCCCTCGTGATCCCACGGCACGACGAGCGTGTCGCCCGCGAGCGCGGGCGAGGCGCCCTCGCCGAAGCCGCCGCGCGTCGTCATGTCGCCGAGATCTTTTTCCCAGAGCAGTTTTCCGTCGAGGTCGTAGCAGTAGAGGCCGCGCGAACCGAACGATGCATAGAGGCGGGTGCCATCGGTGACCGGAGACGAGGAGGCGAAGCTATTGGTGGCGTGTTTGCCCTCGTGGGGGATTTCGCGGCGGGCGGTTTTTTGCCAGAGGATTTCACCCGTTTTGCGGCTGACGGCGACGACGACGAATTCGTGGAATTTGGAAGGCTTGGCACCGCCACCGAAACCGCCGCGTTTGCCGCCTTTGCCTTTTTGTTCGGACCCGGGCGGCGGTCCCTTCGGCGCGGGAGCGGATTCGGGAGCGGAGGCAGCGCCGGGCGCAGTTTCCGTGGTCTCAATGGCGGACAGCAGGAAAATCCGGTCTTTCCAGACGATCGGCGTCGAGAAGCCGTAGCCGGGGATCTTGGCCTTCCACTTGATGTTCTGGGTGTCGCTCCACTGGGTGGGCGGTTGAGCGCCGACGGCGACGCCGGCTCCGGACGGACCGCGCCACGTGGGCCACGAGGTATCCTCGGCGAAAACAAATGATGACAGGGCGCAGGTAAACGCGGCTCCGAGCAGCGGCAGACGAAGAATCGAGTTCATGGTGGTGGAACGGGGACGTGGAGGGGGAAACGAGAACCGGGCGGACAGACGGGCGGACCCGGGCGAAGTTGCGCCAGCGGGGGCGGTCGTCAAGGCGCTGAGAAATTTCGAATCGCCGCTTGAAGTGGTGCGTCTAGTCCCGGCACCCTTCCTTACCTATGAGCTCCGGCAATACCCCCGCTGCGGCAAGTGCCCCGGCCCTGACCAGCACCGCTTGGTTGATCTGCATTATCGCGGCCATCGGGTTCGCGTTCGATATCTACGAGCTGCTGATGCTGCCGCTCATCATCAAGCCGGCGATGGCGGCGCTCAGTGCACCGCTCGTGGAGGCGCTGGTCACGGG
Organism: Opitutus sp. GAS368; assembly: GCA_943372705.1. Taxonomy (GTDB): domain Bacteria; phylum Verrucomicrobiota; class Verrucomicrobiia; order Opitutales; family Opitutaceae; genus GAS368. The sequence goes on along the minus strand of CALRZR010000390.1, from coordinate 2,970 downwards.
CGGCATGGAGCGCGCGAAGGCGGCCGCGCTGTGGTCGCCCGGCGGCGAAATGTATGTGAGCTGGGCGCGCACGCTGTTTTTTGTGCCGGCCCTCGCGGGTGGTGTGTTTGGTCTGCTCGGCGGATATCTGACCGATTTGCTGGGCCGCCGGCGCGTGCTGACCTTCTCGATTTTGCTCTACGCGTTTGCGGCCTGCGCGGCGGGATTCGCGACCTCTCTGCCGCAGTTGTTGTTTTTCCGCTGTCTCGTATTCATCGGCGTATGCGTCGAGTTCGTGGCGGCGGTGGCGTGGCTCGCGGAGATCTTTACGAATCCGCACCAACGGGAAAAGGTGCTCGGCTACACGCAGGCGTGTTCGTCGTTCGGCGGCCTACTGGTGGCGGGGGCAAACATCCTCGCGGCGAAATGGGCGATGGACTTGCCCGCGATCCATGGCGGGCACGAGGCATGGCGCTACACGCTGATTTCCGGAGTGATTCCGGCGCTGCCGCTGTTGCTCATCCGGCCGTTCCTGCCGGAGTCGCCCGCGTGGAAGAAAAAGCGCGATGAAGGGACGTTGAAACGGCCGAGCATCGCGGCGTTGTTTGCGCCGGAGCTGCGCAAGACCACGGTGATCACGACACTGATTTTTGCGGCGAGCTACGGCATCGCCTTTGGAGCGATTCAGCAACTGCCGCAGATCATCGGAGCGCAGCGCATCGGCACTCCGGCGGAGGCCGGTCACGTCGCGGTGCGCGCGATCGCGAAGGAAAGCGGAGCGGCGGCCATGGCGGCGGCGAAGGCGGCCAAGAAACCGGAGCCCGTGGCGCAGCGCGAAATGCGACAAGCGGCAGGCAACGCGAGCGACCAGACGGTCGCGGGCGTCACGCTCTGGCAGGAAATCGGCGGCTTGGTGGGACGGTTTATTTTGGCGGTGCTCGCGGTGGTGATCGTGAGCCGGCGCACGCTGTTTCGCGTGTTTCAGATTCCGTCGCTCATCTTTGTGCCGCTGCTGTTCTGGTGGATTTCAGGTCAACTCGGCAACGCTGACAGCCTGGGCATGATCAAGGCGGGCATCTTTGTGGCGGGCGTGCTGACGGTCGCGCAATTCAGCTTCTGGGGTAATTACATCCCGCTGGTGTTTCCCGTGCATTTGCGAGGAACGGGTGAGAGTTTCGCGGCAAATATCGGTGGTCGCGTGCTCGGCACGGCCGCGGCTTGGCTCACGTTGACGCTCTCGGCTTCAGCCACGCCTGATCCGGCCCGCGTGGCGCTCGTTGGCGCGTGCGTCGCAGGCGCCTATGCGCTCGTGGGCACGGTTCTGACGCAATTCCTCCCGGAGCCAAAGCCGGAAGGGTTGAAAGAATAAACCCGACGAGAGGGCGCTCGGCGTCAAATCGCCGGGCACGTGTGGTCGGATGGCTCGCGCCGATGGCGATATGCGATCAAACCCGGCAGCTCCGAGGCTGTCTTGGTGGAGCACATCGCTGTCCACGACCGCCCGACGGCGTGCGGGGGCGACGAGCGGTCGGTGTTTACATCTACCAGACGTCACAAACGACAGACTTCCTTGGCCATCCCTCCGTGCCCCGGCCTGCAAGTTTGTCCACAGGTTCGGTCTACCGCCTTTATTTGCCGTATTTCCCACGCTGTTGATCGTCGGGAAAATCTTCCGCTTTCGATTCGTAGGTTGCTCATCTGGTCACCGGGTCCACCGTCACGGACGCCATGCTCACGTCGCGCTTCACGGGGTTCCTCCGCCGAATCGGTTTCTTCGTCGGCGTGCTTCTGGTTCCACTCGTTTCCGCCTCAGCGCAGACCGCGATCAGCACGCTCGCCGGAAGCAGTCCCGCCATCGCAGCGGGCAATGTCGACGCGACCGGCACGGCCGCTCGTTTCAGCGCCCCGGCGAGTGTTGCCGTGGATGCGGTGGGTAACATTTACGTGGCGGATACCTCGAGGCATAAGATCCGCAAAGTTACCGCCGCCGGTGTGATGACCACGCTGGCGGGCTCGGGCATGGCGGGCACTGCCAATGGCACCGGCACCGTGGGCACTGGCGCGTATCACGTTGCCGCCGCGCCCACCTCTACCGAGGACAGCTACTCCCCCGGGCTGTGACGCGTGTCTAATCCCAACGGCTCATACAATATGGCCTTTGCCCGAACCCCTTAGCCGCGAGCGCCAGCGAGTGGACGCTCGTCCGCTTGCCGGTGGCCGCGATCCTTCTCTCCCGTCTCCTTTTCCTTCGCTTTCCCTTCCCTTATGAGCGTGCCCGCCTTCCTTCGTTCCGCGTTGCTCTTCATGATCGGTCTGTCCGCCGCCGCTCCGTTGCTTGAGGCGCGGACGCTCCGGCTAGTGGTCACGGGCAATGAGATTTTGGGCTCAGGCGCGTTGCGCCTGATGCTCGACAGCGACGGCAACGAACATCGGGTGACACTTAGCATCACCTACGAAAAAGCCGTGCTTCGCTTCGACAATTCCGTGGCCGGAATCGACGTGGGGGCCGGGGGCAACGTCACCGTCACCAATTCCACATCCGGCTCCTACGGAATTCTCGGCATCGATATTTCCCGGGCCGCAGGCGCGGTTTTTGAAATCGGTTCGCGTGAATTGGCCGCCTTGAATTTCACGGTCGTCGCGACCGCGCAGGCCTCCACTTACTTTGATTTTTCCTCGGTGCCTCTGCCCACGGCATTCACCGCGGCGAATGGCGGCGGTCTGGGTGGTAGCTTCCTCTCGACCGCGGTTACGGCCCATCCCGCGACGCTTGCACCCATGCTTACGAGTGCGGGTGCCGCCAGTTTTTACGCGGGAGATCCCGTGAGCTTTCAGGTGACCGCAACGGGCCGGCCGGCGCCCACGTTTAGCGTGGTCGGAGGGAGTTTTCCCACGTGGGCCACGCTCGACGCTACGTCCGGGCTCCTCGGCGGCACTCCTCCCACGGCGAACGGGTCGCCGTTTACATTTACGATTCGTGCCAGCAATGGT
>CALRZR010000389.1:0-4540 GCA_943372705.1 Opitutus sp. GAS368 | reverse complement strand
CCCGGCTCGATCGACGCGCGGATCTTCGTCCCGTCCGCACCGACGCGCTCCGCTCCGCCATTCACGATCAACACAAATTCATCCGCCTCCGCCAACGGCCCCGTCTGCCAATAGATCGCCCTCGTCGCGCTCGCCGCAGTCGGCGTTTCGATGCGCACGATCTTCACCGGCTGCGCCACCGCCTCCGCCCGTCCGTGCGGCCAACTGCCCAAGATGCCCACTCGTCCCGCCAAATTTCCCCACGGCCACACCAAGCTCGCCGCGACCACCACCGCCAGCCCGCCGCCCAACATCACGCGCGCCCACCGGGTCTTCCTCGTCAGATACTGCATCGCTCCCGCTGCCACCACCACGACCGGCACCAGCACTTGCAGGATCACCATGCGCGTTTCCACCACGTCCGCTGTCACCGCGCGCTCCACCGCAAACGTCACGCGCATGACCAGCAGCACCGTCAACCCCACCAACCCGAAGACAAATTTCCCCAGGTCACGGGTCAGCGCCGCCAACCTCCCTGCCAAAACAATCATCATAATCTGACCGCCCGCCACACTCACCGTCGCGCTCCAAAGTTCCGCCACCGAAAATCCGCTCGCCAACCAGATCGGACCCATCACCACCAACGGCGCCGCGATCAACATCACCGCCGCGCCCAGCAATTTTGCCGCGAGCAGTCGCCCCGGCCCGATCGGCCGCGTCAGCCACATCGCCTCCTCGCCAATCAATCCATCCTCCTGCACGAGCTGCGCCACCAGTAACACCGCCAGCACCGCACTCGCCCCCGCCAGGCAGCCCTGCAAGAGCCGCATCGAGTCGATCCACGACTGCACGAATCCGCTCTGCGCGACGCCATCCGGTATCGCCGCCAGCCGCACGATCAACGCCACGGCCACGACCAGCGCCAACCACACCGCCGCCGTCGGCCCCATCCGCCGCACATCCTTTTTCACGATGTGCCACGTCAGCTGTAGATTTTGTTTCATCTTAAAATTTCCGAACTTCCTGCGCCCCGTCCCGCCCCATCCCCGTGCCTCCGTGTCTCTGTAGTTCCCTGCCTTGGCCGACATCCCGGATCGGTTTTCCGTGTCTTCCGTGTGTTCCGTGGGCCATCCCGTCCGTCGACGTGTCCTCACGCGCCGGCCTTGTCTCGGTTTTCCCCGCCACGCTCATGCCGCCTTCCCCTTCCACGTCGGCACCGCCGCCGCCGACAGCCCCCACAGCGCGCCGTCAAACCCGCCCGCCGTCGCCACCATCCGGCACAATTTCCGCCGCGCGCGAAACAGCCGCATCTTCGTAAATTCGAAACTCCACCCCGTCTCCGCGCAGATTTCCAAAATCGTCCGCCGCTCCAGTTCGAACAGCACGATTACCCGCCGGTCCTCCACTTTCAGCCGACCGAGCAATTTTTCCACCAGCTCACGCGTCGCCAACCCGTCACCCGGTCGCTCCCCTCCCCGATCATCGGTCACGCGCTCCAAAAACTCCGTCTCCCACTCCGCGAGATCCGCCCAGCGCAATTCCGGCCTCCGCCGACACGCCCGCCCGTGATCCACGCACGTCGTCACCGCGATTCGCGCCACCCAGTGCGCCAACGGCGCCTCGCCGTGATACTGTCCGATCCGCGCAAACAGTTTCATGAACACCTCCTGCATCAAATCCTCCTCCGCCACGCGCCGCGGCCCGCGCGCCCGCACGATCCGCCGCACCTGCGGATGCAGTTCCGTGACGAGTTCCCGCGCCGCTCTCTGGTCGCCCGCCTTCACCCGCGCGAGCAACCCCGCCGTCGCCGCCTGCCCTTCTTCCGACTGAAAAACGTCAACGTCCATAAAGCCCTCCCGCGTTCAGAAATCTCCCGACTAATTCCGGCTTCGCCCCCGCCTTCGTCATTGCCGATGTAATTTGCTCCCGCGTCGCGCGCGTGCTGTCCACCCGCAGCACCGCCACCGCGAGCCGCAGCGCCGCCTCGCCCTCCCCCGCGCCCACCAGCGCCTCGACACTCCGCACGCCCGTTTGCACGAGCAGCCGCTGCCAGTCGCTGACACCCGCCACCGACCCGCCCGGCGAGAGTGTGCGGCGCGCGAGCAATTGCGCCCGCACCCACGCCGGCCCTTCCGCGAAAAATTTCTCCAACTCCACCGCCGCCGTCACTTCCCGGTAGCGCTTTTGCACCACCGAAGAGCCCACCCATTGCCGCATAAATTCCCACCACAGCGGATTCGTGCTCGGCAGCAGTCGCGGAAACTCCTTCCACAGCGTCGCGTCGTGCCGCAACCCCAGTGTGATCACAAACAGCAGCCGCGCCGCGCCCGCGTCGCCCGTGTCCGCCCGCAGCGCCGCAATCGCCCGCTCGCGCCGCTCCATCAACGCCGGACGTGCCGCCCCGTAGCTCTGCACAAACCGCTGCAACCTCCAGCCCACTTCAAAAATCTCGGTCCCTTCTGCCGCGTCACGCGGATGATCTACCATCCACATAATGGCATCGAGCGCGCCGGCGAGTTCCCCACGTGCGCGCAATGCCGTGTGCAACTGAAACCGCAAATTCCGGTCATCGCCGCCGCGCGCCGCCAGCTGCGCCATGAGCACCGCCGCATAGGTCTTGCCGTCGAGCCGCGCCTGCAGCGCCGTCTTAAATTCGTCTCCGCCCAAATCGCGCCAGCGATCCACCTCTTCGCCGTCCGCATTGAGCACGACGAGCAACGCTGCACCCGCATCGTCGGTTTTCTTGCGCAGGCGCTGCGCTTCCGCACCGCCCACCTGCACACACACCCAGCGTTTCGCCACCAATTCGCGCACCTCTGGGGCCTGCCACCATCCGGGCATACCCACCGAGCCGTCTCGTTCGTTGCCACGCAAGCGCACGAGCACCGGTTTCTCCTCCGCCTTCGCCCGCCGCAACGCCTCGGCCAGCTGCCCTTCGACCACGAGGTCCGGCAAAAACGGGGTCTCCCCTAGCGTCACTTCCAGCGGCGCCGCCGCTTCATAGGTCACACTCGCCAGCGTCGCGCCTGTCGCCAGCATCGCCCGTGCATCGGCTCCGTCAGTGCCTTCGACGCGCCAGCTCCGGTCAAAATTCGACGTCAACGAAACCACGCTCACCACTCCCACCGGCGTCCGCGCGCGCAGAAGATCCGGACCGTGGGTCCGGTGATCGCCGTGCGGCCACTCGTCGAGGATCGCGTGCGGCCCCTTCACGAGGATGGCGGACCGGAAACGGTTTCCGCCGACGCCGCTCGCATTGATCATCTCCACCAGCACCGCCGGTTCAAACAACGGCCCAGTCTGCCACCAGGCCACGCGACCATACTCGCTCCCGTAGCCGATATTCTTTCCCGCATAGAAACTGTGCACACGGATCTGCTCCCAGCCCCGCGCCGCTTCCGCTCCGACCCGCACCGGCACCACCGGCCCGAGCCGCCCCCGCCAGATCATTCCTCGATAGCGAGCACTCACCGCCGCCTCGCCGTTCCGCAACTGCGGCGCCACGCGTTCAGGCAAAAGAAACGACCACGCCGCGCGGTCCTTCTGGTTGTGCGCCCTTGCTTCTCCGCGGACCAACGCCGCCCCCACTTCGCGCATCACCGGCGTCGAGCGTCCGCCGATCTGAATCGGTGCCGCCGCCGTCAACCGCCGCTCGCCAATACGCCACGTCGGATCGGCCGTTCGCCACATCGGCAGATCGCCGCTCGCGAGTCCCGTGAGCGAAAACTCCGTCGTAACCGACACGTCCGCCAGCGCCCGCCCTGCGCCAAACGGCAGCGACAACTCCCCGGCCGCCATCCGCGCCGTCACCGTGGGTAACGGATCGCCGCCGAGCCTCGCCCTCACCTGCGCGCCACTCCACGGCCAATACAGCAACACCAACCCAACCGCCGCCGCCATCGCACCTACCAACACCCGGCCGACCACCGGCCTGCGCGTCAGAAATTGCCACGGCACTACCACCGCCGCTGTCACCACAACGATTCCGCACACCAGCCACGCCCGCGTCAGCAGCACCGCCGCATTGATGTCACCGCGATTCGCCGTCTCCAACGCGGCCGCCAGCCATGCTCCGCACAGCAACATTCCGAAACCCAACGCGATCGACCACGCGACAAACCGCGCCAGCCCTTCCGCCAGCACCGCGATCATCATCGCCACGAGCGCCAGCAGGGCCATGCCCACCACGTTCACCGCCATCGCCCGAAAAATCATCCCTGCCCCGAATCCATACTCCAGCCACCATGGCAACGTCAGCACCGAGGGCCACACCGCGACCATCAGCAAAACTCCACCCACCTTCGCCGCCATCATCCGCCCCGCCGAAATCGGCCGCGCCCGCCACGCCGCGCGGTCCTCCGACAACGAATCATCCTCCAGCACTTGTGGCACCAACAGCCATCCCACGAGCAGATGCAGCGCCCACAACACGATCACCGCCGTCGTCACCCCGCGCGTGCTGCCCGCGTTTTCAATCGGACTACCCGCGTGCCACGCCGCATACTGCATCAAAATCACGACGCCCCACAGCGCCAGCTGCCACCTCAGGCGCCGCACATCT
>CALRZR010000388.1:0-4542 GCA_943372705.1 Opitutus sp. GAS368 | reverse complement strand
GGCTTTCGACTGGCTGACGGCGATGAAATGGCCCGCGCGGTCTTTGAAGTAGACGAGGTCGGGGACGTTTTCGAGGAAGGCGGAGACGACGGCGCGTTCGATGAGCGCGGTGTAGTCCGCCATGAAGGGAGAAGGAGCTTGAACGGTCGTCATGGGGCGAGGGCGCAGGCGAGGTCGTTGGGGGCGAGGTGGCGGGCGAGCGTTTCGCGCAGGGCGTCGGGGCGGACGGGCTTGGCGAGGTAGTCATCCATGCCGGCGGCGAGGCAGGCTTCGCGGTCGCCGGACATAGCGTTGGCGGTCATGGCAATGATGCACACCGAGGCCGGGAAAGCGGGATCGCCGGCGGCCTGGGCGGCGCGGATGTAGCGCGTGGCCTCGATGCCGTCCATGACGGGCATCTGTGCATCCATGAGGACGAGTGCGTAGGATTTGCGGCGGAGGGCGGCGACGGCCTCGCGGCCGTTGACGGCAATATCGGCGGTGTATCCGAGATTCCGTAACTGGAGGAGCGTGACCTTTTGGTTAACGGGATTGTCCTCGGCGACAAGGATGTGGGCGGCGGGTGGCAGTGGGGAGGAAGGAGGGGCCGCGGGGAGTGGCGGTGTGGTCGTGGGAGCAACGATGGTGGAGCGGGAGAGGGCGGGGGCCTTGGAACCGAGGATGCGGGCGAGTGTGGCGCGGAGTTTTTCAGCGTGGAGGGGTTTGAGGTCGCAGGCGGCGAGGCCGTGGTCCTGCTGTTGCGCGGGCGAGAGGCGCTCGCCGCGCGACGTGAGCAACACGAGCGCGGGACGCGGGAGCGAGACGTCGGCGCGGATGGCGGCGGCGAGTTCGAGGCCGTCTTCGCCGGGCATGTGGTGATCGAGGATGACGAGGTCGAAGGGCTCGCCGGCGGCGACGGCGCGATGGAGGGCTTCGCGGGCGGCGTGGGCGGAATCGGCGGTGGCGTGGGCGAGTTGCCACGCGGTGCAGAGATGGACGAGAAGTTTTCGATTGGTGGCGTTGTCGTCGACGATGAGGGCGCGATGGCCGGCGAAATCGGCGGGCGCGTCGGGCGGGCGCGGGGCGGTGGGTGCAGCGGGATCGAGTTGCGCGGTAAACCAGAACGTCGAGCCGCGGCCCGGGGCGCTGACAAGGCCGATGGCGCCGCCCATGAGCTCGGCGAGGCGTTTGCAGATCACGAGACCGAGACCGGTGCCGCCGAAGCGGCGGGTGGTCGTGGAATCGGCTTGGACGAAAGGTTGGAAGAGACCGGCCTGGACGTTGCGCGGTATGCCGATGCCGGTGTCGGTGATGGCGAAATGGAGGAGGGGCGAGTTTGGAGCGGTGAGCTGAGCGTCGGAGGACGGTGAGCGTGGTGGGGAAGCGAGGGTGACGTGGAGGACGACTTCGCCGTGGTCGGTGAACTTGAGGGCGTTGCCGACGAGGTTGAGAATAATTTGGCGGAGGCGCACGGGATCGCCCCAGACGTGGCGCGGCACGGCGGGGTGGACGTCGAGGACGAGTTCGAGGTTTTTGCGGGCGGCGGCGTCGGCGTGGAGGTCGAGGGCGAGTTCGAGGTGTTCGATGAGATTGAAGTCGAGGCGTTCGAGTTGGAGGCGGCCGGCTTCGATTTTGGAAAAATCGAGAATGTCGTTGATGATCGTGAGCAGGCTCTCGCCGCTGGCGGCGAGCGTCTGGGTGAGATCGCGCTGCTCGGCGCTGAGCGGGGTGGCGAGGAGGAGATTGGCCATGCCGATGACGCCGTTCATGGGCGTGCGAATCTCGTGGCTCATGTTCGCGAGGAAGGCGCTCTTCGCGATGTCGGCGGCTTCGGCGCACTCTTTGGCGCGCTTCAGGTCGAGTTCGACTAGGATGCGGCGACCGATCTCTTCGTGGAGGGTGGCATTCGCGGATTCGAGGTCGGCGGTGCGGGCGCGGACGCGGTTTTCAAGTTCGGCGGCGTCGGCGCGGGCGCGGCGGAGGAGATTCCATTTCTCGGTTAGCGAATTGGCGAGTTGGAGGACCTCGATGGTGTCGAAGGGTTTCTTGAGAATGACGAGACGATCGGAGCCGCCGATGCGGGTGAGCATGTCATCCCACGAGTAGTCGGAATAGGCGGTGCAAATGACGATCTGGAGGTCGGGGGCGACCTTCCAAAGTTCGAGGGTAGTCTCGACGCCATCCCAACCGGGCGGCATGCGGACATCGACGAACGCCATCGCGTAAGGGCGATCGGTGGCGACAGCTTGTTGGACAAGGGAGAGGCCCTCGCGGCCTTGGAGTGCGGAGTCGACGAGGAAGGACGGGGTGGGGCGCGCGGGTGCGGCCGTGACAGACGGGGCGGAGAGATCGAGATCGCCGAGGAGTTCGGCTTCCATGGCGTCGAGAGAAGCGGAAGCGGCGCTGACGACGGGGCAGAGGATCTTCCGGATATCGGCGTGAATCGCTTGGTTGTCGTCGATGACCAGGACGCGGTTGTTGTGGGCGGGGGAACCGGGGCTGGCGGCGTTCATCTCGGAAAGAGTGGGACGAGTTGGCGGGTGAAGGAATATGCGGGGAGTGGGGCGTAGTTTTTGGAACTCGCGTAAGTAGTATCGGCGCCGCGTGTAGGGAGTTGAGCGGGAGTTTGTCAGGAAATGGCGATAGGTGCGCAGCCGGCGGGGCGGCGCGGCTGGGGATCACCACGGCGGGCGGTGAGAACGGCGCGGGAAGGGCGACGGCGGTTGGGCAAAAACGCCGGTCCGGTGGGGCGCGGGGCGTGCGCTACTTGCCGGAGTGGCAGTGCGGGCAGCTGATATCGGGGACGTAGCGCGGATCCTGTTGCTCGGGCTCGGTGAGGGGCATCTGGCAATTGAAGCAGAGGACGGATTTCGTTTCGCGAAGCTGGGGGTCGATGCCGACGCGGCGGTCGAAAACGAAGCACTCGCCGTCCCAATGGGCGCCGCCGCACTCTTCGAAATATTTGAGGATGCCGCCGTCGAGCTGGTGCACGTTCTTGAAGCCGGCGCGCTCCATATAGGGACCGGCTTTTTCGCAGCGGATGCCGCCGGTGCAGAACATCACGAGCGGGCGCTCCTTGAGTTCGGCGGGCAGACGGTCGACGGCAGCGGGGAAATCGCGGAAATGGTCGATGTGTGGGATGAGCGCGCCGCGGAAGGTGCCGAGACGGACTTCGTAGTCGTTGCGGGTATCGAGGAGCGTGATGGGGCGGCCCTCGTCGAGCCACTGCTTGAGGATGAGCGCAGGGAGTTTCGCGGAGGTGTGGCGGGACGGGTCGATGCCCTCGACGCCGAACGCGATGATCTCTTTTTTGATTTTCACGAGCATGCGGTTGAACGGCTGCTCGGTGCTGAGGCTTTCCTTAGGCGCGAGGTCGGCGAGGCCGGGCACGGTGCGGAGCTCGGCGACGAAGGTATCGATGTGGGCGCGCGTGCCGGCGACGAAGAGGTTGATGCCCTCGGGGCTGAGGAGAACGGTGCCGCGGAGGGCACAGGCGCTCGCGGCGAGTTTAAGGCGATCGCGCAGGGCGGGGAGATCGGTGAGCGGCGTGAACTTGTAAGTGGAGATGTTGACGAATTCGGGCATGGCGCGGCGCGAGGGATTTGAGTGGCGACGACGAGACGGCGACGGGGACCGAAAATCAAGGGTCGCGTGCGCGAGTTCGGGAGGCCGCGGAAGATATGAGGTGGATGAATCGAGGTCGGAAGCGAGTGGGAGAACGCGTGGGACGAAAAAGCGGCGCCGGCGCGTGAGCGGGGTGGTTTCGGAGTTGTGGAAGTGAGAACGAGGCGGAAGGTTGGGGGGAATGAACACGGCTTCTTCGGTGGCGGTCGGGGTGGTGGCGGCGCTGCATCTGTATTTTTTGGTGCTCGAGATGTTTTTTTGGACGAAGCCGCTCGGACGTCGGGCGTTTGGGCTGACGCCGGAATTTGCGGCGGCGTCGAAGACACTGGCGGCGAACCAAGGACTCTATAACGGCTTTCTCGCGGCGGGGTTGGCGTGGGGAATTTATGCGGGACCGGCAGACGGATATCCGGTGAAAGTGTTTTTTCTCGGGTGCGTGATCGTCGCGGGGATTTTTGGCGCGGTGACGGCGAACCGGAAGATTCTGTGGGTGCAGGCCGTGCCGGGTGCGGTGGCGTTGGCGCTGGTGTGCGCGGCGCGTTGACAGGCGCGAAGGGCGGTCGGAGGCGTGCGGGGCTGCCGGATACCCGCAGCGGCGGAGCGGTGGTTTTACGAGGAGGAATCGAGGACGTGTAACCCAATAGGTTACACGGAAGCGGTGCGGGGGCGGGGATCAGAGTTCGGGCCAGAGGGCACCGAGGCGGGCGCGCAGGTCGGGGATGAGGCGGTAGCTGACGGGGAGCGGTTCGCGTTGGCCGCGGAGGTAGACTTCGAAGGTGGCGCGGTTCAGGCGGACAATGCGCTCGATGTGGGCAAGGGCGACGATCACGGTGCGGTGGACGCGTCCGAAGGCGGCGGCAGGGAGGATGGCCTCCCACGCGATCATGGTGCGGCGGACGAAGAGTTTTTCGCCGTTGGTGAGAATGACTTCGGTGTAGT
>CALRZR010000387.1:0-4545 GCA_943372705.1 Opitutus sp. GAS368 | reverse complement strand
CCATCGCCCGCAAGCGGGCTCCGACCACCGGGCAGTCCTCGTTGCTACAGCGCGAAGATCTTTTCCATGCGCACCACCAGATCACGCGCGGTTTCCACGTCGGCCGCTTGAGTGCCCGGCTGCTCCGAGATCGCCCAGCCCGAGTAACCCGCGCGATCGAGCGCCGCCATCACCGCCGGCCAGTTCGTGTCGCCGTCGAGGAGCTTGGGGCGGTCGGGGGCCTTCGCCGTTCCGGTGGCGGGGGCCGCGGTGGCGGGCGCGGCGCGGAAATCCTTCACGTGAATTCGCACGATGCGTTGGCCGAGCGCGTCGATCCATTGCTCGGCCGGAACTCCGGTGCGACCCACGTTGCCGATGTCGAAGTGCCAGCCGACCCACTCGCTGTTGAGGGCATCGAGGTAGTCGACCGCCTGCCGCGGGGTCGTGATAAAATTGTTGCCCACGTTTTCGATGGAGATCTTTACGCCGAGATCGCGGGCCACGGGAATCGCTTTGCGAATCTCGGCGATGGAGCGCTCCCAGCATTCCTCGTAGGTCGAATCGCCCGGGCGAACGCTCGCGCCGCGCACGATGCCCGGCACGAGCAGCACACTCGTCGCGCCATAGGCGCGTGCGTCGTGCAGGCTGTGCACGAGGCCGTCGAGGCCCAGCTTGCGCGTCGCCTCGTCGGGCGCGGAGAGCGGTTTCACCCAGTGAATATGGTCGCACACGCTCGCGGCCTGCAGTCCGGTTTCCTTCAGCGCGGCGAGCACCTCGGCGCGGTTCATCGCGCCCATCGGCTCGACGCCCGCGAAGCCCGCGGCCTTCATCGCGCGGAATTTTTCGAGCACGGAGCCCTTCACGCCGATGGTGGAATACATGATCGCGCTGCGGAGCGTGCGCTTCGGCGCGGCGAGGGCGGGGGAGGTAAGCGCGGCGGCGGTGGCGCCCGCGGCGACGGAGAGGAACGTCCGGCGGTTCATGGTGCGAGCGTGGCGGGGGCGGTGTCGGGCGCGAGCCGGTAATCGTGCGACTTTGTGCTTTGCGCCCGCTCCTCGCGCGTCGAGACTCCCCGCACCCCTCCCCATGAAACACGTTTCGTCACCGGCGATTTCGCGTCGGAAATTCCTGCACCATTCCCTCGCCACCGCCGGTGTCATCGCCGGCGCGCCCGCGTTTCTCCGCGGACAAAACCTCAACAGCAAACTCAACATCGCCTTCATCGGCGCCGGCGGTCGCGCCAATTCCAACCTCAACGAGCTCACGCTCTCCGCGGCCTCCGCCCCGGCTGCCGCCAAGAAAAACGCCGAGCGTGCGCTGGCGGAACTCGGTCGCGCGCCCGGTGCGCATCCCGACGAAAACGCGGTTCTCTTCTGCGATATCAACCAGCAGACGCTCGACGCCGCCGGCGCGCGTTTTCCGAAGGCCCGCAAGGTTGCCGATCTCCGCCGCGTGTTCGATCACGCGAAGGAGTTCGACGCCGTGGTCGTTTCCACCGCCGAGCACACGCACGTGTTCGCCGCGTGGCTCGCGCTCACGCACGGCAAGCACGTCTACTGCGAGAAACCGCTCGCCTACAATATTTGGGAGACGCGCCTCCTCCGCGAAACCGCCGCGAAATTTCCGCAGCTCTCCACGCAGATGGGCAACCAGGGCCACGCCTCGGCCGCGCGCCGCTCCATCCGCGAAATTCTCGACACCGGCGTGATCGGACCCGTCCGCGAAGTCCACGTGTGGGCCGACCGCGCGTGGGGTCTGCAGGACCCCGCGTCGGCCGAGAAATTCGACAAGGCCCACGGCTTCTACAACGGCACGCAGATCGTCGGGCGCTTCAAGGAGGAGATGCCTGTGCCCGCGCACATGAATTGGGATCTGTGGATCGGACCCGCGCCGATGCGGCCGTTTCACGCGACGTATTTTCCCGGCCCGCGCTGGTATCGCTGGTGGGAATTTGCCAACGGCACGATGAGCGACCTCGGCAGCCACGACAACGACGTGCCCTTCACCGTGCTCGATCTCTGGCGCCCCGACGGCAAGGGCGGCCGCGTGCTCGCGCCGATCTCGGTCGAGGCCTCGTCGCCCAACGTCCCGACCGCGCACCCGGAACTCGCGCCCGCGACGCTGATGGCGACGTTCCGTTTTGCGGCCACCGCAAAACAGCCCGCGCTCAAACTCGTCTGGCATCAGGGCGACTCGAAGCCGCCGGGTTGGGTGGAAGCGTGGGGCCGACGCTCCAGCATTTTTATCGGGGACAAAGGGATGCTCCTCGGCAACGGCAAGCTGTTGCCTGAAGACAAATTCGTGGGCTTCACGCCGCCGGAGCAGAAGATCCCGCGCTCGCCCGGCCACTGGGTCGAGTGGGTCAACTACGCGAAAGGCAACGGCCCGGTGCCCGGTTCGAATTTCCAATACTCCGGCTGGACCACCGAGTGCAATCACCTCGGCAACGTCGCGTATCGTGCCGGCAAGAAACTCGAGTGGGACTACGCGTCGCTGCGCGCGACCAACGCCCCCGAGGCCGCGTCGCTCATCCGCCGCCCCGCGTTTCGCGCCGGCTGGCAGGGTATTTTGCCGGCTTAGTTTTTTCCGCACTCGTCTTTTTCCCAACCCCACCGCCCCGTTCCCATGCTCCGTCGTCTTTTCTTTTCACTTACATTACTGGCCGGCCTTCCGCTCGCCGCCGAGCCGTCCTACGATCAATCGCGCGTGCCGCTGGAGGTCGATGCGCCGAAACCGGGCATGACCAAGATCGTCCTCCTCGCCGGTGGCCCGAGCAGCAAGGCGATGGCGCACGAGTATTTCGCGGGCTGCGCGCTGCTCATGGACTGGTTGAAACAGCAGCCCGGTATCTGGCCCGTGATGGTGCGCGATTGGCCCGCCAACGAGCGCCTGCTCGAGGGAGCCAAGTGCGTGGTCTACTTCGGCGACGGCGGCGGCAAGCAGCCGTTCTCCACCCCGGCGCGTTGGGCAAAATTTACGCAACTCATGGAGTCCGGCGCGGGTTTGGTCCTGCTGCATCAGGCGATGGATTTTCCCAAGGGTCCCGACGGCGACAAAATCAAGGCCTGGCTCGGCGGCGTGTTTCACAGCGACATCGGCAGCCGCGGACACTGGGACATGGAGTTCAAGACCATCCCCGTCCACGAAGTGACGCGCGGCGTGAAGCCGTTCGCAGCGCCCGGTGATGGATGGCTCTACAATCTGCACTTTGCCGAAAAAGGCGCCGTGCCGCTGCTCGTCGGTGCCGTGCCCGACAAATCGCGCTCCACGGCGGACGCGAAGAAATACGTCGGCCGCGATGAGGTGATCGCGTGGGCCTACACGCGCCCCGACGGCGGCCGCGGGTTTAGTTTCACCGGCGCCGATTTGCACAAGAGCTGGAGCTACGAAAGCCAAGGCACGCTCGTGCTGAACGGCATTTTGTGGGCCGCCCGGTTGCCGGTGCCCGCGGGTGGAGCGAAGGCTTCCTTCGATCCCGCGAGCCTCGATCTGAACCTCGACGACAAACGCGCCGCCGCCGCGGAAGCCGCGGCCAAGGCTGCTGCGGCCGCAGCGAAGAAGAAAAAGAAATAGTCCGCGCGGACGCGCACTCGCGCGGCGCGGCATTCCCGCGTGATCCCGTTTCTTCCAGTTCGCTTTCAACCCGAGTTTCACGGGCTTGGAGGTAGGAGCCTGCTTGCAGGCGATTCCGGGCCCAAGAATTCGCCTGCAAGCAGGCTCCTACAGCAAGCCGTTTTTGGGCTCACCTTGAAAGCAACTGGGTATTACTGCGGAAATCCGTCCGACGGCAGGCCGGGGAAAATCTTCAGCGCGTTTTTGTAGTAGAGTTTTTTCAGCACGTCGTCCGGTAGCGCGAGGCCGTAGAGTTTCCAGATGCCGTGGTATTTTCGAATCGGGTCGAAGTGTTCGTCGTCGGTTTCGAGCAGGCGAAAATAGACGTGGTATTCGGAGACGTTGTAGGCGTCTTTGCCGAAGAGGATGCGGTCCTGGTAGTTCACGAAGAAGCGATGCGCTGCGCGCGGTTGGCGGCCGAGCTCGCTCGTGATCGCGCCGATCTCGGCGTAGACGTTGGGCAATCGGTCGAGCAGCTCGCCGAGCCGGCCGAGGTCGTGGCCGAGCCAGCCGAGGTGGGCGGCGATAAAGGTCGTCTGCGGATGGCGCGCGAAGAGACGGTGTTGTTCCTCAATGAGCTGCTCCCACGTGTAATCAGTCTGCGCGGATTGGTTGCGGCGGGATTGGATTTTTAACTCGAGCCAACGCTCGTTGTTTTTGTCCATCGGCTGGAAGAGGCCCCACGGATCGGCGGTGTGGATCAGGACGGGAATCTTGTGTTTGCCGGCCATCGCCCAGACGGGATCGAAGCGCGGGTCGTCGACGTGGATGCGGCCCTTGCTGTCGCTGGTCGTCATGCCGAATTGTTTCCAGACCTTGAGGCCGATGGCGCCGGCCTTGATGTCGGTCTCGAGCTGGGCGGCGGCGCGCGCGCCGTAGTCGGGGTCTTCGAGCTTGGTATCGTCCATGTTGGTCATCACGCGGAAGCGCGCGGGCGAGTGGGCCTTGGACGCC
>CALRZR010000386.1:0-4545 GCA_943372705.1 Opitutus sp. GAS368 | reverse complement strand
CCTCGGCCGTCGCTGCGCCACCGTCACCGGCAACCTCGGCGACCGCACCCAAATCCCCGTCGTCATCGCCGAGGGCAAAAAACTCTCCGGCCAACTCGACATCCTCGTGAACTGCGCCGGCATCATCCGCCGCGAAAACTTCGAAGCCTTCACCGAAAAAGACTGGGACGATGTCATGGGCCTCAACATCGACGCCGTCTTTTTCCTCAGCCAACTCTTCGTCCGCGAAGCGCTCGCCCGCCAAGGCACCGGCAAGATCATCAACATCGCCTCGATGCTTTCCTTCCAAGGCGGCATCCGCGTCCCCTCCTACACCGCCTCGAAGAGCGCCGTCCAAGGCCTCACCCGTCTCATCGCCAGCGAACTCGGCGGCAAGGGCATCAACTGTAACGCCATCGCCCCCGGCTACATGGCGACCGACAACACCGCACCCCTCCGCGCCGACGCCGACCGCAGCGCCTCCATTCTCGCCCGCATCCCCGCCGGCCGTTGGGGCACGCCCGACGACCTCAAAGGCGCCGTCGTCTTCCTCGCGTCTCCAGCTTCCGACTACGTCAACGGCTACACCGTCGCCGTCGACGGCGGCTGGCTCGCCCGCTGAATCACGGATTCCCGTAGCCCTGCTCGTGAGAGCAGGGAGCGCCCTCCACGTCCGTCGCTTTCCGCCGTTTCGGTGCCGTGCCGCCGGCGTCACTTCCCGCGGGTTCCAGCCGGCAGGGTTTGGACCGAGTTACCCTCAGCCCGCATCGTCGCTTCGAACTGCTCCAACAACGCAAACGACGAAGGCATCGGCTCCACCCCGCCCGCCGAAGTGAACCCATCGGCGCGGCTCCCCGCGCGCCCATCCGTCGCCAAGTTCCGATCCCCTCGCCCGGTCGCCGGATTAACGTCCCGCACGTCCGCCACTTCAAAATACCATTCGCCGTTTCTCTCCGTCCGCACGACGTCGGCGACAAAACGCGCTCCATCGCCGTTGTCGACCAACGTGAGCTTTCGCGCCGCCAGCAACGCTACCAGCTCCGGGCGCGCCGCGATATAGTCGTTCGTCGACAATTCCGTCCGCGTCCCGTCCTGCAATGAAACCACCGTGGCCGCTTGGGGTGACCTCACGCTCGCGCACCCGCCCAAACCACCCGCCAGCAAAACAGCCACTCCCACCGACAAGCCGCCGAGATACGTCTTCATGGTAAAACTCAACTCCTCTTCATCGCTCAGGTCAACCGCCGCCCCGCGCCCCACCGCCCCCGCGCTTCGCCGATCAGGCGAAGCCCGCACGCGTCCGTCAGCGCCCTCCACCTCAGAAAAATTAGCGTAGATCAGCGGTTCCCACTCTCCGCCCTGCCTAGCCCTCACCCAAAAATCTCCAGCGGCCTCAGCTCAAATCCCGGAAAGACATTCGCCATCTCCGCCATCCCGTTCTTCCCAGCCAGCCCCATTGCCTCCGCCGCCCCCGCCCCATGCCGCGCCAGCACGGCCGCCAGCACGTTCCGATAGTTGTTCAACACCGGCAAATCCCCGTAGCCCTCCAGCAGCCCGCGCCGCTCCAGCCCGTCCGGCTTCAGCCCGCGCCATTCGCCGTGTATCCGACCTCCGCGGACGCCGCCGCCAAGCACAAACATCGCCGAGCCGCGCCCGTGGTCCGTGCCAAACGCCGTGTTCTCCTCCACCGTGCGGCCAAACTCCGTCATCACCACCACCGTCGTCGTCGTCATCCGCGCGCCGAGATCTTTCCGAAACGCCGCCAACCCGCCCGCCAACCGCGCCGCCAATGTCTCTACGAGGCCTTGCTGCGCGAAGTGCGAGTCCCACCCGCCGAGGTCGATCGACGCCGCCTCGAGCCCCACGTTCGCTTTGATCAACTGCGCGAGCTGCCGCAGCCCGTTCGCAAACTCATCGCGCCCGTTCACGTAGTCCGCGCCGTTGTCCGGCCGATACGTCGCCGTGCGCATCGCCTCGATCCGCGTCAGCGCGTCAAACGTATCGCGCGCCGCCGCCCCGAGCCGTCCGCGCTCCATCGCATAAAGCCGCTCGAGCTGCGTGCGAAACCCCGGCGTCTTCGCCCCGATCGCAAATTCCTCCATGCTCTGCATCACCGTCACCGTCGGCGCCCCCAGCAGACACTCCGGCAGCGCCTTGCCCACCGCCACACACGCCAGCGCCCCGCTCAACGGCGCCGGCCGCCCCCGCAGATAGCGCCCGAGCCAGCCGCCCGCGACCACCCCACCGTGCTCCATCAAATCCTGCGCCTCGAAATGTGACCGCGTCTGATCCTCCGTGCCGCACGCGTGCACGATCGCCAACTCCCCGTCGCACCACGCCGACTCCAACGGCTGCAGCTTCGGATGTAGCCCAAACGTCCCGTCGAGCCGCACCGCCTCCTTCTTTGTGATCCCGAGCCGCGGCCTCGCCCGATAGTAGTGTTCATCCTCGATCGGCGGCACCAACGCCAACCCGTCCGCCGCGCCGCGCAGAAAAATCACCACGAGCGTCCGCCGCTCGTCGCCGTTGCCCGAAATCACTGCTTGCGGTGCGGCCATCGTCAGTTTCCTCCCGCCCACGCCGAATTCCGTCCTCTCCGTCTTTCGTGTCGTTGGTGTGTTTCGTGGGCGCTCATTCGTTTGGTCCTCCATCCGTGTCCCTCCGCGTTCATCCGTGGTTCAAATTTCATAGTCACGTCTGTCCCTCAGCACTGTTGAAACGCCGGCGACGCCACCAGCAGCGCCACCCCGGCTCCAGATTCCCGATACGCCGCCCGCTCCTCGTCCGTCGGCCGCCGCCCCAGCAGCGTCGCCATCATCGCATCGTCCCCGCCGACCCGTTTCGTCAACACGTCCAGCGCCACGCGCGTTCCCTTGATGCGGTTGTCGCCCAGCGCCGACGCAAAATTCCACCGCCACAACAGCGTGTTCTGCCAGTGCGTCGCCGTCTCCGGATAGCCGTCCGGCGTCGTGTAGCGAAACGGCGCGTGCCCCATCCGCAGCAGAAAATCCACGAGCGGTTTCGCCGCATCCGTCTCCGCATTCGTCGCCCGCAGCGCCGACACCACGAAGTGAAACGGCCGCTTAAACTTCCCGCCGCGCCCGTCCTGCCGCCAGAATTCCTCCGTCGCAAACAACGCGCGCAACGTCGCCGGAATGTCGCCGCCCGACGCCGCGAACGCCGCCGCCGTCGCCTTCACCGCCGCTTCCGGCGGCTCGTCTGCGATAAATCGCCGACACAACTTCCACGCGAGATACCGCGCCGTCGCCTCGTGGTTCGTCAAAATCCCCAGCACGCGGTCGAGGTCCCGCGCCCCCAGCCCCGCCGGAATGTCCACGCCCAACACGCGCTTCGCGCCGTCGTCGTGCTGCCACGCCTGGAACTCCACGCGTCCTTTGAAAAATCGTTTTTTGTCCCGCACCGTCCAGCCCGTGAGACACCGCGCCACTTCCATCACGTCCTGCTGCGTGTAGCCGCCGTGCACGCCGAGCGTGTGCAGTTCGAGCAGTTCGCGCGCATAGTTTTCGTTCGGCCGGTCCTCCGCTTTCGCGCGCCGGTTCACGCGCCCGTCGAGATACCACAGCATCGCCGGACTCACCGCGCTCGCCCGCAGCAGCTCGCGGAAATTCCCCAGCGCGTGCGCCCGGATCACATCGCGGTCGTCCGCCGTCTTCAGCCACTTCGCCTCCGCCTTCGAGGGATCGATATTAAAATGGTCGCTCCAAAACTGCACCATCACCTCGAACAGCTGCCGCTCGCTCAACACCGCCCGCAGCAGCGTCCCGCGCGTCAAATCCTCCAACAGCACCTTGTCCTTAAACTCATACAGATCGCCCACCCGTGCCCCGCCGGCCTTCAACGCCGGAAACAACTGGTGCAGCGGATCGCCCTCATTTCCTTTGCGCGGAAAAAGCACGCTCTCCGGGTCCGCGAGACTCCCACACTCGTGCCGGATCACGCGCTCGCACATCCCGTCCTCGATTTTCCCCGGCGCGAGTTGCTCTTCGATAAACGCCTTCACGCCCATCGTCGCCACGCGCGCATAGTCGCCCGGCCGCGCCCCAAACGTCAGCCGGTTGATCGCGTGCGATACCTCGTCGATCTCCACCGCTGTCGATGCCGCGAGCGTCCCAGTCAATCGCGGTGCCGTCGGTTTCCCCATCCACCGTTTCGCGTCAGTCGCCATTTCCTGCACCTGTCCGCAACCGCTCCCGGCCACCAACGCAGCCCCGGCCCCCGCCACCAAAAACTGTCGGCGTGTCACGCTCACGTCGTCGTCACCGGCACCGCCGACTCCCCGCTTTTCACCGCTCCACCCCGCGCCAACACCAGCGCTCCAAGTCCCGCAAGCAACGTCAGCGGCAGCAGCACGATCGTGCCGTAAGTAATCGCCAATACGATGCCGCCGCGCCGCACGCGCCGCCACGGCTCCTCGCCGTCAGACGCCGCCGGCAGGCCTCGCCCGATACGCAGCGCCAACCCCGCCGTCCCCGCCAGCGCGCACAGAATCAGTCCGATCACGAGCGCCACGTTGAGCAGCTTCGCCGCCGGATTCGTCGAAATTTT
>CALRZR010000385.1:0-4548 GCA_943372705.1 Opitutus sp. GAS368 | reverse complement strand
ATCGCGAGCGGGCGGAAGGGCAGGGCGGCGATCGCGCCGGCCGCGAGCAGCGCGAAGCCGGGGACGAGGTGCACGGCATGCCACGGGGTCTTATAGGGCGGCAGCGAGAGGGCGACGACGACGATGCTGGTGTAGAGCGCGGCCCAGCGGAGGAGCTGGGATTTAGTGACGAAGGCGATCACGGCGCCGGCGAGGGCGAGTCCGGAAAACGCGAGCTGTTGCCAGAGGAGGCCGCCGGTGCGTTGCCAGCCGAAGAGGCTCAGGTAATACCACCACGGTTTCTCGTGTCCGCTGAGGCCGGCGGTGGCGCGGTCGGAGGTGTGGGTGTAAGTCGCGAGGGCGTCGCGGAGGCCGGAGAGGTGGGTGCCGAAGGAGGAATAGAAAAGCGCGGCGACGAGCGCCGCGGCAAGGAGGCTCAGGGAGAGGTCGCGGGCGAGGCGGTGAGAAGTCGGACGGGCGTGCCGGATCGCGATAAACGAAAGGAGGCCGGCGGTGGCGAAGAGAGGTGTGCTGGCTTTGGTGGCCTGCATGAGACCGGCGCTCGCACCGGCGGCGAGGGCCCACGGCAGCGCGCCGGTGCGCCACCAGCGGCGGCCGCAGACGAGCATGGCGAGCGTGAAGGTGACGAGGAGCGTCTCTTGGACGAAGTAGCGGCTGTAGTAGACGGAGGCGGGCGCGACCGCCAGGAGCGCAGCGGCGGCGAGTGCGGTCCAATGGCCAAGCGGCAGCGCGAGTGCGAACAGGAGGAGAACGGCGGCGGTGCCGGCGAGGGCGGGAACGAGGCGGACGGTGGTTTCGTCGAGGGAGGCGAGGGTTTTCTCGCCACGCAGCCACGCGACGGGCACGGCGAAGTAGTAGAGCGTGGGGCCGTGGTGGTCGCGCGGATCGAAGGCATAGCGGCCGTGCTCGACAAGTTCGCCGGTTTTGACGGCTTGGTTCGCTTCGTCGGCGTGCATCGGGCGGCGGGCGAGATCGTGCGTGCGCAGCCAAAGTGCGGCGAGCGCGACCAGCGCGAGGGGCAGCCAACGACTCACAGCGGCGAACATGGGGAGAGGCTAGTGGAGCGAAACACGCGGGCACAAGAAAGGGCGGACTTTCGCCCGCCCTTTCTTTGAGCGAAACGCGCAGGCGTTTCGCGAATGTGCAACGAGTGCGCTGTGCGGTTTACTTCGCGATCGCGCCGTGAACCTCGACTTCGCAGTAGTGGTTCAGCTCGTCGGAGGTGTTGCCGTTGCTGTAGAGGCGGACGTAGCGGCCGGTGGCGCCCTTCGCATCGAAGAGGCGGCCTTCGAAGTTCTCGATGTAGGCGAGGTCTTTGCCTTTGCCGAGTTTCGAGGAGTTGTCGTCGTCGTTGTTGTAGATCGTGGTGACACCGGTTTTGAAGTCCTTGTCGTTGGAGACCTGCACGATCACGTCGTGATAAACGCGGGCTTGGGAGTGGAAGTGCCAAGCGACAATGGCGGCGATCTTGGCGGTGGCGCCGAGATCGATCTGTACCCATTGCGGCGTCGGCCCGAGCTCCACGTAGGTGCCGTCGGTGCCGGACTTGTCACCGTCGGTGATGAACGAGAGTTCACCGATGACGGGGAGCGAGTCGGAGCTGGTGACGGCTTTGCCTTTGGAGAGGTTCACCGTGCCGGCCGGGACCATGAGGTCGGGGCGTTTGCCGGTGCTGGGTTTCTCCAGATTGGGGAGTTGGATCGGGCGGGGGGTGCCGGCGAAGAGCGGCTTGGGTAGGTCCAGCTTAAGCGGCACTTGCGCGACAACTTGGGCGGCGCTCGTGAGCGCGATGAGAGCTAGCAGTGTAGACAGGCGTGAGCGGGTCATGGATGAGGATTGGGAGATATTTCGAGGTGGGATCAGGCGATAAAGTCACCGGGCGCGAAGGAAAGTGTCTTCTGTGCTGCGATGGCTTCGTTAATCTTGAGGATGGTGACGGCGGACGCAAATGCGGATTCGCCCGGGCAGTTGAGCGGGGTGCCTTTGCGGATAGCGTCGAAGAAGTTCTCCAGGTGAGGCTGGTGAATGGCTTTGTCGAGGGTCACGGGAATGTCCCAAGCGGAGAGAGCGGCGGTCTCGCGAACGTCGACGGTGGACTTGGAGGGCCCGCCGAGTTTCTTGACGCCTACTTTTTCCCAAGGCTTCACCGGGGGCGGTGCGCCTTCGCCCGAGAGCGGGCTGGCGACGACGCCCTTGGCGGCCCATTGATCCCATTCGGGAGCGCGGGCTTCGCGGTAGAGCTTCGTGTATTTGGGATTTTCCGAGATCTTCAACGAGCCTTCGTCGCCCATGAAATATTCATGGTAACCGCCGCCGGCGCTCGTCGTGGTGAGGCAGTCGTAGGTAGCGCGGACGATACCTTCCTTCGTGGGATACTCGAAGATGGCGATCGCGTTGTCATACCACTCGTGGGTTTTGTAGTAATCGACACCGCCGCTGGCCATACAGGAGCGCGGGTTCGTGCCGAGCATCCAGTTGTAGATATCGATTTGGTGGGCGCCGAGGTCGGACATCGGGCCGCCGGCGTATTTCTTAAACCAGCGCCAATTGCGGAACTCGTGCATGTTGGCGAAGCCGTATTGAGCGAGCTTGGCTTCGGATAGGCCCTGGCCAGCCGGGTAACCGAAATCCTCGGTGACGGCACGGTGCCATTGGCCGGAGATGTTGGTGACGCGCCCGAGGAGGCGATTGCCGAGGACGATCTGATCCTTGGCGTGTTGGTAGCGAGGATTGCTGCGGCGTTGGTGGCCGAGTTGGAGGAGCTTTTTCGTCTCGCGGGAGGCGACGACCATCGCGCGCGCACCCTCGATGGTGTTGGACATCAGCTTCTCGCAGTAGACGTGTTTGCCGGCCTTGAGGGCGGCAACGGTGTGCTCCGAGTGCTTGAAGTCAGGCGTCGCGATAATGACGGCGTCGAGGTCCGGAATGCTGGATAAGACTTCGCGGTAATCCTCGAAGGGCTTGGCCTCGTGGCCGAACTTTTTCAGGAGGCGCTCAGCGTAAGTGCGATTGTAGGGCCAGATATCGCAGACGGCTTTGAAGCGGACGCCGGGGATCTTCAGGGCGGCGTTGGCGAGGATGCGACCTTGTTCGCCGCAGCCGATGAGGGCCACGTTGACTTGGTCGGACTTCGCCGCATCGGCGCCCCGGGAGATGTAGGGAGCCGCAGCGATAAATGCGCCGAGCTTGGCGCTCGTGCTGAGGAAATCGCGGCGGGTGAGGGGATTGAGTGGTGTGGCGGACATGGCGGGTCGGTAGGCGGTGGGCCGGGCCCGGGTTAGTCGCGCACCAGGGCGTAACGGTTGTGTTGCACCAACAGGAGGCCGCCGACGATGAGGACGACGTGCATACCGAGCCACGCGACGCCTTCACCTTCTTGGACGACCATCAGACCGAACGAGAGGGCAACGTAGAGGAGGCCGTGAGCGAGGAGGGTAAGGCGGGTCTTGATGCCGAGGAGGAGCGTCAGGCCGAGGACGATGAGGATGTAACCGATGCTCATCGCAAAGAGCTTCGTGGCCCACAGCGGAAGAAACGAGGCTCCCGTGATTCCCGAGGCCATGCGGCTCATGTTGGCGTAATAGGCTTCGAACGAGTAAGAGCCGCCCTTCTCATATTTTTCGAGGCCCGCGAAAAGCGCACGGAGGCCGAGCCACAGGCGGATGATGAGGAACGCGTAGGTGTATTCGCAACGCGTCGCGGTGGAGGATGACGAGGTTTCGCTCATGATTTTTGTTTGGGTGGGAAGGTTGAACTACGAAATGGGGGGAGTGGGGAGGTCGGCACCGAGGCGGTGCCGGTGGGGCAGGTGAGGTGGGGAGGCTGGTCGAGTGGGAGCGTAAGACGAGCGGGAGTTAATTCGTATCGTTTAATTTCTATCGAGGTCCAGCCAGAGTTTCGAACAGACGAAGAAAGATCGAGGACCGTTTCACGCGCCGCAGGAAAACTTGTGCGGGAGTAGTTTTTAAGCGATGGGCGATAAGACCTTTGCACGGGTGGGGGAGGACTGTGGTCGATCGCGGTGATTTTGTTTGGGCACGCCCAACGGAGCTTCCGGAGGTGGCGGGGGGAGTCTTGTGAACAACTGTGGTTCGATGCCGCCCTGCGATTTTCGCGTGAGTTGGGAAGCGATGTGACGAAGGCAGTTCGGCGTGTTCAAAGCAGTGCGAATAACATGTGAACAGAAAACACCCTCATTTTTGCGTTTCACAGAGGTAAAAACCTTGACGACGGGGATGAAATGGCGGTTTGTGGTATCAAATGGGATCAGAGGAAGCCAGAGCGCCCGCCGCGCCGGCAAAACAGCCGAACTATACGAGTCATTATGAGCACTCGTTGGACGACCGGAATCGTATCTCGATTCCGAGCGAATGGCGGTTTGCGCATGGTTCGGAGGATATGTTGCTCGCGGTTCAGCAAGTCGGGCCGAATGGAAAATTCATCCAGTTGCTGCCGCCCGCGATTGCCGATCACCTCAAGTCGAAGTTCGATGCGATCCCGTTTTTCGACCAAGCAGGACAGGCGGCGAAAGAAGATTTTTATTCGAAG
>CALRZR010000384.1:0-4609 GCA_943372705.1 Opitutus sp. GAS368 | reverse complement strand
GCTGCGCATCGTCATCGCGGCGGGCGGGTGCAGGCCGGCGAGTTCAAGAAACGTGGGCCCGAGATCGGCGACATTGATGAAGGCGTCGACGCGCCGGCCGGCGGCGAGATTTTTGCCCCAGCGGATCGCGAGCGGGACGCGGGAGCCGGCGTCGTAGCAGTTGGCGAGGCCGCGGGGCATCTGCCAGCCGTTGTCGCTCGTGTAGATGATGACAGTGTTGTCGAGCTGGCCGGATTTTTCGAGGACGGCGATGGCCTGGGCGGCTTCGGCGTCGAGTTTCATCACGCCGCCGTAGTAGTTGAGGAGGTCGAGGCGAACTTCGGGGCAATCGGGCAACTCCGGCGGCACGACGAGCGCCGCGGCGTCGAGGCCGGCCTTCTTCGCCTCTTCGAGATACGGCTGGCGGCCGGCCTTGGTCGCGGTGTCGGTGTTGCCGAGCCAAAAGAAAAACGGGGCGTCGGTCGCGCGCTTGGCGTGGAAATCGGCGAAGCTGGCGAATTTTGGTCCGACGGGGTTTTCCTTCCAGCCGGAGATCTCGTGGTTGCCGGGACCCCAGGGTTTGCCGGCGTAGCCGAGCGCGTAACCGGCGTCTCGGAGCAGTTGCGTGACGACGGGGGTGTCGCGCGGGAACGCGCTCCAGAGGCTGGCGCGTTCGCCGAGCTGGTGCGCGATCTTGCCGGTGAGGAGACAGGAGCGCGTGGGCGAGCACGACGGCACGGGGTTGAACGTGTGGGTGAACACCACGCCCTCGCGCGCGATGCGGTCGAAGGCGGGCGTGCGGGCCAGCGGGTCGCCGAGGGCGCCAGCGTTCGGATAGCGCCAATTGTCGCCGAGGATAAAAAGAATGTTCGGCCGAGCCGGAGCGTCGGTCGCGGCGCAGAGGCCGGTGGCGCCCAGCAAAAAGCCAAAAAGCAGGACGGTGAGGCGGAGGGGTTTCATAGGCGGAGAAAAATTTTTCGCTGATAGAGGAAACGCATCAACAGCACGGGCAACACGAGCGTGATGAACGCGAGCACGAGAGCGCCCGCGCCGCGCGTGAGGTGGGCGTCGAGGAAGTTGGCGATATCGCCGCCGCCGAAACGCGCCGCGATCGCGCCGAAATCGATCAGGTTGTCGGCGAGGTAGACGGTGAGTGCGTTGGTGCCGATCCAGAGAAACGGCACGCACCAGCGCTGCCACTGCCACACGTCGATGAGCAGATAAAACAGGGCGAGCAACCACGCGGAGCAACCGGCCGTGACGAGACAGAACGACGGGGTCCAGATGCGTTTGACGGTCGGCACGTGCAGGCTCCCGAGGAGACCGAGCGCGAGCGCGGCGGCGCCGGCACCGAGGAGCCGCGCGACTTTTTGGCGACTGGTGAGCGTCGCACTTGTGAGGAGCCAGCCGGCCATCACGCCGAAAAGCGTGGTCGCGATGGAGGGGATCGTGCTGAGCAAGCCCTCGTTGGTGTAGTAGAGATTGCGCTTCCGGCCCGGCAACCAGCGGAAGTCCACATAGTGCGTGAGGTTGCGGCCCTCTTCGTAGACGCCGCTCACGGTGGTCGTGACATTCGCGAGCAATTTGGCCGGTGCTTCGGCGGACGCCTGCGAGCCGCGTTTGCCGATGTTCGCATGCGTCAGGTTGACGTCGGGGAACGGCACGAACGCGAGCAGCGCCCAGTAGCCGACGAGGCAGACCGCGGTCGCGATCACGATGCCCTTGCGCGGCAAAAACACATAGAGCGAGGCGGCGACGAGGTAACACACCGCGATGCGCGGCAAGACTCCGGCCACCTGGATGTCGGGCCACGCGCGCGTGACACCGCCGTAGTAAAACACTCCGACGACAAACAGCAGGGCGCCGCGCCGGGCGATGCGGGCGAGGGCTCCGGCGCGGCCGCCGGCGGCGAGCGAGCGGTCCAGCGAAAGCACGATCGAGACGCCGACGAGAAACAGGAACAGCGGAAAAATAATGTCGAAGAAATGGAGCCCGGCCCACGTCACGTGCGTGAGTTGGTTCGCGAACGCGGCGACAACCGGGCCGCCGCCGAGGGACTCAAGGGATTTGGCGACCTGCTCACCGCCGATGATCCACAGCATGTCGAAGCCGCGCAGCGCATCGATCGAGGCGAGGCGGACGCGCGCCGCGCCAGCGGCTTTGGCGGCGATGTCCTCCGTCGGTGAGTTGGACGTATTTGTGTTCATGTTTTCTTCCCCGCGCGCGAAGGGCTAAATTTCGGCAAGGCAAACAGGCGCGACGGTGGTGCGCCAACGGATTCGGGCGGGCGAAATGGCGGTGTTCGCGGCACCGCCGGACTCCGTGCGAGCGGTGCCGATGCATCGCTTGCATGCCGCGGTGCTTCCGTGCGGCGGGAAAATTCCCCACGGTCTCGCCATGAGAAAAACAACGAGATGGTGGTGGCTGGGATGGCTCGCGTTGGCGGGCGTGGGTTGGGCGCAACCGCGATCGCTTTGGCTCGATGAGCTGGAGATTCGCGACTTCTCGGAAGGCATCCGGCCAGTCTCGGCGAACACGAACTACAGCCACGATTCGATGAAGATTGCCGGCCTCGGCTACGAGCGCGGCATCGGTGCGCAGTCGGTGTGCGTGCTCTCTTTCCGTATCGATAAACAGGCCCGGCGTTTCACGGCGCTCGTGGGCGCGGACGATCTGGGTAACAAGGAACTGCCGATCACCTTTACGGTGCTCGGCGACAAAGAGGTTCTCTTCGACAGCGGCCCGATGCGTGTGGGCGATCCGGCCAAGGCCATCGATGTCGATCTGTCCGGCGTGCAGCACCTCGGCCTGCTTATCACCGACCCAGTCGGCGGCATTCGCAACAAACGGACTTACGGCAACTGGGCCGACGCGCGGTTGGTGATGGAGGGCGACGCCCGGCCGCGCGTGCAACTGAATGACGGCGAGCGTTACATCCTCACGCCACCGCCGGCGCGCGCTCCGCGGATCAATTCTGCGACGGTGTTCGGCGCGACGCCCGGCCGGCCGTTGCTCTATACGGTGGCGGCGACGGGCGTGCGCCCGATGACGTTTGCGGCGGAAAATCTGCCGGCCGGTCTCGCGCTCGATCCGGTCACGGGAATCATCAGCGGTCGGGTGGCGGAGCGCGGCAGCTATCGGGTGAACCTCTCCGCGCGCAACGCCGTCGGCACGGCCACCCGGACGCTCACGATCCAGATTGGCGATACGATCGCGCTCACGCCGCCGATGGGTTGGAACGGATGGAATTCCTGGGAGCAGCACATCGACCGGGAAAAAGTCCTCGCGTCGGCGGAGGCGATGGTGAGCACCGGGTTGATCAACCACGGTTGGAGCTACGTGAATATCGACGATGCCTGGCAGGGCGTGCGAGGCGGGCCGCTCGGTGCGCTGCAGCCCAATGAAAAATTCCCGGAGTTCGCGGCGATGGTCGCCCGCATCCACGCGCTCGGTCTCAAGGCCGGCCTCTACTCCACGCCGTATATTCAGAGCTACGCCGGCTACGTCGGTGCTTCGTCGAATTTCCCTCACGGCGGCGAAACCCGCGAGGGCATGCAGAAACGGGCCGAGTTTCGGCGCGTCGGTCCCTATCGGTTTGAAACGAACGACGCCCGGCAGATGGCCGAGTGGGGCATCGATTTCCTCAAATACGACTGGCGCATCGATGTGGTGTCGGCGGAGCGGATGTCGGCGGCGCTCAAAGAGTCGGGCCGCGACATCGTGCTCAGTCTCTCCAACAACGCCCCGATCGAAAAAGTGGCCGACTGGGCGCGCGTTGCCCAGATGTATCGGTCGGGACCGGATATCCGCGACAGTTGGACGAGCCTGTTTCTCACCTCGTTCTCGCTCGATCCGTGGGCCGAATCCACCGGGCCGGGGCATTGGGCCGATCCCGATATGATGATCCTCGGGAACGTGCGGATCGGGCCGACGATGCATCCGACGCGGCTGACTCCGGACGAGCAATACAGCCACGTCAGTATGTTTTGCCTCCTGTCGGCGCCGCTGTTGATCGGCTGCCCGATCGAGCAACTGGATGCGTTTACGCTCGGCCTGTTGAGCAACGACGAAGTGCTCGCGATCGACCAGGATCCGCTCGGCAAACCGGCGCGCTTCGTCGCGGACAAGCACGGCGTGCAGATCTGGGTGAAGTCCCTGGCCGACGGCTCGCGCGTGGTCGGGCTCTTCAACACCGACGATTTCGGCAAGACGCCGGCGTCGTATTTTCGTTGGGACGACGAACGGCCGAAGACGTTTGCGCTGCGTTTCGCCGACCTTGGCCTGCCCGCTGGATGGACCGTGCGCGATGTCTGGCGGCAAAAAGATCTCGGCGAATTCAAGGATGGGTTCACGACTGTGATCCGCCACCACGGCGTCGGCCTGTTTCGGTTGAGCAAGCCGTGAACGGCCGGCCGCGCGTGGGACGCATTTGCACGAAGGCGGCGCGCGGGGTTTGACGAACCACCGCGGGCCCGCCTTCGTTCTCCGCGATGACCTCACTGTCTCCCGCTTTCGCTCCGACGCTGCCTCTCGCCGACGGTGGTCTGTTTCCCTCGGTCGGGCTCGGCTTTTGGAAAATGCCCAAGCCTGCCGCGCCCACGCTCGTGCAGGACGCGATCCGCGCCGGCTA
>CALRZR010000383.1:0-4656 GCA_943372705.1 Opitutus sp. GAS368 | reverse complement strand
TGGCGGGGCCGCCGCCGCGGATGTTGCCAATGTTGAGCATCACGCCGGGGAGTTCGTCGGGAATGCGGTGGGCGCCCACCAGAAACTCGGCGAGCCCGGCGATCGCGTTGCGGCCGGCGCGGGTGGGACTGGCGGCGTGGGCGGCGCGGCCGGTGCAGGTGGCGACGAAGTTGCCGGTGCCTTTGCGCGAGTGGACCAAATCGCCGTTGGGGCGCGCGGGCTCGAAGACGAGGCCGAGGGCAAATTGGCGGGAAGCGCCGGCGGCGTCGAAGAGCGCGCCACTGCCGAAGGAACCGATCTCCTCGTCAGGAGTAAGGAGGACCTCGTAGCCGAGGCGGGCAGTGTGGGGCGAGGTGGCTTCGAACTCGCGCAGGGCGGCGAGCATGACGACG
This sequence comes from Opitutus sp. GAS368, assembly GCA_943372705.1. Lineage (GTDB taxonomy): Bacteria > Verrucomicrobiota > Verrucomicrobiia > Opitutales > Opitutaceae > GAS368. The sequence continues at coordinate 4,264 of CALRZR010000383.1, read as the reverse complement.
AGGCCGCCTTTCATGTCCGCAACGCCGGGGCCGCGGAGCGTGCGCTCGTCGAGGAGCGTGCAGCGCTGGAAGGCGTTGCCCGCTTCGTAGACGGTATCGTAGTGCCCGGAAAAGAGGAGTTGCACCGGTGCCTTAGGGCGAACGCGGATGCGCAGCGCCTGGGCGGTGGTGCCGACGAGGGGGAGGTGCTCCGTGGTGGCGCCGGGCAACGTTGCGAATTCAACCGCGAGGGCCGCACGCATGCGGTCGAGGCCGGGAAAATTATCGGAACCGGAATTGATGTCGGCCCAGGAGATGAGGAGGTCGCGGAGAGCGGCGGAATCCATGCGGCGGATTCAGAGGAGGGGCGGGCGGGGGTGCAAGCGCGGCGGGGCGCGGTCGCGGCTTGCGGGGAGGCGGAGCGAGTGGCGTGATGGCGCTATGAACCGGCGAACATTTCTCTCCCAGGCGGGCGTGGCGGGAATCATGGCGGCGGCGGGCACGCGCGCACGGATGGCGGACGTGGTGAAAGGCGGAGCGTTGTGGATTCAGACCGTGCGCGGCAAAATTGCGGCGGGGGAGCTGGGGCGGACGTTGGCGCATGAGCATGTGCTGGTGGATTTCGTCGGGGCGGAACTGGTTTCGCCGACGCGGTATGAGGCGGATGAAGTCTTTCGGGTGGTGTTGCCGCATCTGAGGCAAGCGAGGGAGCTAGGGGCGCGGGCGCTGGTGGAATGCACTCCGAATTTCCTGGCGCGCGATCCGCGACTGCTCGTGCGACTGAGCGAGGCGAGCGGGCTGCATGTGCTGACGAACACGGGGCTCTATGGCGCGCGGAAGAACATTTTCCTGCCGGCGTATGCGCACGCGGAGTCGGCGGTGCAACTGGCGGCGCGGTGGACGACGGAGGCGCGTGATGGAATCGCGCAGACGGGCGTGCGGCCGGGTTTCATCAAGAGCGGCGTGGATGCGGAGCCGGTGTTGTCGGCGGTGCAGCGGAAGCTGGTCGCGGCGGCGGCGCTGGCGCATGCGGCGACGGGGTTGACGATCGCGGTGCACACGGGGCGCGGGCCGGGGCTGGAGCAGCTCGACGTGCTGAGGGAGCACGGCGTGGGCGCGGCGGCTTGGGTGTGGGTGCACGCGCAGGGGGCGAAAGACGAGGACTTGGTCGCGGCGGCGGAGCGTGGGGCGTGGATTTCGTGCGATGGGCTGAATCGCAACAGCGTGACGCGGCATCTCCACCTGTGCCGGGAATTCAAGCGGCGCGGGCTACTGGGGCGCGTGCTGTTGTCGCATGACGCGGGGTGGTTCGATCCGGCGAAGCCGGGCGGCGGCGTTTTCCGGCCGTTTGATTTGTTGTTCGTGCAGTTTTTGCCGTTGCTGCGGGAGAACGGATTTAGCGAGACGGAGATCGATCAGATGACGGTGCGGAATCCGGCGGAGGCTTTCGCGGTGCGGGTGCGGGCACTGAGCTGAGAGCTTGGAGCGGAGAGCTGAGAGACCGGTTAGCGGAGGATCCCGCCTCTCACGAGGCGGGCTACGGGACGCGGATTGCGGAGCGAGGATCAGAAGCGGACGCCGGTGGTGACGCGCCAGACGACAGGCGTGTCGATGCCGTAGATCAGGAGATTGGTGAACGAGGTCTCGTTGATGTAGCGGGTCGCCTTGAGGAGGTTGTCGGCATTGAGCTGCACCCACGCGTCGCGGCGGGCGACTTTGAAGGTGTATTTGGAGAAGAACGACAGGGACTTGGCGGGCGGCTGCCAGTAGTCGACGAAAGGGGAGCCAACGACGTTCGTGAACTGGCGCACGCGACTGAGGTAGCGGTCGGAGTTGTAGCGGTAGCCGCCACCGACGCTGAGGCCCTTGAGCGTGCTGTTCTGGAAACGGTAGCTGAGCACGGTGCCGAAGCTGCGTTTGGCGAAGCCGCCCTGGCGAGAGCCGACGAGGCTGGGATTCGGGTCGTCGACGACTTTGGCATCGACGAAGGTGGCGGAGACGGTGGCCTGGAAACCGTGGCCGGGGGAGAGGATGATTTCGCCATCCCAGCCCTTGGAGTTGTATTCGCCGACGGCGACGGTGTCGCCGCGCGAAGTATTGGCGGCGAGGGCATTGGCGTTGAAGCCGGGATCGCGCGGGCCGAGGCCGTTGATGTCGCGGGTGTTGATGTTGAAAGCGCTGGAGTCGGTGACGGCGCGGTTTTTATCGGTGGTGTCAAAGAAGCTGACGGTGCCGGTGACTTTGCGGTCGAGGAAGTCGAGCTTCACGCCGGTCTCGAAGCTCACGCCCTCGCGGTTGGGGAGGAGTTCCTGGAAGGAGTTGGTATTGGTCGGGACCTGGAAGGACTCGAGGTAGCTGCTGAACAGGCCGACGGACGGCGTGATTTGGTAAACGATACCGGCGCTCGGCGCGCTGCCCCAGCGGTGAGGGCGGGAGAAGAGGCGCGTCTGATTCGTGAGCACGCCGCCGACGTTGGCATACCGGGATTGGAAGGACTCGATCTGGCTGTGGTAGGAAATGCCGGCGAGGGGGAAGAAGGTGCCGATGCGGGTGTTGTATTCGCCGGTGTAGATGAGATTGCCCTGGTGGCGCCGCGGGTTGTCGTGCGCGTCGTTGGCGTAGCGCCAGAGGTAGTTGAGGTTGGTCGGCCAGGAGCGGTCGTAGCCGTTGAGTTGGTCGGCGGTGACGCCTTCGACTTGGCGCCAGGCGCCTTTGACTTCGTTGGCGGCGACGAGACCGGTGACGGGGTTGGTGCCGGGGTTGTAGGCGCGGTAGCTCTGGGCGTCGGTGTAGAACGTGTAGTAATTATACTTCGCGATGAACTGGTGCTTGGTGTCGCGGATCGCGTAGTCGAAGACCCCACGGAAGGCCATCTGGGTAGTGCGCTGGGCGGTTTGGGTTTGGTCGAAACTGGAGACGCGGACGGCGCGGAGGCCGCCGAGGCCGGCGACGGTGGTGGATTCCTCGATGTTCTGATTACCACGGATGGTTTTTTCGTTATACCACTGGTTGTAGATGTTGCCCTCGGTCTTGAAGAACTTCGTCCATGTCTGGCTCCAGCGGGCGGTGATGTAGCGGTGGTCTTTTCCAGTCTCGATGTCGGGGCCGGTGATGGACCAGGTGAGCGGGACGTTGTAGGCGAGATACCACGGGAGGCGCTGCGAGACGCCATTGCGCGTGACGGTGACGAAGCGGAGGCCCGTGCGATTGCTGGGGACGGAGCGGTCACGGACCTGCTCGACGTCGACGCCAATGATGGTGTCGCGGAACGGACGCCATTCGACGGCGCCGAACATGAGCAGACGGCGATCGCGGTCGAAGTCCGGGATCACGCTCTGGTTTTGCACGGAGGCGCCGTTGAACGAGGCCTTGGAATATTGCGCGCCGAGGCGCAGTCCGAGCTTGGGCGTGATGACGCGGTTTACCTCGGTGCGGTAGCGCTCCTGGAAGTTGCCGTATTGGAATTCGGTTTCGGCGAAGTTGCGGCGCTGCGGGCGCTTTGGGGTGATGTTCACCGCGCCGCCGGCGGAGGCGGAACTCATGAGCACGGACGGCGGGCCCTTGATGAGCTCGATGCGTTCGACGGCGCCGGAGTCGGGCACGCCGTTGGTGCTGTTGCCGACGCGATTGGTGAACTGACCCTCGGCGTTCATCTGCGCGCCCTGGCCGCGGACGAGGCCGTTCTCGGGATTGAAGGAGGCGGAAAACTGCATGGCCTCGGCGATGTTGGTGGTCTGCAAATCGTCGAGGAGGTCGCGATTAAGGAGGGAGATCGCGAGGGCGAGTTCCTTGACGGGTTTGCCGGTGAGCACGGAGCCGGCGGCGGTGTCGCTGGAGTAGTATCCGAGATCGCGCGACGTGGAGACGTTGAACTCAGAGAGCGTGACGGTCTCAGTGCCTTCGGTAGCGGTGACGACAGGTTTGGCCGGGGAAGCGGGCGCGGTCTGGCCGAGTGCGAGCGACGTGGCGCTCAACGCGAGAGCGGCGAGGCCACGGGGGAGGAGGTGGTAGGATTTGGACATAGCAGTGGCTAGGGGTGGGTGTCGGACAAAATTCTGCGGGGGTGGCCGGGGGCTATTTCGCGCGGGCGTCGAAGTAGGCGGCGAGGGAGTAAACTTGGCGGTTGAGCTCGTGCATCGCAGAGAGGAGCGGCGCGTAGGGTTCGAGGCGGAGGGTCACGATGCCTTTGTTGGAATCGAGATTGGAGGGATCGGCGGTTTTACTGGTGGGGTCGTTGTCGCGGTATTTGAACCAGTGCCAGCCGACGCAGCCGCCGGACTCGAGG
>CALRZR010000382.1:0-4678 GCA_943372705.1 Opitutus sp. GAS368 | reverse complement strand
TCGGCGCCTTCGAGGAGGGCGTAGGACGGCCCGCCCGGAGGTCGGGCCCTACCTTCGGACGGAATCTCGGCGCGTTGCGCGTAGTGGCCGGTGGCGACGGCGGTGAAGCCGTGGTCGCGGGCGTAAGCGCGGAAGACGCCGAACTTAATCTCCCGATTGCACATGATGTCGGGGTTGGGCGTGAGGCCGCGGGCGTAACCGTCGAGGAGATACGCGACGACGCGCTCGCGGTAGTCTTGCATCAAGTTGACCACGCGGAACTCGATGCCGAGGCGGTCGCAGACGGCGCGGGCATCATCGATGTCCTGCTGCCAGGGGCAGTGGCCGATTACGTTGTCCTCGTTGATCCAGTTCTTCATGTAGGCGCCGACGATGGGGACGCCGGCGCGCTGCAGGACGAGGGCGGCGACGGAGCTGTCGACGCCGCCGGACATGGCGACGAGGATTTTTTCGAGGGCGGACACGGGGCGGAAGATGGGGAGACGGAGAGACGGGTAGAGGGGGACTACTTGGGCTGGAGTTTGGTTTTTACCTCGGCGGGGAGCGGGGCGGTGGTGAGCCACTGGCGGGCGGCGGGGGCGTCGTGGAGGAGCCAATACGAGAAGGCGCCGGTGAGAGCGGGGAGCGGGAGCGTGGCGGCGGGTTGGGCGGCGGCCCACTGAGTGGCGGCGGCGGGTTCGCTTTGGGCCCAGGCGTTGGCGGCGGAGACGACGGCGGCTTGGCGGGCAGAGTCGGTGGAGAGGGATTGCGCCCACGCGAGGGCGCGGACGGGTTCGCGAGTGCCGAAGAGGGCGCCGTAGTGGGCGGCGGCGGCATCGAGACTGGGGCCGGCGGCGAGCGAGGAGACGTAGGCCTGGGCGGCGGCGGCATCGCGGCGATCCCACTCGGTGAGAATGTTGGCGAGGGCCGTGCGGTGGGTTTTGCCGGGAGGGAGCGTGTTGAGCCACGCGACGGCGGCGGCGGGGTCTTTGGCGCCGAGGGCGCGAGCGACGTCGACGGCGGCGAAGACTTGGGTTTCGCCGGGAGGGAGGAGGGCGACGAGCGAGGCGGCGCCCTGTGGATCGGTGGTGGTGAGGGTTTGGAGAGCGGTGAGGACGATGCGTTCGAGGGCGGCGCCGGTGAGATTTTTTTGCGCGAGCTCGATGGCTTGGAGCGGTTCTTTGGCGAGCAGGTTGTAGAGCGCGGTTTCGAGGGCGGGCTCGCGGTCGGCGGGGACGGTGAGGGCCAGGGACCAGGCGAGGGCGGCGGGGGTGTCGGAGCGGGCCCAGGCATCGAGGAAGGCGCGGAGGGCGTTGGTGCGGGCTTCGCCGGCGGGGAGGGTGGCGAGACGGGTTTGGGTGGCGGGAATGCTTTCGCGGGCGAAGCGATCGAAAAGGGCGTTGAAGACGGCCAAGTCGTCGCGGGTGGCAGCGAGTTCGCGGGCGAGCGTGAGGGCGCGGTCGGGGGCGGTGCGGGCGATGATGTCGAGGGTGGCGAGGAGCGCCTGGGTGCGCTGCGGGCCGAAGGGCATGACGCGGAGGTAGGCGAGGGCGGCTTCGGGGTCGCGGGCGAGCAGGTCGTGAAATTCGGTGCCGAAGGCGCGGGCGCGTTCGCGCGGATCGGGCACGGCGAGCGATTTCGCGAGGGCGGCTTCGGCGGGGCGCGGGGCTGGCGTGGATACGGTGGCCGCGGGCGCGGTGGGCTCGGCGGCCGGCGGTGGCGCGACGGGGCGGCGTAGTGCGAAGTAGAGCGCGAGTGCAACGAGGACGACGGCGACGACGGGCCAGAGGCGGGAGGCTGATTTGGACATTGGCGGTGCGGAAGGAGAGTGGGCGGCGGGGCGTCGATGGCCGCAAAAAAGCGCGAGAGGCGCAAAGAAAAGCGGTGCGGACTCGAAGGCCAAAAATTTCAAACGACGATCAGGCCAAGGCAGGTGCCACAGAGCACACGGAGCGCGGACACAGAGGTCACGGAGCCAGACATCTTGGCCGCGCGTCGGGCCGAAATTTTAGTCGATGTGGGTGTGAAATACCCGGGCAGCGGCCGGGCGCTCAGCCGCAGGAATCGGTTGCGCGCCGATGCGGAGGAGGACGGGTTGGAGACCGGGCCCTCCTTTTACGGGAGTTCGTAGACTTCGAGGAGCGTGGTGCCGGTGACGCCGGTGAGGCCGGTGACTTGGGCGGTGTAGGCGCCGGGCGCGAGGTTGACGATGAGGGCGGCGTCGGCACTGGCCGGGGCGAAGGCGAAAGCGCCGACGCGGGAGGCGGACTCGGTGATCACGGCGGAGTCGGCGGACGTGCTCCAGCCGGCGTTTTGCGCGACGATGGTGCCGGCGGCGTTGAAGAGCGTGAGCTGCGGGCGGGAGAGGGCGTTGGCGACTTCGAACGCGGCGAGGGCGGGGCCGGCGGCGCGGATGAGGACGCGCTTCGGGGCGGTGCCACCGACGACGAGGCCGGAGATGAGCGTGGCCTCGCCGGAGCCGACGGCGGCGCGGGTGGAGAGGTTGGCGAGTTTCTGCGCGGAGGAATCGCCGGAGAGATCGTAGACCTCCACGAGGCCGACGCCGGGGCGGTTGTCGGACGCGCTGATCACGGCGGTGTAGGCGCCGGGGGCGAGGGTCGTGAGGATGACGGAATCGGCGCTGCCGGCGGCGAGCGGGAAGGCGCCGGAGCGGGCGGCGGCGTTGGCGATTTCGGCGGCGCGGCCTGAGGTATCCCAGCCGGTGTTGGTGGCGAGGACGGTGCTGCCGGAGCGGAGATCGAGGCGCGGGGCGGCGAGCGCGGTGCTGACACCGAGGGAGCGGAGGGCGGGGCCGACGGCGCGGATCAGGACGGGCTTCGATTCGAGGCCGGTGATCACGAAGCCGACGATGGCGACCTGGTCGCCGGTGCCGGCGGTGGTGCGGGTCGAGATGTTGACGATACGCTGTTGGGCAAGAGCGGCGGAGTTTTCGGCGAAGCCGGCGAATGTTGTGCTCGTGCCGGCGGCGGTGGTGACGGTGGCGTTGAGCGCGGCGTCCGAGGAGATGTTGGCCGAGATCGTGGAGCGGGCGGCGGTGGCGACGGTGAGTTTGCCGGTGGCGTCGATGGTGCCGGTGCCGCCGTCGGCGGAGGAGCCGGTTTGGGTGACGACGAAGGCTTGGCCGGCGGGGCTCACGATGACGAGGGTCTGCGCGGAGCCGTTGGCGGCGCCGGCTTGGTAGAAGCCCGCGGAGGAGGAGGTCGCGCCGGTGTCGGCGGACTTGGTGGCCGAGAGGGCGAGCGTGGACGCGCCGGTGGAGGAACCGGAAACGGAGCCGGTGGCGGAGATCGTGCCCGAGAAGACGATGTCGCCGGGAGCGGCAGCGCGCGCGGGGGTGGTGTCGTCGGAGGCGGTAGTGGCGGCGCCGGTGTTGGTGACGAAGGAGAAGTTGCCGTTGTCGTCTACTGTGACGGCGCGGCTCACGAAGGCGGAGGCGGCGCCGGGGAGGAAGCCGAGGAAGACGCCGGTGTTGTCATCGTTGATACGGAGGGCGAAGGAGCCGCCGCTGCCGAGCGTGCCGAAGTAGGTGCCGGCGAAGCTGCGGGCGATGACGCGGAGGGAGGCGGAGGCCGAGGCGGCGCCGGCGGAATTGGTGACGGCGACGGTGTAGGTCGCGGCGTCGGCGGCAGAGACGTTGGCGAGGGTAAGCGTCGCGGCGGTGGCGCCAGCGATGGCGGTGGTGCCCTTGCTCCACTGGTAAGACGGAGCGGGGGCGCCGGTGGCGACGACGGTGAAGGTGGCGGTGCGGCCGGCGACGGCGACGACGTTGCCAGGCTGACGCGTGATCACGGGGGCGGTGGGCGCGCCGTTGACGGTGAGCCGGGCGAGGGAGCTGGTGACGGAGCCGAGGGAATTGGTGACGACGACATCGTAACCGGCGGCGTCAGCGGCGGCGACGTTGGCGAGGGCGAGGCTGGCGGAGGTGGCGCCGGCGAGGGTGGCGCCGTCTTTACGCCACTGATACGTGGGCGCGGGCGAGCCGGTGGCGACGACGGCGAAGGTGGCGGCGGCGCCGGTGAGCGCGACCTGCGACGTGGGCTGGGCGACGATGCGCGGGGCGTTGGTGGCGACCGCGACGGCGAAGGAGAGCGTGGCGTCGGGCGCGGGGTTGAAGGTGGCATTGCCGGCTTGCGTGGCGCGAACGACGACGGTGCCGGCGGCGCCGGTGAGGGTGACGACGTTGCCGCTCACCGTGGCGGGACCGGAGACGAGGGCGAAGGTCACGGGCAGGCTGGAGGTGGCGGTGGCGCTGAGCGTGATCGGGCCGGCGGTGGTCGACTGGGCGGACACGGGCGTGACGGCGATGGTCTGCGCGAGCTTGCCGGCGGTGACGGTGGTGTCGGCGGTGGCGGGGTGGTAGTTGTTATTCCCGGACTGCGTGGCGCGAAGTGTGACGGGCGCGGTGTCGGTGACGGTGACGGCGTTGCCGCTGACGGTGGCGTTGCCGCTTACGACCGAGAGCGTGACGGGGAGGCCGGTGCTGGCGGTGGCGGCGAGGCTGAAGGGCACGCCGACCGAAACAGCGGAAGGGAGAGTGCCGAGCGTGACGGTTTGGTTGGCTTTCGCGATGGTGAGGACGGTGCTGGCGCTGCCGGTGGCCTCGGTCGTGATGACGCTGGCGGTGACGACGTAGGTGCCGGCGGCACTGGGGGCAGTTGCGCTGCCCGCGTAGGCGAGC
>CALRZR010000381.1:0-4770 GCA_943372705.1 Opitutus sp. GAS368 | reverse complement strand
CTACGGCATCGTGTGCTTCGCCACGCTCTTCAGCTTTGTCGGCACCGTGCTCGGCGGCATCTGGGCCGACCAATCGTGGGGCCGCTTCTGGGGCTGGGACCCGAAGGAAAACGGCGCCCTGATCATCGTCATCTGGAACGCCGTGATTCTGCACTGCCGCTGGGGCGGCATGGTGAAACAACGCGGCCTCATGGCGCTCGCGATCTTCGGCAACACCGTGACCGCGTGGAGCTGGTTTGGCGTCAACATGCTCGGCGTCGGCCTCCACAGCTACGGCTTCATGGACTCCGCGATGTGGTGGCTCATCGCCTTCGTCGCCAGCCAAGTCGCAATCATTGCTCTCGCCGGCCTGCCCATGGAAAAGTGGCGCAGCTTCCGGGCGAAAGCCTGAGGCACTCCTGCTCCCCGTCCGCGCCGTCACGCAGCCGCGGGCAATTCCAGCCGCACGCGCATCCGCGCGAGGCGTTGCAACAACCGCAATTCCGCCCGCAGCGGCCACCAGTCGTAGAGGAAAAAATCCAGCGGGCGCCACATCGCAACCCAACCGCCGATCGTCAGGCTCTCCGTCAGCACCGCGGAAATTGTGCTGTGGCCCAGTTGTGCGAAAACTTTGCTCACCAACAGGCACCCCGCGAGAAACAACAGTCCGACCAACAAACTGATCCGTCCGCGCCGCCAGCGCAGGCGGTAATCGCGGTCCTTCATCTCCGCGCGCTGCGCGAAGTAGTGCTGCACCGCCGCTTCGACCGCCGCGGACCGCTCCGGTGGGGGCGGCGTCGTCAGATGCAACACCAGCTCGATCTCCTGCGTCGGCGCCAACTCCCGCGCCCAGCTCAGGATAAACTCCTCGGCATCCGCGTCCAAATCGCGGTCGTGAAACGGCGACGGGTCCAGCGAGTTGAACAGTTGCGGTAGTTCGCGCAGCCGCAGCTTGATCGGCACAGGAGACGGCGGATTCATTGCCCAAACGAATAGCCCGCCGTCCGCCGCAGCGCAACCTCCCCAACTCCCTCCACGCTCCCGACTGCGCAATAATTGGCCAACTTCCCGCAAGAATCGCGGAGCCGCTCTGCCGCCAAGACCGTAGACTTGTCCCGATGTCGTCCTCCCACCAAGCCTCCTCGCCTCAGCGGAACGCTTCGTCACGCCGCGCAGACTGACCGCCTCACCCATGATCACACCTTCCGAACCCCTCGCGACTCCGGCCGTGACGCTCGATCTCGACCTCATCCGCAAACACTCGATCCCGGGGCCCCGCTACACCTCCTACCCTCCCGCGACCAAGTTCACCGCCGACCAGGATTTCACCTATCTCGAAGACGAAATCGCCGCCGACAACCGCCCCGGCGCCGGCCCCATCTCGCTCTATTTTCATCTCCCGTTTTGTGAAACGCGCTGCTGGTTCTGCGGCTGCACGACTGTCATCACCAAACGCCGGGACGCCGCCGGCGAATACCTCGACGATCTCGTGCGCGAGATGCGCCTTACCGCCGCGCGCATGGATGTGCACCGCCCCATCACCCAGATTCACTTCGGCGGCGGCACACCGACGTTTTTCCCGCCCGCCGAACTCCGGCGCCTCGGCGCGGCGATCCGCGAAATCTTCCCGAACCGCGCCCCCGATTGCGAATTCAGCGTCGAGATCGATCCCCGCCGCCTGACCCTCGACCACGTCGTCGCCTTGCGGGAAATCGGCGCCAACCGGGCCTCCTTGGGCGTGCAGGATACGAACCCCGAGGTGCAGATCGCCGTCCACCGGCTCCAACCCCACCACCTCAACGAACTCGCCTTCACCTGGCTCCGCGACAACGGGTTTCGCTCCATCAACGTCGACCTCATCTTCGGCCTCCCGAAGCAGACACCCGCGTCGTTTACCCGCACGATCGACGATGTGCTCGGCCTCGCGCCTGACCGCCTCTCGGTCTTCAGCTACGCGCACGTCCCGTGGATCAAGCCCGCGCAAAAAATCTTCGACGACCGCGCCCAGCTACCTGACGCCGAGGTGAAACTCGCGATGTTCGCCGTCGCGCATGAGAAACTCACCGCCGCCGGCTACATCGACATCGGACTCGACCATTTCGCGAAGCCCGGCGACGAGCTCGCCGTCGCGCAGCGCGAGGGCACGCTCCATCGGAATTTCCAGGGCTACAGCACGCGCGGCGGCGCCTCGCTCTACGCCTTCGGCATGTCGTCGATTTCGTCGACCACGATGTCCTACCGCCAGAATATCAAAACGCTGCCCGAGTGGCGCGCCGCACTCGATGCCGGCCGTCTACCCACGGAACGCGGCCTGCGGCTCAACGACGAAGACGTGCGCCGGCGCACGATCATCATGCGCCTGATGTGCGACCGGAAACTTCACTTCGCCACGCTTTCGCAGACGCTCGGTGTCGATTTCACCACGCGTTACGCGGCGGAAATCGCCTCGCTGACCGATCTTGTCGACGACGGCATCGTCGTGCGCACCGCCGAATCCATCCAAGTCACCCCGGCGGGCGTGCCGCTGCTCCGCGTGGTCGCGATGCGCTTCGACCCCAACATCACCGCCGGCGCCACGCAGCACTCGCGCACGATCTGAGTGCGCGGCGAGCGGGCAACCGCCGCGTGAACAAACACAAAAGGTGCGGAGCACGGGAGCGGGTTCAGGGCCATAGTGCGGCCAACCCCTCACCCCAATGAACCTTGAGACCAGTTATCTGGGTCTTGCGCTCAGAAGTCCGTTCGTCGTCGGCGCATCGCCGTTCTGCGACGATGTCTACGTCGCCCGCAAACTGCAGGACGCCGGCGCGGCCGCGGTGGTGATGCGTTCGCTGTTCGAAGAACAACTCGAACTCCTCCCTCACCCGATGCCGACGAGCGACGGTTCGGAGGTCGCCGACTATCCCGAATTCGCCGACTACCAGCTCGTGCCCGAGGCCTACCTGCGCCAAGTCGACCGCCTCAAGAACACGCTCACCATCCCCGTGATCGCTTCGCTCAACGGGCGCCACCCCGGCACCTGGATCGAGTTTGCGCGCCGTCTGGAAGGCGCGGGGGCCGATGCGATCGAGCTGAACTTCTACCACGTCGTCACCGACCCCGCGATCGCCGCCGATCAGGTGGAGACCGAGATGCTCGAAACCGTCGGGATCCTCGCCGGCTCGGTGAATATTCCTGTCGCGGTAAAACTCTCGCCCTACCACGCGTCGGTCGCGCAGCTCGCCGTTGCCCTCGAACTCGCCGGCGCCGCGGGCATCACGGTGTTCAACCGTTTCTACCAACCCGAAATCAATATCGACGATATCAAGGTCCAGCCGCAGCTCCACCTCTCGGATTCGTCCGAATTGCTGCTGCGGCTGCGCTGGCTCGCGATCCTCGCTCCCCTGCTGCGCTGCTCACTCGCCGCCACGGGCGGCGTGCATACCTCCGCCGACGTCGTGAAGGCCCTGCTCACCGGCGCGCACGCCGTGCAGGTCGTATCCGTATTGCTGAAACACGGCCCGTTCGTCCTCTCGACGTTACGCCAAGGCCTCGAAAAATGGATGGACGCTCACGGGTATACCGAGATCGATCAGTTCCGTGGCTTGCTCAATTTGGAGCAGTGCCGCGATCCGGAAACCTACGAGCGCGCCAACTACATCCGCGTGCTCCAAAGCTGGAAAGTGTAGCGGCCCGCCGGCGCGCCGCACATTCCCATTCGCTTTCAGGCTAAGTTTAACCGGCTTGGACGTAGGAGCCTGCTTGCAGGCGATTCAGGAGGTAAGAATCGCCTGCAAGCAGGCTCCTACCTCCCAACCCCATCGGTCTCAGCTTGGGAGCGAATCGGCATCAGCGCGCGAAGGATTTCGCGACTGCGCCCGCCAGCCGGCGCCCCGACTCGATGCAGTTGGCCATCGAAATACCGTCGCGCGAATTTCCTCCGATAAACAATCCCGGCGCCGTGGTTTCGGCGGCGGCGATCGCGTCTTTGAACCGCTGGTAGTCCAGCGTGTATTGCGGAATCGCATGCGGCCAACGCTGCACGCGGGTGAACACCGGCGCGCCCTGCACTCCGAGCAGCGCGGCCAGTTCGCCCTGCACCGTGCGCAGCAATTCGGCTTCGTCCAAATGCGCCAACTGTGGATCGCGCATCCCGCCGACAAACGTCGTGAGCGCGACGTGTCCCGCCGGCGCGCGTCCGGGAAACAGCGTGCTCGAGAACAACGTGCCGAGCAGTTTTCGTTGCTCGACCTGCGGCACGAGCACGCCGAAGCCATCCAGTGGGTGCGCCACCTGCGAGCGCGCGAATCCCATAAACACCGAGGCCACCGCGGGGTGTTTCACCTCGGAGAGCACGGCGAGGCCGCGGGCTGCCGCGACACCGTCGAACGGCAATTTCGCGAGCACTCCGGCCGGCAAGGCGCAAACCACCGCAGCAAAAGCCTCCTCGCCGCGCCCCGCCGGCGCCTCGAACGAGACGCGCCAGCCGGCCGCGTCGCGCACGACGCCCAGCACGCGGTGGCGCAAGCGCAGCGCTGCACCCAACGGACGCGCCAACGCCAGCGGCAATTCTTCCAGTCCGTCGGGAAACGAAAAGATGCGCCCCTTCGGACCACCGCTCGCATTCCGTCGCGCCCACGCGCCGCGCAACAATGAGCCGTGCTCCTGCTCAAGGGCGTGCAACTTTGGAAATGCGTGGCGCACCGACAGCAGCGCGGGATCGCCTGCGTAGACCCCCCCGACGAACGGGTTGATCGCGTAGTCGAGAAATTCGCGGTCCAACCGGCGCAGCACGAAATCCGCCACGCTTTC
>CALRZR010000380.1:0-4785 GCA_943372705.1 Opitutus sp. GAS368 | reverse complement strand
GCGGTGGCCGCGGCGACGGAGTAGGTGGCCGCGGTGGCACCAGGGATTGTGGCACCGTTCTTCGACCATTGATAGGTCAACGCTCCCGCGTCGTGGGCCCCGACGCTCAACGCGAGCGGGGTGCCGGCGACGACGAGTTGCGGCTGCGGGTGGCTATGGATGTTGAATACGCGGCCTTCGTAGAGAGAGGGGAGTTTGTCTAGCGTGATGACTTTGGGATGGTTGAAAACATTCCGGACGTGCGCGACGGAGTTGCGGCTGAGGTCGTTCTCGAAGCCGTTCCACGTGCAGAAATACGACCAGCCGGCGCCCTCGGCGAAGAAGTTGTCGATGTTGGGGATCGCGCCGTTTTCGGACAGGGCGATGACTTTGCGGTTGGCCTTGAAATCGCGCATCCGCTGAAAGTCGGCGGCGTAGGTCGGGTGGGTGCCGGCGCTCGGATAGACGTCGAGGCTGATCGCGTCGACGACGTCATCGCCCGGATACCAGTCGGCGAGGAGATTGGTCGAGTTGGTGGGGTTGTAGCACCAGACGAGATTGTTGAGATCGTGGAGTTGCGTGAAGCGCTCGAACATCAACCGCCATGCCTGCTTGAAAGCGGTGGGGCCGTTGGCACCCCACCAGAACCAGCCGCCGCTGCATTCGTGAAGCGGACGCCAGATGACGGGCACGCGAGCGTCGCGGAGTTTTTTCAGTTCGCCCGCGATGATGTCGATCTGCGCGATGAACTCAGTGTGCTCGGGTGTGCCGGGGATGACGACCCGCCGGATGTCGATCGTGGTGCCGCGGCCGTTGTTTGCGGAGGGGACGTAGAAATGGTAGTTGTTTCCATCGTTGGAACCCGTGCGCATGAACAGGTGCACGCAATACGTCACGATGCCGCCGCGCCGGTGCCACGCGATGGCACGCTCGGAGGATCGGTTGCGCGATCGAAACGGTTCGCCGCGCACGTAGTCGAGATGGTCGAATCCGCGCACGGCGGGATTTTTTCCGGTGGTGCGGAAGATGTAGTCCATATCCTCCTCGGCCCGATTTTCATCCCAAGCGATCTCCTGCTGGCCTGAGAGAACGTATTCGCCCTCTACGCTTTTCAGGAAACGCATGAGTGCGGCGACCTCCGGGAGAGCGTTGGGGGACACGGGGGCATCGACGGCGGCGCGGGAGGCGCTCGCGCTGCTGACAGCGAGCAGAAGGCGAACAAGCAAGCGGAAGGCGGGACGGAGGTCGCGTCGGAAGCCGGAGCTAAACGATCGCGGAGAGGCCATGGTGGAGAGGGCCGAGCGATGAGCGGCGGCGAAGGCGCAGTGCGGTGCCCGAGCCACTGCGACTACAGTTTCGGATTCGCGGCACCGACTGCCAAGAAACTGGATTGGGGCTTGCCTTGAGAAAGTGGACACCGACTGAACCCAAAACGAGCCTCACGATTCCGCAAAGGCAATTCCGTGAGGTAAAGCCACACCGCCACTTCGCCGATGAATCGCCGAACTTACACCGACGCGACACCGCTGGACCACCGATGCGACGACGAACGATCACCGAACTGGCTGCGCGGGCTGGATGAAAATACGAACTTCCGTGAAACAATTCCGCCGGCCAAAGGGGAACCCCACGTTTACCACTCTGATAGTTACCGGCGGTGAGACATATCCGGCCGGCGCGGGCCGGAAATCGGGCCCGGATTTTTCTCAATGGCTGAAGGGAAACTGGATCTTGCGGGGGGCGGGTGAAGGTTATTCGGCCGCTCGCTGTCAACTAGCGAGTTTACATTCGGCCCGACTCACTACGGGAGCTCATAGACCTCGACGAGGACCGTGCCGGTTGAATCGCCCGTCTCCACTCTGACCGTGTAATTGCCGGCGGGCAGGGCGGCCACCAACGCAGCATCTCGCGAGTTCGGGGCAAGGTCGAATGCGCCGGCCTGGGCCATGGCGGTGACCAGCTCCGACCGACCTCCCCAATTGTCGTTGGCGCCAATCTCCTTCTCTCCCGCGTAAAGTGTGAGTCGAGGATCCGCCGCGGCTCCGGTGACCCCGAGTGCCGACAGCGCCGGGCCCACCGCGCGGACCAAGACCCGCTTCTCCCCACCGCCGACCACCACGAACCCGGCGGTGATGCCCCCGGCGGAATCCTTGAGCAGGGACAGGTTGATCAAGCGCGGCGTGTTTGCCGTGTAGGCCGCATCCGGAGTCGCATCGTAAACCTCGGCCAAGACGAGGCCGGTGCCGCTGCCCACCCCGGATATCCTCATCGATTGATCTCCCGCCGGAAGCGCGACGCTGGCGGCGGCATCCGGGGAGGCCGGTCCGGAAAATGCGAAGGCCCCCACGGCAGACATGGCGGAGGACAGGGCGGCGGATCCGCCCCAATTGTCGTTCTCGCCGGTCTTGGTGCTCCCGGCAAAGCGTTCCAGCTTGGGATCCGCCAGCACCCCCGACACGCCCAGCTGCGCCAGCGAAGGCCCTGCGGCCCGGAGCACCACCTGCTTGCTTCCGGACGTCCCGCTGCCGCCCACCACGAAACCGACGGTGAAAGAATCTCCCGCCCCGTGGATGGGCGCGAGAACCGACAGATTCATCAACCGGCTGAATGATCCCGCCGGTCGGTCCGTTGCGACCAGCTGTGCGCTCACCGTGACGGCGGGCATGCTTTCATTGTGCAAACGATCCAGCGCGGTCACGGTATAGTAATAAGTCCCGGGCGCGAGGCCAGGATCCGTGAAGCTGGTTTCGCTTTCGTTGGCGGTGATCCGCACGATGTTGGCGGCATCATCGCGATTGATGGTGCTGCCCGTGGATCGGTAGACCACGAATTGGCGGACCTTGTCCAAGGGGTTGGCGGTGGCGGGCGATGCCTCCCAGCTCAACCTGACTTCGTTGCCGCGGGTCTGCGCCGTCAGATTGCCGACGGGCGGCGGCGGCTGGTCGTCTTTCCACGGCATCCGCGGAAGCAGGGCCGGTGTCCTGAACAGATCATTTCGCAGCGCGTCGCGCACGCCCAGCGGGTTGCCCAGGACGCTTCTGGCGCTGAAGAATGTCTGGCCACGCACCTGCGTTTGTTGCCGGTTCAGGCGAACCTGGTTGGGGATCTCCGTTGGCTGGTTCCAATTGTTGTCGGTTCCGCCGTTGTTCACCTTGTAGGCCGCCATGCCGCTGTAGATATGACGGCTTCCGCCCAACGCGTTCCACCAGGGCAGCAAAACGCCATAGTTGGCGACGCTGAATCCGACCGACCAATACACCTGCGGCGTGAGATAATCCACCCACGCCTGCTGGATCCATTTCCGGCTGTCGGCATAAATGTCACTGTAGCTCTGCAGCCCGTTGGTGGCTGATCCGGTCGGATCGCTGTTCCGGTTCCGCCAGATGCCGAAGGGGGAAACGCCGAACTTCACCCACGGCTTCACCGCGCGAATGCTCTCCTGGCTCCGCTGGATGAACAGATTGATGTTGTCCCGCCTCCAGTCCTGCCGGTTGGTGAACCCGCGCGCGTCGGCGGCGAAGGTGGCATCATCGTTGAACGGCGATCCTGAACTGGGCGGATAGGGATAGAAATAATCGTCGAAGTGGATGCCATCCACATCATACCGGCGCAGCACATCCAGCAGCACGCTGATCACATAATCTCGCACCTGCGGAATGCCGGGATCCAAAATGCGCAGACTGCCCTGGGCCAGCAGCCACTCCGGTCTGGTCCTCGCAATATGATTGGGGGCGAAGGAGGCCAGGGTGTTCACGTTGCTCACGGCGCGGAACGGATTGAACCACGCATGCACCTCGAGGCCGCGCTGTCGGCAGGCGGCGATCATGAATTCCAAGGGATCGTAGGCGGGGTCCGGAGCCCGGCCCTGCCGCCCGGTCAGATCCGCGCTCCAAGGTTCAATTTGGCTTTCATACATCGCGTCGCACTGGCTGCGCACTTGGAAGAAAACCGCGTTGATACCGGTGGCCTGCAGTTGATCGAGCAGCTGGATGAGCTCGGCCTGCTGCGCAGCCACGGACAGATTGCTGGCGCGCGGCCAGTCGATGTTGGTAAAGGTGGCTATCCACGCGCCCCGCAATTCATGCTTGGGCGGGCTTTGTCCGAAGAGGGACAAGGTTAGTAGCGAAAGGGAAACGCAGAGGAATGATCTGATCGAAAGCGGATTTGCGATCATGGGGCCGCGGGAAAGTTGGTTCGCCACAAGGGGCTGATCCAGGGAGGAGTCAAGGCGAGGGCGCCGGGTGCCAACTTTGGTTCTGGCTCCCTGATTTCGGCGGGACTGTGGGTAACGAACACTCCATCCGCACGGTGTGCTTCCCCGGATAAACCAGACGCAATCGACGAGTGATCTCCTGGTGTGCCGGCTAGTGGGTGTCGTCGGCGCGCATTTTTCCACCGGTGTCAGGCGCGAAGTAGATGACGATCAGCCCGATCAGGTAGACGCTGGCCATGGTCATCGCGGCACGGCGGTAATCGCCTTGGAAAACTTGGGCGAGGAGGCCCGCGCCGAGCACGCCGAGCCCGGTCAGGACGCGGCCGACATTGTAGGCGAAACCTTGGCCGGTCGCGCGGATGTGGGTGGGAAACAACTCGGGAAGATACTTCGGCAACCAACCGAAAAACGCGGTGACAAACAACCCGGCGATCATCGCGAGCACGCCGACGCGCATGTCGAATTGCGTGGTCAGGCCGAACAACGCCATGACCGAGATCCACGTCGCGACGCAGAGCAGGCACCATGAACGTTTGTTGCCCAGCCAGCCGGCCAACACGCCGCCCATAAAGCCGCCGGCGACCTGACCGATC
>CALRZR010000379.1:0-4820 GCA_943372705.1 Opitutus sp. GAS368 | reverse complement strand
GCCGGCGACGCCGAAGGTGGCGAGGGTGGGGCCGGACACGCGAAGGAGGACGGATTTGTTGCGCGTGCCGGTGACGACGAAACCGACGATCATCGAGCGCGGGCTGGAACCGCCGATACCTCGCGTGGAGAGGTTGGCGAGCTGCGTGGTGGGAGTGAGGGTGGCGGCCGTGGTGGTGAGCGTGACGGTGGGACTGGTGACGGTGTCGTCGGGCGTGATGGCCTGGAAGTAGTAGCTGCCGGCGTCTTCGAGTTGGACGGAGCCAAAGTTGAGCGAGCCGGGTTTGATCAGGGTGAAGAGTGGCTCGAACTCGGTGGCGTCGGTGGCTTTGAAATACCAGTGGTAGGAGTGAAAATCGTCGGCGACGGGCGGATCGATGCCGTCGACGGCGACGGTGAATTTGGCGGTGCCGGCGAGGGTGGCGGATTGGTTGGTGGGTAGCGTGGTGAGGGTCGGTCGCTTGATCGGGGTGTTGTAGAAATAAGCGGCGCCGGCGATGTCGTCGGCAGCGAGGCCGTCGAGGTTGCTGACGGTGCTGTTCATCAGGGCGGTGACGTTCTGCGCGGGGGTGGCCTGATCGGGATGATTGAGGCCGAGGACGTGGCCAAGCTCGTGGAGGAGGACGCGGCGGAGATCGAGGGGCGTGCTGGAGAGGTTGCCGCGGTAAGAGTTCCACGGGCGGTTGCGGTTGATGATGAGGTCGGCTTCGACGGAGCGGATGGACTGGTCGCCGTTGTCGACGAGCGTGACGCCGAGAGTGCGCGTATCAAAGGCGTCGCCGTAGATTGTGGTGGCGAAGAAGACTTGGTTGATGCCGTCGCCGGAGCGGTTGGCGGCGGCGCTGGCAGAAGAGGTGGTGGACGTGAAGCGCGTGCGGACGAGGTGAGTGTTCCAGTCGGCGAGGGCAGCTTGGGCGACGGCGTTCCAAGACGTGGAGCCATCGGTGAGCGGAAACGTCGCGGAGGTGGCGGTGGCGTCGAGCTGGAGCCGGAGCGGGATGGTGCCGGAAGGCCACGTGGAGCCGAGGGGATCGAAGGCGTGAGCGGTGAGTGAGGTGAGGGCGCAGAGGAGGCAGGCGAGGAAGACGGAGAGACGGAGAGAAGGAGCGAGGGGGAGAGAGGCCGAGGGCATGGTCAGGGGCGCTGCGGGGTGGTGGCGGCGCGGGCGATTGAATCCATGATTTGGGTTTCGAAGGCGGCGAGGGTCAGGGCCTGGTCGGTGGTGAGGCGGCGGGCGAGGAGGTCAGCGGTGGGGCCTGCGGAGAGGGGGAGGACGATCTCGTCGGTGGAGGTGAGCGGGACGGCGTTGTCGCGCGTGACGTAGTCGCGCTGCGTGGCGGTATCGGTGACGACGTGATAGCGGCCGTGGCCGGCGCCGATCAGCGGGCACATGGTGGTGCCGTTGCGGGCGAAGAACACGAGCTGGCGTTGGCCGACCGTGAAAGTGGGCGTGCCAACAACGCGAAGCGTGCGCGGGCCGACGGTGCCGCCGAGGAAGCGGAGGGTGATGGTGTCGGCGGGCGTGCCCTTGAGCGTGCGCTCAATGCGGAAGGTGACGAAGGTGTGGATGCCGCGGCCTTGAGGTGATTCGAAGGCCTCGCTGCGTATCGCAGTGACGGTGCCGCGGGCGATGGTGTCGGATTCGGCGACGAGTTCGGCGAAGGACGGCGGGATGATGGAGGTGGCGCGGGTGGCGGGGGGGAGCGCGAGGAGGAGGAGTGTGAGGAAGAGGGGGAGAATGAGAGGGGAGGAGAAGGAGAGAGGGGGAGAGGGGGAAACGCGGGGAGGTGGTGCGAAGGGCGGCATGGGTGGGTGCGGGGAGTTCGACGCCATGGAGGGGCGTTTGTTTCGGGTGGTGAAACAAAAGGAGGTCTGGCCGCAAAATTGCGCAAGGGGGCGCACGAAATGGGCGGATCAATGCGGGCACGGGGACGTGCCCGCCCACCTACGAAACTTGGCGCTTTTTCCAGGATTCGACGATTTGGCGGATCGTTTCTTCGAGCGACTGCGTGATGTCCCACGAGGGATAGTGGGCGCGCATTTTGCGGAGGTCGCTGTAGTAGCAGATGTGGTCGCCGGCGCGGTTTTGGTCGACGTAGGTGTGGACCTGCGGCTTGCCGGTGAATTTTTCCGTGATCTTGAAGGCTTCGAGGATGGAGGTGCTGTTGGCTTTGCCACCGCCGAGGTTGTAGACCTCGCCGGCGCGGGGGGCGGCGACGAAGGCGGCCATGAAGCGGGCGACGTCGAGGGAGTGAATGTTGTCGCGGACCTGTTTTCCTTTGTAACCGAAGACGCGATACTCGCGGCCCTCGAGGTTGCATTTCACGAGGTAACTGAGGAAGCCGTGGAGTTCGACGCCGGTGTGATTCGGGCCGGTGAGGCAGCCGCCACGGAGGGCGCAGGTGGGGAGATTAAAGTAGCGGCCGTATTCCTGGACCATCACGTCGGCGGCGACTTTGCTGGCGCCGAAGAGGGAGTGTTTGGATTGGTCGATGGTGAACGTTTCGGCGATGCCGTCGGCGTAGGCGGGGTCGGCGTAGTCCCAGCGGGTGGGGAGTTCGGTGAGGGCGATGCGGTTGGGGGCGTCGCCGTAGACCTTGTTCGTCGACATGTGGACGAACGGGGATTCGGGGGCGGCCTGGCGGGCGGCTTCGAGGAGGTTGAGGGTGCCGACGGCGTTGGTGTCGAAGTCGTCGAAGGGGATGGCGGCGGCGCGGTCGTGGGAGGGTTGCGCGGCGGTGTGGACGATGACGGAGGGCGCGACGGATTTGACGAGGGCGAGGACGCCCTGGCGGTCGCGAATGTCGAGTTCGTGGTGGACGAAGCCGGGGAGTTCGGCGGCGAGGCGGGATTGGTTCCAGCGGGTGTCACCGGAGGGGCCGAAGAAAACGGCGCGCTGGTTGTTGTCGACGCCGTGGACGGTGTAGCCGAGTTCGCGTGCGAAATAGACGCAGACTTCGGAGCCGATGAGGCCGGAGGAGCCGGTGACGAGGAGAGTTTTGGACATCGTGGGCGGGCGCGGGCGGGAGCGTGGCGTGGTGAGAGCGGAGGCGAGCAGAGATGATGCGAACGGAGCGGATGGAAACGAGCGGAGAGCAGGGCGGAGGGGCGCGGATTTTTAAAGCGATTATTTCCGATTGGGGCGGCCGGGGTATTCGATCCACCAACCCTCGGGGAGGGTTTTGATGTTGGCGGGGGTGCCGCGGCGGAGGGGTTCGCAGTGGTCGGCCCAGTGGTAGTTGGGCGGGGCGGGTGAGACGAACATGTGCAGGTGGACGGCGAAGCCGACGAGGACGAGGGTGCGGGCGGTCCAGGCGATGGCGCGGCGGGGTGTCGTGAATTCGAGGATGAGCAACCAAACGAGCAGGAGGCGCGGGAGGTAGAAGTAGCGGTCGCCGTTGAAGAGGTCGTCGCGCTCCCAGGTATCGGGGCGGACGCGCGCCAGGCAGGCGATCAGCAGAACGGCGAACGTGAGGAGGATGGTGAGGCGGGCGGGGCGGAGCGCGTGAGGCCGCAGGGCCCAGACGGCGAGGGCGGAGAGGAACGTGACGGCGAGGACGATACGCCCGAGGTCGGGCACGAGGGCGACGGCGGTGGGGCCGAAGAAACTCCAGACGAGCAGGCGACTCCCGAGGACGGACAAGAGCGGGAGAATGCGCAGCGGTGCGGAGGCGGCGGAGGGATCGGCGGGTTGGTGCAGGAGGAACCAGGCTTGGATGGCGGCGCAGGCGCTCGCTAACGCGAGCAGTTGAAAGTTGAAGGATGAAAGTTGAAGGCCCGAACCCCGACGTTCGCGGACGTAGCTCCAAGCGAAGACGGGGAGGAGAATGATCGAGAACGGGCCGGTGAGACCGACGACGGCGGTGATGACGAGGTCGGTGGCACGATCGAGGGCGGAGGTGGGCGCGGAGAGGAGCGGTTGCAGGATCAGGAAGAAGGCGGCGATCCACTGGACGTTGGTGACGTTGATCGTTACCTCGCCGGTGTGGGCGATGAGCGTGAAGGCGAGGAGGAGCGCGGGCTTGCCAGGGACGGCGAGGCGCGGGGACGCGATGCGGAAAAAGAGGGCGACGGTGAGAGCGTAGGCGGAACCGTTGTAGATGGCGGGCCACCAGGCGGGGTCGGCGAGATTTGCCGCGAGGGAAGCGATGAGCCGCGGCAACGTATGCAGGTAGCCCATGTAGGGCTCGAGGAGGGTGCGGAGGCCGAGTTGGTCCTGCTGCACGAGGAAAACGCTGCCGTCTTCGGCGTAGAGTTGCGGCGTGAGAAGGGCCCAGGGTTTGCGGATGGCGAAGACGAAGGCGGCGAAGAGGACGGCCCAGGTGGGCGTGCGCGGGGAGGTCCAGGCGTGGCGGAGGGCGGTGGTGACGGCGGTCGCGGCGGTCACGAGGCGTGGGAGACGGTTGAAGAGGGAGGTGAACCGCGGAGATGCGGAGGTATGGACGGACGGTGGGGCGGGGGGCGGCACGGGCGAGGGCAAGGAAGCGGAGAGCCGGGGGAGGGGCGGTGGCTGGCTGGACAGGGATTAAGGAGGTGGCCGCAAAGAGGCGCAGGAGGCGCAAGAATCGGAGGAAATGGCGGGGTGTTGAAACCGCTAATCTACGCTAATTTTTCGGAGGTGATGGGGCGGTGCGACTTTGTGCGGGCTTCGCCTGATCGGCGACGCGCGACGGTGTGAGGGAATTAGATTTTGGTGTGACGCCAGCCAGGGTGGGTGGAGTGAGGATGAGATAGATTAAGAGAACGATTTAGCGGTGGGAAGGGGGGCGGCCGCGGTATTCGAGGGTCCAGCCTTCGGGGAGGGTGGGGATGTTGGCGGGG
>CALRZR010000378.1:0-4954 GCA_943372705.1 Opitutus sp. GAS368 | reverse complement strand
CGCCCACCGCACCTTAACAGGTGCGGCTACGGGCTGTCGTTTCGTCAGCACCCGTAGACGCCGCCGTTGATGTCGAGGGTGGCGCCGGTGATGAAGCCATCGAATTCGCTCGCGAGGTAGACGGCTGCGCGGGCGACATCGTCGGCGTTGCCGCCGCGGCCGAGCGGGATGCCGGCCACAGTGGCGCGGGCGGATTCGGGCGTCGTGTGCGTGTTGTGAAAACTGGTGCCGAGGATGAGGCCGGGGGCGAGGGCGTTGACGCGCACGCCTTGCGGGCCGAGTTCGCTGGCGAGGGAGCGCGTGAACGTGAGCACGGCGCCTTTCGCGGTCGAGTAGGCGAGCGAACCGCTGTGGCCGCCTTTGCGGCCGGCGAGGGAGGAGAGATTCACGATGCTCGCGCCGCCGCCGGTCTGCGCAGCGGCGATCAAGTGCGGTGCGGCGGCGCGGGTGACGCGGCGCACGCTGCCGACATTGAGTGAAATCACGTCAGACCAGAATTTGTCGTCGGCCTCGGCGAGGGTGCGCCGGCCGATGAGCGAACCGGCGTTGTTGATGAGGACGTCGAGGCCGCCGAGGAAGGCGACGGCCTGGGCGACGAGGGCGTTGCTCTCCTCGGTGGTGGTGAGATCGGCGCTCGCGCTGCCGAAGCGGCGGCCGAGCGAGTTGGCCTCGGCGGCGAGTTCGCGGGCGCCCTCGCTGCTGGTGCGATAGTGGACGAAGACATCGCAGCCGGCGCGGAGCAGGTGCAGGCTGATGGCGAGCCCGATGCCCTGGGCGCCGGCGGTGACGAGGGCGCGTTTGCGGAGGAGTTTGCTCATGGGTGCAGCAGGAGGTGATAATTATTAGATTGGGTCAACTGTCGGGCGGGGTCGCGGATTTGGCATCGCGCGGACGGGGAGACGGGCCCAAGGTGGCGCGATGAAGCCATCGGTCAACGAAGCGGCGGGCTACCCGCCGGCGGAAGAGCTGGCGAACGCACTGACGCACGGGGTTGGCCTCGCGCTGAGCCTGGCGGGACTCGCGACCTTGGTCGGGTGGGCGGCGGTGCGGGCTGATGCGTGGAGCGTAACGAGTGCGGCGATCTTCGGCGCGACGCTCGTGCTGCTCTACACGACCTCCACGCTGTATCACAGTGTGCCGGGCGAGCGCCGGAAGCGGGTCCTGCGGAAATTCGATCACGCGGCGATTTTTCTGCTGATCGCGGGCACCTACACGCCGTTTCTCCTCGTGAATCTGCGCGGGCCGTGGGGCTGGAGTTTGTTTGGCGTGATTTGGGCGCTGGCGGTGGCGGGCGTGGTGTTGAAATTCTGGCTCGCGGGCCGCTTCAAGCTGGGCTCGACGCTGCTCTACCTCGGCATGGGCTGGCTCATCATGATCGCGCTGCGGCCGATGCTGCGCTCGGTGCCGGCGGAGGCGCTGTGGTTGTTGCTGGCGGGCGGACTTTCATATTCGGCGGGCACGGTGTTCTACCTCTGGAAACGTCTGCCGTATCACCACGCGGTGTGGCACCTCTTTGTGCTCGGCGGGAGCGTGTGCCACTTCTTCGCCGTGTGGGCGGCGATTATCCCGCGCGCGGCGGTGATCAGCGGTTGAGCCACCAGATCGTGCCGTTGAGAAACGTCGCGAAACTCACCCACGCGACGTAGGGCGACCAGAGGATTGCCGCGATCCGGTCGGTGTGCGCGAACCGCGCGAGGAGCGCGATGAGCAAGGCGAGGAAGACGACGATCTCGAAGAGCGCGAGATCGGGGCGATGCAGGAAAAAGAAGAGGACGGACCAGACGGCGTTGAGGACGAGTTGCGCACCGTAGAGCCAAAGCGTTTTGGTGGCTTCGGCCGGGGTGGCGGCGGCGCGCCAGACGCGCCACGCGGCGATGGACATGAGCAGATAGAGCGTGGTCCAGACCGGAGCGAAAACCCAGTTGGGCGGATTCCACGACGGTTTGACGATCGTCGGATACCACGTGGTGACGCCCTTCGTCGTCGCGGCGCTGCCGAGGCCGGCGGCGAGAAAGCTGATGACGATGAAGAGAGCGAGGGCGCCGTAGCGCGTGGAACGCATGAAGTTTGATACGGACGACAACCTAGGTCGGACGCCTGAGTTTTCTGACAATACGCGGCCAGCGGTGATCGGCTAGCTTTCGATGGCGGCAAATCTGGGCGCGGCAATCCTCGTTGGTCCGGCGGGCTTCCAATCGGCACGCACGGCCGGCGTTGGGACTTTATCAAGCGGAGTGTTTTCGCCTCCTGGACGCGCCTGCTGGTGCGGGGTGAGAAAGGTGGTTAGTTCCGCGGCGTCATTCTGGAGTTGGCGGGCTTGGGTGTGCAGTTCGCTGGCGAAGCCGGCTCCACGCGTGGCTTGTTGGGCGAGTTGGGTGGTGCCTGCGTTGAGTTCTTTCAGCGCGGCAATCATGGCGTCGATTTCAGCGGTCTGGCTTTGGGATGAATCCGCGGTTTTTTCGACGAGGGTGCGGATATTTGCGATGTGCTCGGTGATGGCGGCAAATTCCCGGGCAACTTGGTCAGTGGCAGTTACCCCACGGGTAGTGGTCGCTTGTGACAGCGCTACAAAATCTGAGCTCTCCCTCGCCGCCGTGGCGCAGCGCATGGCAAGGCGGCGGACCTCCTCGGCGACAACGGCAAACCCACGGCCGGCCTCGCCCGCGCGGGCTGCTTCGATGGCGGCGTTGAGAGCAAGGAGATTGGTCTGGAAGGCGATTTCCTCAATGGTCGCCACGGTCTCCTGAATGCGTCGGCTGCTGCCGCGGATGTCGGACATGGCGGAGTTTAAACTGGTGACGCTGGCGGCGCCGAGTGTAACGCGCTCGCTGGCTTGACCGGTCAGCGCGGTGGCGCCGCGCATGCTTTCAAGGTTGGTGTGAGTCGCCGCGGCCACCGACTTCGCGTTGGCGTTGATCATTTCAATCGCGGAAGACTGTTCTTCGGCGGTGGCTGCAAGCGCGGAAGCATCGGTGTCCGCCTGTTGAGTGCTGGTCGCGGTATGGGTCGCCATTTCACCCACTCGCCTGGTAATGGGCCCGATGCGGCGGTGGATCCGGTTGTTGATCAGGCGCCCCAACACCAGTCCAAACAAGGGGACGATAAGTGCCGCTGCAGCTAGTCCGCTAACGGTGACCCGGAGTTGGCGGCTCGCATCTGATGCGGTGACGAGGGTGCTTTGCATGGACTGGCGCACTACCGGATCAATCAACGCGAGTGTGGCATTGCCGGCGGCGACCAGCTGTTCTTGGGCGTGATTGCGTTGGGTGATGCCGGTCTTGAGGTTGGCCAACTCGTCGCCGAGATCCTTGATCTTTTGTCCGACCTCATCGACGAATTCGCGCAGATCCGAAGGGGCGGTTGCGGCCAGGACTTCGCTGACGCTTGCAGCAAGTTTCTGTTGGGCCGCGAGGGCGCGGTCGAGTTGGGCAGGGTCGAGCAGAGAACTGGCAAAAAGCACGGAATTCTGCGCTTCACCGATCAGCCCCAATCCGACTTCGAAGGTTTTTCGGTGTTGGGGGGCGCGAGCACCCGGAATGACCGTGCCGTCATCGGTGGTGAGTTGGGTGCACAGGGTCGTCAACAGGGAGCATTGGGCGGCGATTCCGCGGGTGGAGCGCTCGGACTGTTCGAAGTATTTGGCCGTATCCGCGAAGGCCGCGCGCCAAGCATGCATGCGCGGGAGGGCTGCCCGAATGAGTGAGGCGGTCGCCTGGCCCTCTTCGAGAGCCGCCAACTCCACCCGGATGCGGGCCATGGTTTTGAGTGCGGTGTTGAACTCGGCTGAGGCGGCCTTCCGGTCAACCTCGCAGCGTGTGCGGGTGAAGACGCTTACCTTCAATGAGACTTCGTTGGCGGCGCGGATTAGCTCGGTTGCGGGAACCGCGCTTCCGGCGATATTGTCCGACAATTCCGTGACGCCGGTTTCTACCCTGCCGAGAATAACGACGGCGGCTCCGCAGATAGCGAAACACGCTGCGCCGGCCACCAGCGAGGCCGTCCGTAGCCAACCTTGCAGGGAAGTAGTCCGGAAAATCCTTACAACATTCATGGCGGCCAGTTCAACGGCTCGTCAGGGATATTTATTTAGCAGGGCTGAGTATTTGTAACAATGACGCCACCCGGGTGGGTCAGGGTGTCTCGCTTCCGGGCCAGGTGGTCGGACGCGTCCAAAAGGCATCGGTGCGGCCGCCGTAGTAGGCATCGAGCACGCGGTCCATCACGAGCTGCGTGCGGCGGGCACTTTCGCCGGTGCTGGGGCAGGTGCCCCGGCCGAGGAGATCGTCGACGATGGTCTGGATGAGCGGCTGCGCAACGTGCTCGGGATTCGCGATCGCGAACGACTCGACGCCGCGGGCGGTTTCGAGGCGGATGGGGTCGGCGTTAAAAACAGTAAATGAAACGCGTCCGGCGGTGCCGAGGAATTCGAGGGTGTCCTCTCTGGCCGTGGTGCAGAAATTCCACGCGGCGGATCCGAGTGCGCCCGAGGTGGTGCGAAACGTGAGCGCGACGGTGTCCTCGACGTCGAGGGCGGCGGAGTGGCGGGCAGCGCGGCCGTGGACGTCTTCGAGTGGGCCGACGCAGTGATCGAGGAAATCGAGCACGTGCGAACCGAGGTCGAGGAAGAGGCCGCCGCCGGCGTGAGCAGCGGAGACGCGCCACGCGTTTTGCGCGGGATCGGAGTTGGCGGGCGTGGGTGTGGCGAAACGGTAGTGAATACTCGTGAGGCGACCGATGGCGCCGCCGGTGGCGAGCTCGCGGACTTTTTCGAAGCGCGGCATCGCGCGGCGGTAGTAGGCGACGAAGAGTTTTTGGTGCGCGGCGGCGCACGCCGCGATCATCGCGTCGCACTCGGTGGTGTGGCGCGCCATCGGTTTTTCCATGTAGCACGGTTTGCCCGCGGCGGCGGCGAGCAGCGCGCCCTCGAGGTGCGCGCCGGGTGGCGTGGCGACAT
>CALRZR010000377.1:0-5037 GCA_943372705.1 Opitutus sp. GAS368 | reverse complement strand
GCCCGCGCTCGGCCTCCATTCGCTCCTCGGCTATATTTTCGGTCACAACGAACCCAGCCTCCGCCTTTTCGCCGCGCACGGTTTCGTCCGCTGGGGCCACCTGCCCAACGTGGCCGTGCTCGACGGCGTCGCGCGCGATCTCATCATCGTCGGCCTCCGCGTCGCGCCGTGACGCCCGTGTCTCACTTTCCCTTCGCAACGCCATGAAAATACTCCGCCTCCTCCCGTTCGCCTTTCTCTTCACCATCACCGGCCTCACCGCAGCCGACGCCGCGTCACCGCGCCAGCCCTACGGCCTCGTGATCCACGGCGGCGCCGGCGTCATTGAGCGCAGCTCCATGACCGCCGAACAGGAGGCGCAATATCGCGCCAAACTCACCGAGGCCCGCGACGCCGGCTACGCGGTGCTCGCCAGCGGCGGAACGTCGCTCGATGCCGTCATCGCCGCGATCATGCTCCTCGAAGATTCGCCGCTCTTCAACGCCGGCAAAGGCGCGGTCCTCACCGCCGACGGCACCTGCGAGCTCGACGCCTCGATCATGGACGGCCGCACCCAGGCCGCCGGTGCCATCGCCGGTGTCCGCACCGTAAAAAATCCGATCACCCTCGCACGGGCCGTCATGGAAAAATCCTCGCACGTCATGCTGTCTGGTGAAGGCGCCGAAAAATTCGCGCAGCTCCAAAATCTCGCACTCGTCCCCAACGACTACTTCCGCACCGATCATCGTCGCGCCCAACTCGAGAAAGCCAAGGAGCGCGAGAAACAGCGCGCCGTCGGTCGCCCGACCTCCGCACTCGACCAAGATCATTTCGCGCGCACGGCCCGCTACGGCACCGTCGGCTGCGTGGCCCTCGACCAAGCCGGCAATCTCGCGGCCGGCACCTCCACCGGCGGCATGACCAACAAAAAATTCGGCCGCGTCGGCGACGCGCCCATCATTGGCGCGGGCACCTACGCGAGCAACACCACCTGCGCCGTGAGCGCGACCGGCTGGGGCGAATATTTTATCCGCGTTGGCGTCGCGCGCGACATCGCCGCTCAGGTCGAATACAAGAAATCCTCCCTCGCCGAGGCGGCCGCCGCGACGATCGCGAAAGTGGGCGCACTCGGCGGCGACGGCGGCGTGATCGCCATCGACCGCGCCGGCAATATCGCCCTGCCCTTCAACAGCCCGGGCATGTATCGCGGCTACAAACTCTCCACCGGCGCCGCCGCGATCGAAATTTTCGGCAAGTAACAGACTGACGGCCTGGTTTGTCCAAGCCCTCGGCCCGCGCTCGGCGGGATTGTAAGGCAGCCGAGCCCGTAACGCGGCAGGCTTACGGGACCTCGTAAATCTCGACGAGCGCGACACCCGTGCCGCCCGTGCCTGTCACCTGCACGGAATATGAGCCAGGAATAAGCGACTGAGTCAGCGCCGCATCTTTGGAGCCGGGTAGCAGCGCAAAGGCTCCGACCGCGGTGAAGGTGGTGCTCAGGCTGGGGCCGGCCGACCAATCGTCGTTTTCCGCAATCTTGGTGGTGCCGGAATAGAGGGCGAGCCGAGGATCGGCCACCGTGTCGGCAACGTTGAACGGCGCTGACCTCAGCGTGGGGCCAACGGCGCGGATGAGCACGGTTTTGAAGAGGGGCGCGGCTGCGGGACGCGTAATAACAAAGCCTACGGTTAGTCCGGCCCCGAGGTGCTTCGAAACCGAGACATTGATAAGGCGTGGCGTCGTGGCCGTGTAGTCGGTCGTGGGAGTGCCGTCATAGATTTCGGCGAGGACCGTGCCGGCCCCCTTGCTGGCGGCGGAGAGGCGAATGGAGTTGTCGCCTTTGGCGACGAGGGCGACGGCGGCGGCATCCTTCGATGAAGGCGATAAAAAGGGGAACGCGCCTACCCGGGCGATTGCAGTAATAAGGTCGGCGCCTCCACCCCAGTCGTCGTTCTCACCGAGCTTTGCCGCACCAGCGAAGGATTCGAGGTGTGGGTCGGGCAACGGGTTGTTTACTCCGAAGCCCGCGAGCGAGGGCCCCACCGCGCGGACCAGGACAGGTTTGGTGCCGGCGGTGCCAGGCCCACCTACGACGTAGCCGAGGGTGAATGGCTCGGAATCCGTGGTAGCGGTCAGCACCGAGAGATTGATAATGCGGCCGACGAGGACGGGCGCCGACACGGTGAGACGCGCTCCTGGGCTGACGGAAGCGCCTGTCGCGTTGGTCGCGACGACGTCATACGTGCCGGCATCAACGGTTTGGACGGCGGAAATCACGAGGATCGCACCCGTCGCGTCGGGCAAGAGCACGCCGTCCTTGCGCCACTGGTAGGTGACTGCGGTCGGTTCGCGCACTTCGGCGGTGAATGTCACGGGATCGCCTTGTGTGACCGAGCGGTCCTCTGGGGCACGGGTGATGAGTGGGGCGCTGCCAGAGAACGGCCTTTCCTGATAGAAAATTGCATGCGAGCCGTCGACGATCGTGGTAAAACGATGGAATCGATATCCCTGTGCGCCCAGTTCGTTGGCGCGGGCACCGTCGAGCGAATAGTTCGGGGCGGGTATGACCTGACAGCCGACCGGCGTGTTCTCACCGCGCCGCCGCCAGAAGATCGTTCCGACGTATTCGTTGGTGGGAAAATTATAGGGGTTATCGAAATAGCGGTAACCCTGTGCCGCCCGGGCGACGATGATCGCAGGCAGGCCGGCACCGGCGGCGGGCTCGATCACAACATCGTATGGTTTGAGCCCTGCTTCAAAAACGTAGGCTGTGCCTTCCCGAGAGATAGACCCGGAATCCAGTTTTGCGCTGCCCATGTAGAGATAACCTTCCGCTCCCTTGGCAATCACGGCCGTCCGCAGGCTACTGCCGCCGATGCGGAAGAGCTGCGTTTCGGCGCGCCGCAACCAAATCGGATCAACCTGATGGTTGACGAAGAAGTAGTCATAGTGGTCGGGCGAGTCTGTGGTGATACCGCCGACGAGCTGGTAGCCCGACTGGACCTGCTCATTGTGCAGGGGGACAAATACATCATCCCCGAAGCCCCGGGGGAGGGGATGGGAGTGCCATGCGTAGGTGCGAGTGGGTGAGCTGCATTCCCAGATGCCATAGTCCGGGAACCCAGTGGTGACGCTGGCGCCGATCCCTCGGTAGACGAAGCTGCGCGCGCCCTGAGTGTTTAACTCGTCGAGGCGCTCTTGCGTGGTCACCGACGAAGTCCGTCGTCGAAGCTCGTAGGTGTAAGTCTCTCCGATAGCCGGAACGACGAAGATACCGAGAAAAACAAGGATGGGGATCAGGCGGTGAAGCAGATGCACGAAGAGATGCAGGGTTGTGCGCGAGCCATCGAGTTTCACTTTCGTTCCGACTGCAAGTTACGACAACCACCTTCGAGATGTCCGCCTCATCGAAAAACGACCGACTCGTTGACGCTACCTCTAGCGCATTTTCTTACGCACTTCACCTTCAGCGAGAGGCGTGTTCGAGCGCGGCAGACGAGGAATCAATCGAGCAAACGCATGCGCACGCCAAAAGGAATTTCCCGAGGCTTGAGCGACTACTCCTTAGCCGGTTGCGCCGGCAGCGGAGATGCGCTGGGCGGACCTCCGCGATTCCCTCGGCCGCCGCGCCCACCCGGAAACTCCGGCATCGGCGGCAGCTCCGTCGGCAGCGCATCGGCGCACAGTTCCAGAATCTCGATTGCCGTGAGTCCGGATTGGGCCGCGCCGTTCGTGCCGACGCGGGCCGCCTCGTCGAACGCATTCAGCGCCAGCGGCCCTTCCACCCGTTGCGTGCGGACCTGTCCGGTCCACGCGATCCGCCCGAGCGACGCGGTCGCCGCTTTCGCAAACGCCGGGTTCTTTGTCTTGTAGTAAGCGTAGGCCGCGAGCCGCGCCGTGCCCTGACTCTGCGCGCCCTGTTCGCCGAGGTAACGCCCGTCGGCGCCTTCGTTGCCGGTCTCCTGATCTTTCTTGAGCACCTCCGCCGGGGCGCTGCCGATGCGGCAATATTGCAGCCACATTTTCTGCCAACCCGCGTGGTCGAAAAATTCGTTCAACTCAAAGACCACCTGCGCGCCGCCTTGAATCGTCGCCAAATTATACGAACCCACCTCCGGCGAAACTTGGTAGAGTTTCCCTGTCTTCGGATCGTAGCCAAACACGAGGTTCTTCCCCGATTTCATCCAATACGGCATCGCCTGCATCGACTCCACGCCCGCCACGATTTTGTCGCGCCATTTCGTATCACCAGTGCGTTCCCACTCGGTCATCCAGTTGCCCACAAACGCGAGCCAGTCCGGGCCGCCGCGGATGCGCGCCGGATATTTTTTCTCCGCCTCGGTCGCCGGTTGTGCGATGCGCATCGGGTCAAACTCGACGGCCTTGTAGTCCGCGTTCAGCACCTCGCGCATGATGTCGCCGGTGCGTTCGTCGGTCGTGAGGTAGTAGTGGTAACGCCGCAGCCCGGCCTGGCTGATGCGCCCTTCCTTCGCGCCGCAGCCCCAGTGCCGGACGTTGTGACGCGACCCCAGCCCCGCGAGCGGCCCGAGGTGGTAACAATCCACTTCGCTCGTGTGCCGCGTCATCGCCTCCGCGAGACGGAAGATATCCGCGCGCCCCGTCCGCAGGAAACTCGTCCACAGCCACATGTCGGTGCCGAGCTCGGTATTGTCCCACGCCATCCCTCCGAGGTCGTAGTTCCACACGTGCCTCTGCTGGTCGAAGGAGTGCATGAAATCGCCGAAGTCCCAAAATCCATACCAGCGCTGCACATCCACCTGCTTCATATAGTAGGCCAGCGTGCTCTCGAGCCCGTCTTCGATCGCCTTCTTAAATGGCGTTGATTTGTCCGGCAGGCTCCACAGTCCGAGCGCTTTCACGGAGTGCAGATATTGCGGCGTGGCGACGAGCAGCGGTGGCTGCGCGCCGATCTCCGCCTGCTTCGCGGTCTCCGTGCGACTCGGCACCGCGCCACTGGGCCACAGCGTCAACTCGCTCGTGCGCGCCACGCCCAACGGCGTGCTCAGGCCCGGTTGCACATCCTCATAGACCGCCTCA
>CALRZR010000376.1:0-5052 GCA_943372705.1 Opitutus sp. GAS368 | reverse complement strand
CGTTGAGGTCAACGCGCTCCACCTCAAACCATGAGCGCCCCTGCCAAACTTCCGCGTTGGGCCGAGCTCTTCTTGCTCCCGCTTATCAACCTCGCCGCCGCCCTCATTTTGTCCGGCGTCGTCGTAAAAATCCTCGGCGAGAGTCCGTGGGCTGCCTTCAAGCTCCTCGCGAGCGGCGCCGTTGGCACTCAGGAGGGCCTCGGCTACACGCTCTACTACGCGACGAATTTTATCTTCACGGGCCTCGCCGTCGCGGTGGCCTACCACGCCGGTCTCTTTAACATCGGTTGCGAGGGCCAGGCCTACATTGGCGGTCTCGGCAGCGGACTCGTCGCCCTCTGGCTCGGCGACCGTGCGCCGTTTCTCGTGGTGCTGCCCGTTGCGATTTTCGCCGGCGCCGCGTTCGGCGCGGCGTGGGCGTTTATCCCTGCTTGGCTCCAGGCGCGCCGCGGTAGCCACATCGTCATCACGACGATCATGTTCAATTTTATCGCCGCGTCGTTGATGACCTACCTGTTGGTTAACGTCCTCATCAAGCCCGGCCAGCAGTCGCCCGAGTCGCGCGAGTTCGGCGCCGGTGCGTGGTTTCCCGCCGCGCACGAGCTCTTCGCCAAAGTCGGCATCACGTTTTCTCAGTCGCCGCTCAATCTCGCGTTCGTCGTCGCGCTCCTGGCCGCTGTGCTCGTCTGGCTGCTCGTGTGGCGGACGCCTTGGGGCTACTCGCTGCGCGTCGCGGGTCAAAACCAGTCGGCCGCCGTTTACGCCGGCATTTCGCCCGCGCGCATCACGATTCAGGCGATGCTGCTCTCTGGTGCGCTCGCCGGTTGTCTCGGTCTCAACGAACTTCTCGGCTCGCAGCACCGCATCCTCATCGATTTTCCGGGCGGCGCCGGCTTCGTGGGCATCGCGGTCGCGCTGATGGGACGCAATCACCCCGTCGGCATTTTGCTCTCCGCGCTCCTGTTTGGCGCACTCGCGCAGGGCGGTTCGCAGCTCTCGTTTGATATGCCGAAGATCAATCGCGACATGGTTGTGGTGATCCAAGGTCTCGTGATCCTCTTCTGCGGCGCGCTTGAAAACGTCTTCCGCGCGCCGCTTGGCGCCGTGTTTGCCCGTTTCCAGAAACCCGCCGCCACACCCGCCGCCTGACAAGATGGAACTCTACACCATCATCGTCCTCACGCTCGCCGCTACGATCCGCGTGGCTACGCCGCTCCTGCTCGCCGCAATCGCCGGCATGTTTTCCGAGCGTTCCGGCGTCGTGGATCTTGGCCTAGAGGGCAAAATGCTGGGCGCTGCCTTCGCCGCCGCCGCGGTGTCCTCCGCGACCGGCTCCGCATGGGCCGGCCTAGGCGCCGGTATCGGCGTATCCGTTGTGCTCGCGCTGTTGATCGCCTTTGCGACCGTCACCCAACGGGGCAACCAGGTCGTCGCCGCCATGGCAGTGAACATCATGGTGGCCGGCCTCGGACCGACGCTAGCGCTCGCGTGGTTCAACCTCGGCGGTCAGACGCCCCAGCTCGACGGCCCGGGCCAGCGTTTCACCTCACTCGTGTGGCCGTGGGCGAACACTGCTGCCGAGCATCCGTTTCCCGGGCTCCTCTATTCGCAGCTCCTCAGCGGCCACAATCTCGTCGTCTACCTCACCGCCGGCCTCGTGCCGCTCGCAGCGTGGGTGCTCTATCGCACGCGCTTCGGCCTCCGCTTGCGCGCCGTGGGCGAAAATCCCCACGCCGTCGACACCGCCGGCATCTCCGTCACCGGTCTGCGTTATCAGGCGATCCTCATCTCCGGCGTCCTCTGCGGCGTGGCCGGCACCTACCTCTCGACCGCCGCGAGCGCTGGCTTCTCCCGCGACATGACCGCCGGCAAAGGCTACCTCGCACTCGCCGCGCTGATTTTCGGAAAATGGAAACCGTATCCCACGCTCTTCGCGTGCCTGCTCTTCGCGTTCACCGATGCGCTCGCGTCGCGCCTGCAAGGCGTCGCGCTCCCGGTGGTCGGCGTGATTCCCGTGCAGGCCATCATCGCGTTGCCCTACGTGCTCACGGTGCTGCTCCTCGCCGGCTTTGTCGGCAAGGCCACCGCGCCCGCCGCGATCGGCGTGCCCTACTCGAAGGAGAAATAGCCTTGGTCCGCTCCATCTGTGCCTGCGACCGCGTGGTCGGCCGGCGTAAATTCCTCGGAAAAATCACCGGGCACGAAACTCCGGCGTGACGCCGCCGTCTGTGGGGCTAACCCACTCCGGCATCATGGCACAAAAACTAATCTTCATCGGCGGCGCGGTCGGCGTGGCCGTTGCCGCGTTGGCTTTGGTGGTGGTGATTCTCTTTGGTCTGCTGGTTTGGTTGGGCGGTTCGTCGTGGGCCCGGCGTCCTGACGTGTGATCGGGATTGGCGCGCGCCTCTGCGCCCCTCAAGTTGCCGGGATGACCTTGCCGGAACGCCTCGCCCAACACCTCGGAAAAACTCCCGACACCGCCCGCGCGGCCTTCGTCGCTCCCAACGCCACCGTCGTGGGCGATGTCACGCTCGGTGCCGGCGCCAGCGTCTGGTATGGCTGCGTGCTGCGCGGCGACATCAACTCCATCGTGATCGGCGATGGCTCCAACGTTCAGGACGGCACCATCGTCCACCTTGCCGACAACTACGGCGTCCGCGTTGGCCGCCACACCACCATCGGCCACGCCGCGATCATCCACGCCTGCGACATCGGCGACGAATGCCTGATCGGCATGGGCGCGACCGTCCTCGATGGTGCCCAGATCGGCGATCGCTGCATCGTCGGCGCCAACGCGCTCGTCACCCAACGCTTCGTCGCGCCGCCCGGGTCCATGATCCTCGGCGCACCGGCCAAAGTCGTCCGTCCGCTCACTGAAACCGAACAAGCTGGCCTCCGCCATTGGGCGGAAAAATATGTGACCGTGGCCACAGCCCACTCGGCACGGGCTCAACCCCGCGCCTGAACCGCCGCCACGCGCCAACTCCTCGGCACGCCGCCGTCCGCTCCGCCGCACCATGTCTGCGCCGTCCTCCCGCTCCGCTCCGCGGGACACTGCTCCGGTCAAACGCGCGCAGCCATCGCGCTGGGCTGGTGAACTGCTCGGCATCTTCGGGCTCGTCGCGCTGGCGGTCTTTCTGCTCCGCGTCTCGTGGCGGAAGTGGAACCACCCGCTCGTCGATTTTGGCCGGGAACTCCATATCCCGTGGCGCCTCTCGGAAGGCGCAGTGCTGTATCGCGATGTCGACGACGTCTACGGCCCGTTCTCGCAGTATTTCAACGCGGGTTTGTTCGCGGTCTTCGGCCCCGGTTTGATAGTGTTGGTGGTCGCGAATCTCGTGATCGTCACGGCAATCGTCGCCACCGCCTACAGTGTTTTTCGCCGCGCATGGGGCGCGGTCGGCGCGTGGACGGCATGTGCCCTGTTCCTCTCGCTGTTCGCGTTCAACCAGGCGTTCTACCTCGGCAACTTTAACTATGTGACGCCCTATGCGCACGAGGCCACCCATGGTGTGCTCGTGTGTCTGGCTCTCGTGGCGCTGGTCGGACGGTGGGTCGAACAACCGACACACGCCCGAATTTTCGGCGTCGGTCTGTGCGTCGGACTAACCTTGGTGATCAAACCCGAGTTCATCCTAGCGGGTTTTGCGGTCATCGCCGCGGCAGTGTTTCTGCGCTGGCGCGCCGGTGGCAGAGTTTCCGGTGGCGAGGTGTGGCGCTTTGCGCTCGGCGCGATCGTGCCTACCGCGCTCTTTTTTTTCTATTTTGCGTGCCATTTGCCCGTGACCGCTGCGGCGGTCGCCGCCGGCCGGGCATGGACGAGTCTGCTGGTTCACTCTGAATTTATCGGACTAAAATACCAACTCACCTTCATGGGACTCGATCAGCCGTGGTCGAACCTCCTGTTACACGCGCGCAAATCGCTCATCGCCGCGATTGCGCTGGCGGGATTCGTTTACGGCCTGCGCCGGGCGATGGGGTTCACAGGTTGGCCCAAAACGCTGGCGCTCGGGTTCGTTTTCGCGGCGGCGCTGGCCTTCGGCTTGCTCGTCCGCATCGACCACATCGGCTCCTGCCTGCTGGCATTGCTCGGTGGGTATTTGATCGTGCGCCTGATCGGTAAACGCAGTGGCGGCTTCGACGCACCATCTGCCGACGGCGCGGCATCCGGGTGGCGCATTCTTATTGTTGTCCTGGGCGTGGCGCTCATGGCGCGGATGGTTCTCGCGGGGCGGATCGTGCAGTTTGGGTTTTTCCAAGGCGCCGTGGCGACGATGGCGCTGGGGGCAATTTTCGTTACCGAAGCGGCCGTCTGGCTGCCGAACGTGCGTGGTCGCCAAGCCTTCCTGGCAGTGCTGGCGGCGTCGCTCGCCGTGCCCGGGATTGTGCGAATGGTGGCCATCTCGCAGGAGTTTCAACGTCTCCAGACCTTTCCGGTCGGTTTGGGCCGTGATCAATTTTTCACCTATCCGCCCGAGATCGACGCCACGGGCTTTGTCGTGCGCACGGTCGTCGAAAAACTCACCGAACTGCCGCGTGAGCAGACTCTGTTCGCCCTGCCCGAGGCTTCGATGATCAATTACCTTTCGCGGCGTCCCAGTCCCTTGCCGCAATTCCAGTTTCACGGCTTCACCACCGAGGGCGGTCGCGAGGCCGAGGTCGTCAAGGCGCTCACCGCGAACCCGCCGGACATCGTCGTGATCGCCAGCCGCGATCTGCGGGATTTTGGGGTCAAAATCTACGGCGAGCGCGACGGTGCCGGCCGTCAGATCATGCGCTGGATCGCCGAGCGCTACGAAATCACCCACAAGATCGACAACAACCCCTTGGACTCAGCCCAATGCGGCGCCTACATCATGCAGAAAAAACTGCCCGCCGTATCCGCCCGGTAGCGACCACGCTCGCGACGTGCGCGCGACGCCCTACCGCGCCAGTTCGAAAAACGTGTAGCGGAAATTTTCGTCCGCACCCTCACGCCGCGAGATTTCGCGCCAGGTCAGCCCGCGCCACTCGGGCATGTAGGTATCGCCCGCCACCTCGGCGTGCACGAGC
>CALRZR010000375.1:0-5105 GCA_943372705.1 Opitutus sp. GAS368 | reverse complement strand
CGCGTGGAGATCGGTTATACGTGGCACGCGCGGCGCGTGTGGCGGACGGCGGTGAACACGGAATGCAAGTTTCTGCTGTTGGGGCACGCGTTTGAGGCGCTCGGGATGAACCGCGTGCAGTTGAAGACGGATGCGCGCAATGAGCGTTCGCAGGCGGCGATCGCGCGACTCGGCGCGGTGCGGGAAGGCGTGCTCCGCGCGCACATGGTGTTGCCCGACGGGTGGGTGCGCGACACGGTGATGTTTTCCATTGTCGTGCGCGAGTGGCCGGCGGTGAAGGCGGGGCTGCTGGCGAAGCTGGCGCGGTGAGAGGAGCGGGCGCGGCGACGAAATTTTCGCGGGCGGTTGCGGGAGGAGGGTGCGAAGTGCAGGGTGTTGCCATGACGGCTCCGACCACGGCCCAACGACTCGCGGAACGGATCCGGCCGGCGGGGCGCGTCGTGATGCGGCAGCGGTGGGCGCACCTGTTGTTTTTGCACTGGGCGTGGGAACCGGCGGCGGTGCAGCGGACGCTGCCGGCGGGACTGACGGTCGACACGTGGGACGGACGCGCCTGGGTGGGGCTCGTGCCGTTTTTTATGCAGGGCGTGCGGCCCGCGGGTTTGCCGGCGGTGCGGGGAATTTCGGATTTCCTCGAGCTGAACGTGCGGACGTATGTGCACGACGAGCACGGGCGGCCGGGCGTGTGGTTTTACTCGCTGGATTGCAACCAGTGGCTCGCGGTGAAGATCGCGCGGACGTTTTTCCATCTGCCCTACGAACACGCGGAGATGGCGGCGACGGTGGATGCGGCGAGCGGTGCAGTGGATTATCGGGCGAGAAGGATTGGCGCGGGCGCGGGGGAGAATAGGCGGGAGAGCCGGTTTCGCTATCGCGCGGCGGGGGTGGGCGAGGAAGCGGCGGTGGGGACGAAGGAGTTTTTCCTCGCGGAGCGCTACACACTCTTTGCACACGATGCCCGGCGCGGTCGGCTGTGGGCGGGGCAGGTGGCGCACGCGCCGTATCGATTAAGGGCGGCGGACGTGCCGGAGTGGGACGACACGATGATGCGGCTGGCGGGGTTTGATCCGTTGGGGCGGGCGCCGGATCACGTGTGCGCGGCGGAGACGGTCGCGGTGGAGATTTTTCCGCTGGAGCGCGTGGGCGGAAATAGGGTGCTCGCGAGGTGAAAAGGGCGGGCTGAAGCCGCGCCCTACTCTAAAACCACTTTTTCTTTTTCAAATAGATCACCATGAGGGTGGTGGTGATGAGGGTGGCGCCGAGGGCCCAAGGGTAACCGTGGTCGAGCTCGGGCATGGTTTTGAAATTCATGCCGAACCACGTGCCGATGACCATGACCGGAATGGTGACGGCGGTGATGGCGGTGAGGAACTTGATGCCTTCGTTGGCCTCGAAGGCGGCCTTGTTGAGATAGATGTCGAAGGCCATCATGAGGCGTTCGTGGTAGCTGGCGGCGGTGTCTTCGAGGCGGGTGAGGTTATCGCGCAGATCGCGGAAATAGGGGAGCAGCTTGGGGCGGATGAGCTTGCCGTCGCCACGGGCGAGGCGGTCAACCACGTCGCGTTGCGGGCGGATGATGGTGCGGAGTTTGGTGAAATCGCCGCGGACGTGGAGGAGTTCGTTGACGACTTTTTTCTGCGCGGAGTCGCGGGCGAGCACGTCTTCCTCGAGTTCTTCGAGTTCGGCGCGGAGTTCGTCGATGACCGGGGAATAGTTGTCGACGAGCAGATCGAGGAGCGTGTGCGCGATGCGGTCGGGGCCGCGGGGACCGGCGACGGTGCCCTTGAGGCTGCGGTCGATCACGGTGGAGACGGAGCGCAGGGGAGAGGTGTGAAAGGTGACGAGGTAGTCTTTGCCGAGGAAGAGATCGAGTTCGGTGGTGTTGAACTTTTCCGTGCGGGTGAAATCGACGGCGTGGGTGACGATGAAGAGGTAATCTTCGTAGTCCTCGACCTTCGGCAGGGAGTTGGGCTGCACGCAGTCCTCGATGGCGAGCGGGTGAAACTGAAAAACGGTTTCGAGGACGAACTTCCATTCTTCCTCGGTGGGGTTGTCGAGGTCGACCCAGAGGAGGAGACCTTTATCGGCGCGAACGAGGCGGAGGGCTTCGCGTTCGAGGTCGGAGCCGACGAGTTTGCCGTCGCTGAAGATGAAGGAGCGGATCATCGGGGGAGAGCGTGGGCGGGTCGCAGGTGTGCTGCGAGATTTTGGAGGAGTCGTGCGTGGCGCTCGCCGCCGATGGCACCAATGATTCCGGCGAGGTGGGAGGCGGACAGCACGGTGACGAAGCCGAGGCGAATGAGCGAAGGGGCTTTTAGTCCGCTGTTCGAAAAATCTGAATCACCGGGCCCGATCATTTCATCGAAGGAGGCGACGCGTTGGCGAAGTTGGGTGCTCACTCCGCACACCAGCCAATCGCCGAACGGAGGCATCGGGCGCAGCAAAACGACGGGTCGCAATTTGACGATTCCGTCAGCCTGAGGGAGGCGGGCCAGCGCGATGTCCGCCTCGGTCATAGCCGGGTTTTCAGATCGGCAGGCGTGTATTCGGGCTCGGCGTCGCCGTAGGCGCGCGAGAGGGACTGGGTAGCGAGCACCGTGAAGTCATCGGCTTCAGCACGCTGAGCGTGTTCCAGTCGGGCGGCACGACGGGTGACGAGGACGGAGAACTCGCGCTGGTCATCCGGCGGAAGCTTTTCGAATTCGCGCAAGAGATGGAGGGCGGCCGTGCTCATACGGTGGACGGTAAAACCGGACCCGGACGAGGCAAGGGGGTTTTGGACGAAGACCGCCTACAGCCCCAATTTCTTCTCCACGGCGGAAAGGGCGGCGATGAAGGCTTCGGGGGTGTCGGCGGCGAGGAAGCTGGCGCGGTCGGCGGGGTCGCGGAGGAGTTTGCAGAGGGCACTGACGACGGCGAGGTAGTCGCCGGGTTTTGATTTCGGGGTGCCGAGCACGAAGAAGAGTTTCACAATCTCACCGTTGGCGTCGAAGGGGATGCCGGCCTCGCTGCGGCCGACGGCGAGGACGATCTGTTTCACGTGCTCGGTGCGGGCGTGGGGGAGCGCGATGGCGTTGCCGAGGCAAGTGGTGTCGAGCCGGTCGCGGGCGAGGAGTTCGTCGTAGAAACCATCGTAGTTGGCGACGTCGGGGTGGCCCATGAGCAGTTTCGCGACCTCGTTAAGCGCGGCGGTGCGCTTGGTGCTCGAGACGCGGAGCGCGATGCGGGCGGGGCTGAGGAGCGAAGTGATTTTGCCGGCCATGCGAGAAGGGACGGGAGAATGAAAGCAGAACCGCGGAATGCGAAAGCAGAAAAGCGGTGGCGACGGAAAATGACCACCGCGCCGCACGGGAGGGGGCGCGGCGAGCGCGGTGAAGGGAAATGCGTTGCGAGAGGCGGGCGGGCGCGCTGCCTTACGCGGATGAAAATTTGGAGTGCAGTGGTGTTCTTCGGTTGGGCGGCGGTGGTGGGCGCGGGGGCGGAGGTGGACACGTTCACCCAAGCGCTGCGGGCGGACGACTTTAAGGCGGCGGGGCTGGGGAAATTATCGGCCGAGGAGTTGGCGCGACTGAACGGCCTGGTGCGCGACTACAAGAACGGGGCGCTCGCGGAGGCCAAACGTGAGGTGGCGCTTGCGGCCGCCAAAATCCCGGTAGTCGTGGAGCCGGCGAAAAAGGCGGAGAGTGGAATGCTGGCGAAAGCGAAGGTGTTGCTCACGCCGGGGACCGAGATCGAATACGCGACCGTGGAGAGCCGGATCGCGGGAGATTTCAAGGGTTGGGAGGGGCGGGCGGTGTTGACGTTGGAAAACGGTCAGCGCTGGCAAATCGCGAACGGCGGACTCTACAGCACGCCGCCGATTCCGAGTCCGAAAGTGAAGATCGTGCCGGCCTCGCTCGGGGGATTTTGGATGACCATCGAAGGCGTCGCGTCGCGGGTCAGGGTTCAGCCGTTCGGCGTGAAGTGACCGGACGCCGCCGACGATGATCAACAAAATTCTGGCTGACAGCACATGGGCGGAGCGCGGCGGGCCGGTGGCGTGGCGCGTGGGGTTGACGACGTTTGGGATTCTGGCGCTGGAGCTGGCGCTGATCCGGTGGACCTCGTCGCAGATCCGGATTTTTGCCTATTTCAACAATGTCGTGCTGATCTGCGCGTTTCTCGGGGTGGGGCTGGGCGCGGCGCTGGGGCGGCGTTGGCCGGGCCTCGTGCATCTGGTGCTGCCAGGGCTCGCGGTGTTCGCACTGCCGCTCGCGTTTTCGGAGGCACTGGGTCTGGTGACCATGCGGTTTCCGGATCAAAGCATTATGCTGTGGGGTGCGCAGGAATCGTCGGCGAACCTGGGGATCTTTGGCCGAAACGTCGGCGTGTTTCTCGGGTTGCTGGGGCTGGTGACGGGGGTATTTGTCTGCTGCGGGGCGCCGTTGGGATTTTTGTTCGGACGGATGGCAACGTTGCGGGCGTATCAGGCGGACTTGTTCGGTTCGCTGCTCGGGGTGGCGGCGTTTACGCTGCTCTCGTGGATTGATGCGACGCCGCCGTGGTGGCTGGCGCTCGGCGCGCTGCCATTTGTGTGGCTGGCCGGGACGAAGTGGGCGGCGGTGGCGTTGGTGCTGGTGTGCAGCCTGGGCCAACTGTCGGTGAACGGCGCGCTGTTCTCCCCCTACAACCGGATCGACTTGGAGACGGCGCCGGGCGGGAGCGTGGAGCTGCAGGTGAACCGG
Organism: Opitutus sp. GAS368; assembly: GCA_943372705.1. Classification (GTDB taxonomy): domain Bacteria; phylum Verrucomicrobiota; class Verrucomicrobiia; order Opitutales; family Opitutaceae; genus GAS368. The sequence goes on along the minus strand of CALRZR010000375.1, from coordinate 381 downwards.
GATTTCCACCAATATATGTTCGATTTGTCTGATCGGACGCTGGCGCAACCGGGGACGACGGCAGGGATGCGGGAGCTGCGCGATCTCTACGATTTGCCGTTTGTGCTGAATGCCCAGCGGAAGACCGCGTTGGTGGTGGGCGCGGGATCGGGCAACGATGTGCAGGCGGCGCTGCGCAACGGCTATCCGCAGGTAACCTGCGTGGATATCGACAGCCGGATTTTGCGGCTGGGGCGCGAGCTGCATCCGGAGCAACCCTACGCCCATCCCGGTGCGCGGGCGGTGGCGGATGATGCGCGGGCGTTTTTCGAAAAACAGCGGGACACAACCTTCGACGTGGTGTGCTACGGACTGCTGGATTCGCACGCGATGAGCTCGGCG
>CALRZR010000374.1:0-5181 GCA_943372705.1 Opitutus sp. GAS368 | reverse complement strand
CCATCTGCCGCCATGCCGCGGGTGCGCTGCTCCGCCTCGGGCACCGGCGCGTGGCGCTTCTCAACCGCGAGTCGCGGCGCGCCGGCGACGTCGACAGCGAACTCGGCTTTCTCGAAGGCGTGCGCGCCTCGCCGCACGCCGATGCCACAGCCGAGGTCGCCTACCACCGAGATGACGTGGACTCGGTGGCGCGCGCGCTGCGCCCACTGCTCGACAAAAAGAACCGCCCGACTGCCTGCGTCGTTTGCAACTCCTACGCCTACCTCTCCGCCGCGAGCGTGCTCGCGCAGCGCGGCCTGCGGATTCCGGGGGACATCTCGCTGGTCTCGCGCGACGACGACCCGTTTCTCGAATCCCTCGCGCCGGCGCCAGCGCGCTACACCGTCGATCCGCATACCTTCGCGAAAAAGATGCTCGGCCTGCTGCTGCAGGTGCTCCACCGCACGCCGGCCCTGCGCGCGCCGGCGCTGCTGCAGCCGAAATTCACCGCGGGCGGCTCGACAGCCGCGCCCGCCCGCGAGGAACATTAACGCGTCAGACCCGCGCGCCGCCCGGCCGGCAGGCGAAGTCAAAAAAGGCGATCTCTTCCAATCGCGACCGCATCGTCGCAATCTGCGCAGCCGAGGGCTGCGCCAGCGGTTGCCGCACCGGACCGCAGTCGACGCCGACCATCGGCATGAGCGCCTTCGAGGCGGCGAGGTGCGTGACGCCGACACCGGCGCAGATCGAGATCATCTTGATGGCGGCATCCTGCAGGCGGCGGGCCGTCGGCTCGTCGCCATTGCGATGGGCCTCCAGCAGGCGGAGATAGACCGGCGCAGCGTAGTTGTAGGTGCTGCCGACGGCCCCGCGGGCCCCGGCCTTCCAGCCCTCGAGCAGAAGCTCGTCGCGCCCGAAGAGAATGTCGAAGCGCCCGCCCTCGGCCGCGACACACGCGCCGTAATCCGGAAAATCTTCGTAGGTATACTTTACCCCCGCGAGCGTCGGGATGCGCGCGGACGCATTCGCGAGAAATTCGGCGACGGGCAAGGTGATGCCGGTCATCGACGGAATGTTGTAATAGTAAAACGGCAGCGTCGGCGCCGCGGACGCGACCGCCTCGCACCAGTCCACGAGCTCGTCGGTGTTGCGCGGCTTGAAGAACATCGGCGCGAGGGCCGCGACGGCGGCGGCACCGATCTTGGCGGCATGCGCGGTGAGGGTGCGCGCATCGTCGAGGCACGTGTGGCCGACGTGGACGATGACCGGGAGACGCGAGTCGGTGGACTGCATCCATTTTTCGGCGACGGCGAGGCGCTCAGCCAACGTCATCGAAAGACCTTCGCCGGTGGTGCCGCAGACGAAGGCGGCGCCGACGCCGTTCTCCCGCAGGAATTGGGCGTAGGCCGGGATCGCCGCAAGATTGAGCGAGCGATCGGCGTTGAAGGGCGTAAACGGAGCGGCGACGAGGCCGCGGAATCGGTTTTGCATGGCAGTGAAAACTTAGCGGGGGCTGATGGCGACGCGCGCAAATGTGATGCGTTCGTAGGGACGCTTCGCGCCGTTTTCGTAGAAACAGCCGACCGTCTTTGCATCGAGGGAAACGAGGCTCGAATAGGCCGAGGGGCCGGCGTGCAGGAGCGCCACCTCGCGCCATGTCTGGGCGCCGTCGGCACTGGTGCGCACCGTGAGCTGGGTGCGGGTCTTTGCCGCGGGATTGGAAAACACCAGCAAGCCGGGCTCCTGCCGGATGATGCTCGCCTGACACACCGGCTCGATCAGGCCGGCGGCATCGGCGGGTGGCGTCCACGTGACGCCGCCATCGTTGCTCAAAGCGTGGGCGCGGAGATTGCGGCCGTGGTTGGAACGCATGTTCATCAGCAGCGTGCCGCGACCGTCGTAGAGTTCGACCACCTGGCATTCGTTGACCTTCGGGCGGATGGGCGCGCCGAGTCTCCACGTCTGGCCGTGATCGTCCGAATACACCGCGTGCGAGCCGGAGAGATGTTTGTTCTCCACGAGGTCGTCGTAATTGTGATCGCAGGGGATGACGAGACGCCCGGCGTGCGGGCCCTGTTTGATCTGGATCCCGTTGCCCGGTCCGGTGGCATACCACGTCCACTCCGGGAGCTTGGTGGCGGCGGTGATGTCGACGGGCTTGGCCCAGGTGGCCCCGTGGTCCTTTGAACTGGTCACCCACACAGTGCGCGTGCCCTTGGACGTGCGGGCCACGATTTGTTTTTCGTGATCCGCACCGAGGTTGTGCGTGAGGAGCATCCAGAGCGTGCCGGTGGCTTCGTCCAAAACGGGGCACGGATTTCCGCAGGTGTTGGCCGCGTCGTCCCAGATCACCTGCACGGCGCCCCACGTGAGGCCGCCGTCGGTGGAGCGTTTCTGGAGGAGATCGATATCGCCGGAGTCGCCGCCGCCGGACTTGCGACCTTCACAGAACGCGAGCAACGAGCCATCGGCGGCCTTGATCACCGCAGGAATCCGGTAGGTGTGGTAACCGCCTTCGCCCGAAACGAAGACGTCGACTTTTTCCACCGAAGGTTCGGAGGCGGCGGCCGAAAGGGCGCCGGCCAGCAGGGCGAAACAAAGGAGCAGGTGCTTCATGGTAAAATGAGTGCAGACCGACGAGCCGTGACGGACGCCAAGCGCGACGTCGAGCCACTTGACGCCTTGCGGCCGGAGCTTTGCGCGTCGGTCAAATGCCGGGTGCGAGTAGTGCCTGGGGAAACGCGCATGCACGGGATCAGAACGTGCCGCGGATACCGATATTCGTGTAGAAGCCCAGTTCCTGCCAGCGCGTGGGCTTCGCGTAGTCGGGAGTGCCGGGGGCATAGCGCTGGAGATCCTGCACAAACCCGCCCCAATCGACGACGGACGCGTAAAGCTGGTAGCGACGCGTCAGGCTGTAGGCGGCGTTGACGCCGATGCGGGTGCGTTTCGCCTGGTAGTTGAACGTATCCACGGGCACCGTCGCGCTCGCGGCCACGGCACCGGTGCGTGTATCGCCGAGGTAGCTGATCGTGGTTTTCAGCGAGAAGCGCGCGCGCACAAAATTGATGCCGCCGCTGAACGACTCGGGATTGTAGCCGGAGAAGTCGGCGGTGTTGGTGCCGCTGAGTTTGAGCTTCGTGAAATTCACGAAAACCTGGAGGCCGCGCGCCCACTTCGGCAGAAACGTGAGCGACTGCCGGTAGCTCAACTCGAGGCCGTCGATCTTGGCATCGCCGGCGTTGGTGCGCGTGGCGATCTCGTAGCTCAGCAGCGAAGGATCGCTTTCCAGGCCGAACTCGGCGAGCAACTCGGGCGTGGCCCGGGTGCGAACCGCACCGAAGAAGTCCTTGATGTTTTTTTGGAAGACGCCGATCGAGCCGAAGCCGTCTTTGATTTGGTAACTTTCGAGGGAGAGATCGTAGCTCGTCGCGGTCCACGGCTTCAGGCCGACGTTGTTGACCGTGATGGTCGGGTTGGCGATGTCGGGTTCGGTGATCGTCGTGCCGGGGATGATAAAGTTGATGTTCGGGCGGCCGAGCGTCTTCGCAAACGCGGCGCGGAGGATGAGGCTGTCGGTGAGATTATAGCTCGCGTTGAGGCTCGGATAGTAGCCGCTGTAGTCGCGCTCCGAACGCGCGGCCCGTTCCTGATAACGCAGCTGGCGGAGGACGAGCGGATCGGCGGAAAGCGGCACGCGCTGGATGCCGGCCAGTGCGGGATTGCCGTCGACGAGGGTGCCGTTCGCGTTCTGCTGAAACTGGGCGTTGATGTCGTTGAGCGGACCGGCGCCTTTGTCGTCGGTGCGTTCGAAGCGCACGCCGCCGACGAGCCAGAGACGGTTCCTAAAGAGCCGGACATCGGTCCGGATATAGCCCGCGGAGATCGTTTCACGCAGTTCGCGGGAATTGTTCACGAAGTCCTGGTGGACCTGCGCCTGATCGAGGACGAACCACGACGGGTTCGCCTTGTAGAGTTCGAACATTTTCTGACCGCTGATCCAGGAAACCTTCTTCCCGAAGACGGTGGGCGAATCGGCATTGAAGGCGTCGTCGAACACATCGAATCGGCTGGCGAGGCGGTCGGCGGCGGCGGTGGAGCCATTGGGGCGAAAAGTCCACGTTTTCGAGTAGCGGCGCTGATCGCTCGTGTAGGTATCGACGGCGGCACCGACCTTGAGCGCCACCGGAACCGAGCCGAGAAAGTCACGCGCGAGGTCGAGGCGCAGATTGCTCTTGTGGGTGTTCCAATCGGGTTGCGCGGTCGTCGGATTGCCCAGCGTGTAATTGCGGCCGTCGTAGACGTCGACGGCGGCGCCGGCGCGCGTCGCGCTGTAGCGGGTGGGAATCGTGCCGCCGGAAGACGGAATGTCGTCACCGCGGAGGACGACGCCCGTGAGCGTGGCGGGTGCGAGATTGAAAAAGCCGGAGTCGATATCATGACGGTCCGAAGCGGAGCCGGAAAACGCGCCGTTTACATCCCAGCGCCAGAGATCGCCACGGTGGCGGTATTTCAACGTGTAGTGTTTCGTCTGGGTGGTGATGTCCACGTTTTCGCCGCTGCCGTTCATCGTGACGACACCGACTGCCGTGGCCGCACCCTGGGTGAACGTCGGCCCGCCCGTTGCGTTCGCCCCGTAGTTGAAGCCCAGCACGCTGCGCGTGATGAAGAGCCCGTAGTCGCGGTAGTTCACGGTCGCGGAGATCGAGTCGGTCGGGGTGATCCGCCAGTCGACTCCGATGGAGCCCTGCAAGGTGCGAAACGTCTGCGCGAGGCTGTTCCATTGGCTCGTCGTTTGCACGAGACGAACGAGATCCCAGGCCGGCGATTCGTCGGTCGATTTGGTGCCGGTCTCCATCGGCTTGAAGCGCCACGTGCGCGCGCCACCAACCGTGATGGCGAAATTGCGATTGATCGGCTGCAGGTAGCTGAAATCGAACGACGGCTCGATGAATTGTGGCGAGTTCTCGGAGACGTGGTTGCGCGGGCCGCCGTCGAAGGTGAGGCCGCTGCGATTGTGGAACTGGGTGTAGGCGTTGAAGAGAACCCGGCGTTTCTTCACTTCGAAGCCGTTGCGCGAAATCAGATTGATCGAGCCGCCGAGGCCGGAGGCGGACATGTCGGGTGTGGGAACCTTCGTCACCTCGACGCGGGAGACATTGTTCATCGGCATCTCGCGCAGATCGAGCGAGCGGCTGTTGC
>CALRZR010000373.1:0-5211 GCA_943372705.1 Opitutus sp. GAS368 | reverse complement strand
CCGACTGCGAGCATACCGGGCAGCCTTTGCCGTAGAAAAACTGCCGGTTGCCGATGTTTTCCGGCGTGATGCCGAGCGGCTTGATCAACTCGGGCGGCGGCGTGTAAGAGGTGCGGCATTGCACGCAGACGCGGCGCACCAATCGTTGGGCGAGCACGGCCTCCAGCGACGAAGCAATCAGGAACGGCTCCACGCCCATATCCACCAAGCGGGTCACCGCACCGGCAGAGTCATTGGTGTGAAGCGTCGAGAGCACCAAGTGACCGGTGAGCGAAGCCTGGATCGCGATTTGTGCGGTCTCCAAGTCGCGAATTTCGCCGACCATGATGACATCAGGGTCTTGGCGTAGAAACGAGCGAAGCGCCGCCGCAAACGTCAGTCCGACCAGCGGATTCACCGGCACCTGCATGATACCCTCGATCTCATATTCCACCGGATCTTCGGCAGTGAGAAGTTTGAGGTCCGCGGTATTGATGATGCGGAGACCGCTGTAGAGCGTGGTCGTCTTGCCCGAACCGGTCGGGCCAGTGACGATAAAAATTCCGTTGGGGCGCCTAACGACATCTTGGATGCCGTTGAACACGTCCGGTGGCATGCCGAGCTGGGTGATATCGAGTTGGACCGCGGATTGATCGAGCACGCGCAGCACGACGCTCTCGCCGAACTGCGTGGGCAAAGTCGATACGCGCAGGTCGACCTGGCGACCGCCAATCGTGATCTTGATGCGTCCGTCCTGCGGAATCCGGCGCTCGGCGATATTAAGCGCAGCGAGCACCTTGATGCGCGAGAGAATCGGCAGCGACAGAGCCTTCGGTGGCGGGGCCATCTCGTAAAGCGCACCGTCGATGCGGTAGCGGATCTTAAATTCGTGCTCGAACGGCTCGAAGTGAATGTCGCTCGCCTTGTCGCGGATCGCCTGTCCGATCACGAGGTTCACAAACCGGATGATTGGCGTTTGTTCCGCCATCGATTCAATATCGCGCTCGGATAGGTCGCGGCCGTCCGTGGGCAAATTGCCCGAGCTGATTTCCTGCAGCAGGTCGTCAATACTCGCCTCATCCTCGCCGTAGTGCTGCTTGATCTGCACATCGATCTTGTCGGGATCGGCGAAGAACAGGCGAACATTGCGCCCCAATGCAAAAGTAAGGTCGTCGATTGCCTGCGTGTTAAACGGATCGCTGACGAGCAAATCGATATTCTGCTGATCGGCGCTCAACGGCATGACGCCGTAGTCGCGCGCAAGCTTCCCGGTCAGTGCGGCAATCGCCTCCCCGGGAAACTGCACCGGCAATTCCGAAAGGTAGTCGTAGCCCAAGTGCTCGGCGATGCGATGCAGCAAGACCGAGCGCTCGATGATGCCGAGATCCACCACGACGTCGGCCAGCGGCTTGCCGGTCGCTTTGTGCTCCTCGTTCAATTCGTCGAGCTGTGCAGGCGCGACGAGCCGATGCTCTTTCAAGAACTCGTAGATGGCTGGGCTATGGCTGGGGAACATCAGGCGGTCTCGTTTCGGTTACTTAGACTTCGCGGAGCTTCACGCCCATCTTGAGGAAGTTTTCCCTCATGACGTTCGGATCCTGTGCTTTTTCGAGCGCCTCGTCGGGTGCCACCAACTCGCGGTTCACCAAACTCATGAGGTGCGTATCCATCGTAATCATGCCCAGCTGAGCACCCGTCTGAATGTCGGAGGTGATGCGGAAGGTTTTGTTTTCGCGAATTAACGATCCGATCGAAGTCGTGTTTACCATGATCTCGTAACCGGCGATACGCCCGCCGCCGATTTTCTTGCAGAGCACCTGGGAGATTACCGCCACAAGTGACGAGGCCAGCTGCGTGCGAATCATGTCTTTCATGTTCGCTGGGAACGCATCGACGATGCGGTCAACGGTCTTCGCCGCGCTGTTCGTGTGCAGTGTGCCAAAGACCAAGTGGCCGGTTTCGGCGGCGCTGATCGCGGCTTCGATTGTCTCAAGATCGCGCATTTCGCCGACGAGGATCACGTCGGGGTCCTGGCGGAGCGCGCGGCGGATCGCCTCGGAAAAGCTCGGGACATCCACGTGAACCTCACGTTGCGTCACGACACAGCGTTTGTGGCCGTGGTAATACTCGATGGGATCCTCGATTGTGATAATATGGCCGTCACGCGTCTCGTTGATGTAATTCACCATCGACGCGAGCGTGGTAGATTTGCCGGAGCCTGTGGGACCGGTAACAAGAATGAGCCCACGCGGACGATAGAGGAGTTCGCGGATCTTGTCGGGCAGGCCGATATCCCGCAGACCGAACATCTTGTAGGGAATCTGCCGCAGCACCATGCCGTAGTTGGTCTTCGACTTCAGCACCGAGACGCGGAAACGGGCCTTCTCGCCAAACGCGAACCCGAAATCGGCTCCGCCGTTCAGCTTCACATTGCTGATGTGACCATCGGGCGTGATCGACTGCATGAGCTTTTCGGTGTCGCCCGGCGTGAGGGGCGGGCCGTCGATCGGCGTCATGCTTCCGCTGAGACGAAGCGTCGGCGGCTGGCCGACTTGGAGGTGAAGATCGGAGGCACCTTGGTCGACCATCAGGTCGAGCAGGTCGTTCATGTCGTAGCTCATGGGGTGATTGCTGCTTGGGGATTGCGTTTGGTTAGCTCGCGTCGCCAACGGTGATGGAGACGACCTCCTCGATCGTGGTCAAACCGGCCGTGACCTTGCGGGTGCCGTCTTCACGCATGGTGCGCATGCCGTTAGCCCGCGCTTTGTCGCGCAGCTTTGAGCTGCCGGCGCCCTCATAGATCATCTTTTGAATCTCTTCGTTGATGACGAAGATCTCGAAAATGCCCATACGGCCCCGGTAGCCAGTGGCGTTGCAACCGGCACAGCCGTCGCCTTTGGCAAAGGTCGCTGTCGCCGCCTGCGCAGGGTTGATATTGAGGGAACGGAGTTCCTGAGGCGTGGGCGTCATCGGCCGTTTGCACTTCGCGCAAATTTTGCGGACGAGGCGTTGGGCCATGGCGCACCGGAGCGAGGTCGAAACGAGGAACGGTTTTACTCCGATGTCGATCAGACGCGTAATTGCTCCCGGCGCATCGTTTGTGTGCAACGTGGAGAATACCATGTGGCCTGTCAGGGATGCGTTGATCGCGATTTCGGCCGTCTCCAAATCGCGAATTTCACCGACCATCACGATATTGGGAGCTTGCCGCAGCATCGCGCGCAGGGCCGATGCAAACGTCATGCCGACGTCGTGGCGCACAGGCACTTGGTTGATGCCGTTGAGCTGATACTCGACGGGATCTTCGACTGTGATGATTTTGCGATCGGGCTTGTTGATGAAATGGAGACAGCCGTAAAGCGTCGTCGTCTTACCCGAACCCGTCGGCCCGGTGACCAGCAAAATTCCGTCCGGTAGCGTGATGAGACGCTCAAACGTTGCTGCGTCGTCGCGGAAGAATCCCAACTCGGGCAAGCCGAGGGTGAGACCTTCTTTGTCGAGAATACGCATTACGATGCTCTCGCCGTGGGCGGTCGGAAGCGACGATACGCGGAGGTCGAGTTGTTTCCCTCCGACGGAGATTTGAATGCGTCCGTCCTGCGGAATGCGTTTTTCCGCGATCGAGATATTCGCCATGATTTTCAGGCGAGAGATAATGGAGAGTTGCAGGCGCTTCGGCGGATTTTCCACTTCCAGCAAAACACCGTCGATGCGGTAGCGGACGCGAAAACGTTTCTCGAGCGGCTCCAGGTGAATGTCGGACGCGCGACGCTGGATCGCCTCAAACATGATCTGATGGACCAGTTTGATAATCGGCCCGTCGGCCTCGGTATTGCTCGCATCTCCGGCCGCACTCGCCTCGGTCGTAACAGCAGCCCCATCGCCTCCCCCACCCGTCACCGACAGATCATTCAGGAGGTCGTCGATCGAATTGGCATCCTTGCCATAGAAACGATTGATCGCGTCGGTAATGTCGTCGGCCGTCGCGACCATCGGCTCGATGGTCAACTTCACGATGTGTCCGAGAGCATCGATGCCGTCCGTATCCAAAGGGTCGGCCACCGCTATCCGGAGAATATTGCCCTCGCGCTGCAAGGGCAACAGCCGGTAACGCGCAGCGATCGCGCGAGGGACCAGTTCCAGGGTGTCGCCGGTCACTCTGATATTGGCCATGTCCGGAGCCATCTGCATTCCGAACTCCTTAGCCAGCATTTCGGCTACGCGGCGGGCGTTGAGCGCCCCCTGTCCGACCAACGTGTCGAGCAGCCTTGGCGGCGGAGTGGCCGCGTCGGTGTGACCTGCGATGAGCGCCCGTGCCGCGTCGACTTGTGCCGGTCGCAACAACCCGCGGTCGAGCGCCAACTGAATGACGAAATCATCGGCCGCGGTCGGCGTGGCTGAGGCAGGGGTGAGTGGGGTCATCGCTCTGACGATTGAATTACTGGCGGGCTAGGCTGAGGAGGAATTCGGCGTTGGATTTGGTCTTCTTGAGACGCGTAATGAGCATCTCCATCGACTCGATCGGCCCCAAGCCCTGCATCGCACGGCGCAATCCGTAAATGCGCTGCAGCTCTTCGGGATGGTAGATCAACTCTTCCTTACGCGTGCCCGAGCGATCGATATTGATCGCAGGGAAGATCCGTCGCTCAACCAAGCCACGATCGAGGTGCAGCTCGCTGTTTCCGGTGCCCTTGAACTCTTCGAAGATGATTTCGTCCATCCGAGAACCCGTATCGATCAGCGCGCTGGCGATGATGGTAAGGCTGCCGCCACCCTCGATATTGCGGGCGGAACCGAAGAAACGCTTGGGCTTCTGCAGGGCATTCGACTCGAGACCTCCGGACATCGTCTTGCCGCCGTTGCCGGTGAGCGCGTTGTAGGCGCGGGCCAAGCGAGTGATCGAATCGAGGAGAATCACCACGTGCTCGCCCTGTTCGACACGACGCCGGCAAATTTCGATCACCATTTCGGCACAGTGGATGTGGCTCTCGGGTGTTTCGTCGAAGGTCGACGAGACCACTTCGCCTTTAGTGTGACGCTTGAAATCCGTCACCTCCTCGGGACGTTCGTCGATGAGGAGCAGTATTAGTTTAACCTCGGGACTGTTGGCCGAAATCGAGTTGGCGATATTCTGCAACAGCACGGTTTTTCCAGTCCTAGGCGGCGCCACGATGAGGCCGCGTTGTCCGAAGCCGATGGGAGTCAGAATATCCACAGCGCGCATCGAAACGT
>CALRZR010000372.1:0-5249 GCA_943372705.1 Opitutus sp. GAS368 | reverse complement strand
CATCAGTTCATCATCTCGGCACAGGGCGAACTGCATCTCGAAGTGCTCTTCGAGCGGCTGAAGCGACGCTACAAAGTGGACATAGAACTCGTGCCGCCGAAGATCCGCTACCGGGAGACGATTCGCGCGAGCGCCGATGCGCGCTATCGTCACAAAAAACAATCGGGCGGTGCGGGGCAGTTTGCCGAAGTGTGGATGCGCATCGAGCCGGCGCCGCGCGACGCGGGCATCACGTTTACGCAGTCGCTCACCGGTCAGGATGTAGACCGCGTGTTTGTGCCCTCGGTGGAGAAGGGCGTGCACACGGCGGCGAACGAAGGCATCCACGGTGGCTACCGCGTGACGGATGTGAAAATCGATTTCTACGGCGGCAAGATGCACACCGTGGATTCAAAGGACATCGCGTTTCAGATCGCGGGCTACTTCGCGTTCAAGGAAGCGTTTCGCAATGCGCGGCCGGTGCTGCTGGAGCCGATTCACGAGCTGGAGATCCGCGTGCCGGAGGAGTTTGTCGGGCGGGTGGTTGGCGATATTTCGAGCCGGCGCGGCAAGATTCTCGGCATGGATGTCTCGGGCCGCCTGCAAGTGCTCCGTGCGCAGGTGCCGGCGGCGCAGTTGCACCACTACGGCACGGTGTTGCGCTCGCTGACGGGCGGACGCGGACTGCATTCCGAGAAATTCAGCCACTACGAGGAAGTGCCGCCGGAAGTGGAGAAAAAGATCGTCGGCGAATATGCGGCGGCGCGGGCCGCCGGCACGGCGCGTTCGCACGCTCACCAGCAGTGAGCGGAACTACTTCGTGGCCGGTGCGGGCAGCGTAGCGCGCAGCCAGGCCACGAAGCGGTCTTTGAAGTCGGGGGCGAGGGCCGGCCAGGGCAACATGCCGTGGGGGCCGCCTTTGACGGTGATCAATTCGCAGGGCACGCTGGCGGCGCGCAGCCGTGCCTGCATGTCGAGCGATTGCTGGTAGGCAACGGTCTGGTCGGCGTCGCCGTGCATGAGGAGAAACGGCGGCAGACCGGGTTTCACGAAGTGGATCGGCGAGGCATCATGCATCAGTTTCTTCATCGTCTCATCGAGCACATCGCGACCGAGGAGTTTGTTGAAACTCGGGATCAGCCCCTGGCGGCGTTGCGCTTCGGCGGCGAGGTCGAACACGCCGTAGATCGGCGCGACGGCGGCGACCCGGGTCGAGGCGTCGGCGCGCACCGCGGCGAGCGCGACGAGGTGGCCGCCGGCGGATTCGCCGGAGAGGGCGAGGCGGCGTGGATCGACGCGGTATTCGGTGGCGTGGGCTTTGACCCAGCGGATGGCCGTCTCAACATCTTCAACGGCGGCCGGGTGGCGATGCGCGGGGGCGAGCCGGTAGTTGATCGAGAACCACGCGAAGCCCGCGGCGGTGAGCGGCGCGTGCAGCGGCATCATGTAGCCCTGATTGCGTCCGCCGTCTTTGTCGCCGCCGGTCCAGCCGCCACCGTGCACAAGAATGACGGCGGGATGCGGGCCAGGGCCGTCGGGCACAAACGCGTCGAGGCGCAGGCTCACGCCGGCGGCTTGGCCGTATTCGATATCCTTGTAGGTGGCGGCGCGCACGAAGGACGTGGCAAACGAAGTAAGAACGAGGAGCAGCCTGATTTGGCGAAGGGGGATTTTCGTCATGGGCATATGCGGTAAGTGGGGGAACGGCAGGAAGCGCGTGATTGGGCGAAAAGGCGAGCGCAGGTCGGCGGTGTGCGGGGTTGCGCTCGCGGGGTGATTCACTCTCATCGCCCGGCATGTCGACCGAGAATTCTGAAAACAGTGCGCGCGCGCCGCGGGACGTCCGTTGGTGGCCAGCGGCGGCGATTTTGCTGATCGCAGTAGTCGCAACCGTCGTCGTGCGGGGGCGCGCGGATGCTTCGTTCCAAGAGCGCAACATGAACACCGGCGCAATCGCGATGGGCGCGACCGTGCTGTTGCTGGTGTGGTGGACGTTTTTTTCGCGGGCGCCATCGCGGCTGCGCCTGGGGGTAACCTTCGGGGTGTTGGGCGCGCTCGGGCTCGGTGCGGCGATGTTTCGGATTCGCGGCGTGAGCGGCGACCTCGTGCCGATTTTGGCTTTTCGCTGGGAGCAGACGGGGCGGCCGGCGGCTGTGGTGAGTGTGCCGGCAGGAGTTGAAGGCAAAGCGTCGGTGGCACCGACGACCTCGACGTTGGCGAAGCGGCCGGATTTTCCGCAGTTTCTGGGACCGGAGCGCACGGCGGTGTTGGCGGGGCCTTGGCTGGAGGCGGATTGGGCGAAGCGTCCGCCGCAGGAGTTGTGGCGCGTGAAAGTGGGGGCAGGGTGGTCGGGATTTGCGATCGTGGGCGAGCGCGCCCTGACGCAGGAGCAAGACGGTGCGCACGAGGTGGTGGCGTGTTACGACCTCGCGACCGGACGCGCGCTGTGGACGCATCGCGACGCGGCGCGTTACGACAATCCGATCGGCGGCGAAGGGCCGCGGGCGACGCCAACCGTGGTCGGTGATCGCGTGTTTACACTCGGGTCGACCGGACGGCTCAATGCGCTCGAGCTCGCTACGGGAAAATTGCGGTGGACCCGCGACCTCGTCGCGGATGCCGGCGCGAAAGTGCCGGAGTGGGGCTACGCGGGCTCGCCGCTCGTGACCGACGGACGCGTGGTGGTGAGCGCGGGCGGGACGGCGAAGCAGTCGTTGATCGCGTATCACGCAGAAACCGGCGAGCGGGTGTGGGCGGCGGGTGACGCGGAGGCGGGCTACGGCGCGCCGTTTGTGGCGACGCTCGCCGGGCGTCGCCAAATTTTGGCCTACAACCACCGGCGAATTTCGGCCCACGATGCGAACGACGGCGCGGTGCTGTGGGAGTATCCGTGGGGCAAAGGCTTTCCGCACGTCGCGGTGCCGGTGGTCGTCGGACCGAATCGCGTCGTTTTTTCGGCCGGCTATGGCGTCGGCGCCGAGCTCCTCGAGGTGACGCCGACGAGCGGGGCGGGGCTGGGTGTCGAACGCGTGTGGCGCTCGATGAAGCTGAAGGCGAAGTTCGCGAATCCGGTGGCGCGCGACGGTTTTATCTACGGCCTCGATGACGGTTTGTTTGCGTGTCTCGACCTGAAGGATGGCGCCGAGCAGTGGCGCGAGGGACGCTACGGGCACGGGCAGGGGCTGCTCATCGGAGATCTCTTTTTGCTGATGTCGGAGGGCGGGGAACTCGTGTTGCTGCGGCCGACGCCGAAGGGGCCGAACGAGCTGCACCGCTTTCGGGTGTTCTCGTCGAAGACGTGGAACCCGATCGCGCTCGCGGGCGATGTGCTGGTGGTGCGCAACGACCAGGAAGCGGTGTGCCTGCGCTTGGCACTCGCGGACGGGTTGGCCGGCGCAACACGATAGGGTCGCGCGTGCAAGGTGGCGGTTTTCGGGATTGTGGGCGACGGCAACGTCGGATTCGTATCGTGCCCACTTCCCCATGAATTTTCCCCCTCGTTCGTTGGTCCGGTCATTTATTGTCGGTGCGCAAATGGCTGCGGCTGTGCTGGCCCTGTGCAGTGGAACCGCTCTGCACGCCGGTCAAAATTGGCCGCAGTTTCGCGGGCCGACCGGTGACGGGCACACGGACGCCAAAGAGCTGCCGGTGACGTTTGGCGAAGGCCAACGCGTGAAATGGAAGACCGCGCTGCACGGCAAGGCGTGGTCGTCGCCCGTAGTGTGGGGCAACCAGATCTGGCTCACGACGGCGACGGAAACGGGCGATGCACTCTCTGTGATGTGCGTGAACAAGGAAACGGGCGCGATCGAGCGCGACGAGGTGTTGTTCCGCGTGGCGGAGCCGCAGTTCTGCCACAAGTTCAACTCCTACGCGTCCCCGACGCCGGTGATCGAGGATGGGCGAGTTTACGTGACGTTCGGTTCTCCCGGCACGGCGTGTCTCGATACGAAGACGGGCAAGGTGCTGTGGCAGCGGACGGATTTTGTGTGCAACCATTTCCGCGGTGCGGGTTCGTCGCCGATTTTGCACGGCGATCTGCTTGTGATGAGTTTCGACGGCAGCGATTTTCAATTCATCGTGGCGCTCGACAAAAAGACGGGGCGCACGGTGTGGAAGACCGACCGCTCGATCGACTTCAAGGATCTCGATGCGAACGGGAAACCGAGTGCGGACGGTGATTTTCGGAAGGCGTTTTCCACTCCGCACGTGATTCAACAGGACGGCCGCGCGGTGGTGCTGAGCAGCGGCGCAAAAGGGCACTACGCCTACGACGTCGCCACGGGCGCGGAACTCTGGCGCGTGGAAGAGCGCGAACAACACAGCGCGAGCACGCGGCCGGTGGTCGCGCACGGGATGGTTTTCTTTCAGACGGGTTTCGGCAAAGGCCAGCTCCTCGCCGTGAAACTTGGCGGCAAGGGTGTATTGCCGGGGTCGGATATCGTGTGGCGTGAGAAGAAAAACATTCCGAACAAGCCTTCGATTCTGGAGCACGACGGCCTCCTCTTCATGGCAGACGACGCGGGAATCGCCTCGTGTCTCGATGCGAAGACGGGCGCGTTGCTCTGGCGCGAGCGGGTGCTCGGCAGCCAGTCGGCCTCACCCCTGCTGGCCGACGGAAAAATCTATTTTCTGGCCGAGCACGGCATCGTAACAGTCGTGAAGGCGGGTCGGACGTTCGAGAAGCTCGCGGAAAATAAATTCGAGAGTGGCTTCATGGCGTCGCCGGCGGTCTCGGGCAAAGCGCTGTTTCTACGCACAAAGACCCACCTCTATCGGGTGGAGTAAGCCGGCAGATCAGCGCAGAGCGGGCCGCAAGGCGCGGCGGAGTTCGCCAGCGAGGATCACTTGTCGGCGGCATGAGGCGTGGACGGCTTCCGCGGACGTGTCCGGGAGCGTGTCGGCTTGGAACGCGACCAGCAGCGTGGCGAGAGGCGGGAGTTTTGCGGTTTGCAGGCGGCGTTCGCATTCGGCGAGGAGGCCGCGGGCGCGTGACTCGATGACGAGATAGGTCTTCTCAGCGGCATCACCGGCCGCCGGCGCATAGATGACGGCGACGCCGAGAGCGGCGGTGGGAATCGCGCGATCGATCGTGGCGGCCGGACAAAGGGTGAGGCCAAATTTTTCCGGCCACGTCGTGATCTTGTTTTCCATCGCAGCAAAGTCGGGGCGCGACCGGAAGGATACAACGTGATTGTCGAACGGGCCGGCGCGTGGGTGCGATTGACGGCCGATGATCAGGGGGCGGGCTGGAAGACGTAGCGGTAGTA
>CALRZR010000371.1:0-5287 GCA_943372705.1 Opitutus sp. GAS368 | reverse complement strand
GGGCTAAGGTGTGAGGGAGATGGCGGTGTAGTCGCGGGTCCAAAGCGGGTCTTCGCGCCAACCGTGCACGCGCGGGGACATGAGCCAGGTGCGGGTGTTGAAGTAGAGCGGGGCGAGGGGCGATTCGGAAAGCAGGAGTGATTCCGCGGAGGAGAGCAGATCGGACTGGCGGGTGGCGTCGGCGGTTGCGCTCGCGGAGGCGATCAGGGCGTCGAAGGTCGCGTTTTGCCAACGCGGATAGTTGTTGGCGCCGGTGGTTGTAAAATTTGCGAGGAGGGCGACGGGGTCGGTGACTTCGAGGAGCGGGGCGGTGGTGGCGAAGGCGATGTCGTAGGAGCCGGAGGCGAAGGCGGAGAGGTGGACTTTGGCTTCGTGGATCACGATCGAGACCTCGATGCCGAGCTCCGTGCGCCACATGGCTTGGATGGCTTCGAGGACGGGGGATTGGGAGGGGGACCAAGCGGTGAGTTCGAGGCGGGGGAAACCGCGGCCCGCAGGGTAGCTGGCGGCGGCGAGGAGGTTGCGGGCGGTGGTGGGGTCGGGAGTTGAGGGCGGACGGCTCGGAGAGCCGTCCCTACCGAGGAGGGACGGGGGCAGGAAGGTGACGGCGGGGGGCTGGCCGCCGCGGGTGATGCGCTCGACGATTTGGGGGCGGTTGATCGCGAGGCTGAGGGCGCGACGGACGCGGGGGTCGGCGAGGGCGGGGCGGGTGGTGTTGAAGGAGAGGAAGCGCGTCTCGGCGGCGGGGGCGCGGTGGAATTCGGCGGGGCGATCGCGCGTGTAGGTTTCGATTTTGGTGAACGGAACGGACATCGTGACGTCGACTTGGCCGGCGCGGTAGGCGCGTTCCTCGGTGTCGCCGCTGTCGAAGCGGAGGAACTGAATCTCATCGAGGCGCACGGTGGCGGCGGCGCGGTAGCGGGGATTTTTTTTGACGACGATGCGCTGCTGTTGGCGCCACTCGGTGAGGATGAACGGGCCGTTGCCGATGAAGTGGCCGGGTTGAGTCCACGTGCGGCCGTGTTGGGCGATGGCGCGAGGGTTCGTCGGGAGCCACGGGCCGCTGGCGATGTAGTGCGGGAAGCGCGGGGTGAGCGCGGCGAGGGTGATGACGAGGGTGTGCGCGCTGGGAGCGGCGAAGCCGACTTGGGAGAAATCGGATACGGTGCCCTGGAGGAAGGCCTGGGCGTTTTTGACGGCGTAGAAGAGGTGGGCTTTGGGCGCGGCGGTGGCGGGCGTGAGGGCGCGACGGTAGCTGGCGAGAAAATCGGCGGCGGTGACGGGTGTGCCGTCGGACCACGTGGCGGCGGGGCGCAGGTGAAACGTGTAGGTGAGCCCGTCGGGCGAGACGGTGAAGCGTTCGGCGGCGGCGGGGAGAGGATCGCCGCGATTGGTGTTAGCGGTGTCGGGAACGAGGAGGCCTTCGCTCAGGGCGCGAAGGATGAAGAATTCATCGGGCAGTGTCGCGGTGGCGGGGTCGAGGTCGGAGGGTTCGTTGCGTTGGGCAATGCGGAGGATTTGGGGCGTGGCGGACGGGGATGCGGAGGCGGTGGGTTTTTCGGACTTGGAGCAGGCGGATTGGAGGGCCGCGAAGAGGGAAAGGGCGGCGCAAACGAGGAATCGTTTTGTGCGAGGATGGTAGAGTCGCGGCGTGAGTCGTGGGTGTTTCGCGTCAGCCCCAGTGTCCATCGAACGATTTTGGCGGGTGCCGGCCATGCGAGGGCCTTCAGGCAGCGACCAACGGATTCCACACTTTTGCGAAGCCCGTGTTGTCGAAGTCTTTCACATTGGCGGTGGCAAAGTGGGTGACGCCGAAGGCTTGGAGGCAGAGGGCGGTGCGAAGATCGTAAATGCGACGGCGGGCGAAACCGGGCGTGGCGGCGGCTTGCCAGAGTGCGGTGTGGATGTCGCGGCTGCGGGGCGGGAAGCCGAGGACGCGCCAGCGCGGATGTTTGCGATAACTTTGGATGACGGACGCGGCCTCCGATGGATCGAGCGGAACACGGAGGACGGCCGGGTTGCGGAGATGCAGGTAAACTTCACTGAGGACGAATTCGCTGAGGGCGACGTCATCGCGCAGGGAGAGGGAGGCGACAAAAGCGTTGGCTTTCGTGTGGTGGGGGGAGGCTTCGCTGTAGCTGAAGAGCAGGAGGTTCGCGTCGATGGAGGTCATTTTACCGAGGGATTGCGGGCCTGATCCTCAAGCGCGAGGTCGCGCAGTTGCGCAGCGGTAAGGCCCTTCCAGCCGACGCGGCGGGAGGTGGGCGGCTGCCACGCTTGAGAGGCCGGAGCGGCATCGACGGCGTGAGTTTCGAGGAGCAATTCGGCGCCGCGACGAAAGGTTTCCGCGAGGGACCATTCGCGACGGGCGGCGAATTTCTTGATTTCGGCGAAGAGCTCTTCGGGGACTTGGATTTGCGTCTTGGTCATGCGGGAGAATGTGCGGCTCCATCAATTTGATGTCAATTGATGCGACGGGGCGCAGTGACTGGGACGGCGCTACGGCTGGAGAGAGACGTAGCGGTAGTCGGTGTGGTCGCCGGGGGTGGGGCTGTAGCCCTTCACGGACGGATGGAGGTAGTAGACGTGCGTGTTGAAATAGACCGGGGCGATGGGGGCCGCATCGAGCATGTAGGCCTCGGCTTGCGCGAGGATCGCGGCGCGCGCGACTGGATCGAAGGTGTGGTTGGCGCGGTCGCAGAGCGCATCGTAGGCGGGGGCGGCCCAACCGGTGTGGTTGTTGCCCGAGTCGCTGCGCCACATATCGAGGAAGGTCGTGGCATCGAGGTAGTCCGCGGTCCAGTTTCCGAGCAGCACCTGATAGTCGCCGGCGCGGCGATTGGCGTAGACGACTTTCTTTTCCTGATTCACGAGCCGGACATCGATCCCGAGATCGCGGCGCCACATTTGTTGAATGGCTTCGGCGACTAGCCGGAGAATTTCGTCGTTGTCGTAGAGAAGTTCGATCGGTGGGAGGTTTTTGCCGCCAGGGTGTCCGGAGTCGGCGATGAGTTGGCGCGCAGCGGCGGGATCGTGGGCCTTACGATCAGGCGGCGTGTAGCCGACGAGGAGCGGGGATATGAAGGTGGGTGCGGGCTGGCGGCCGCCGGGGAGAATTTTCGACGCGATGGTGTCGCGGTCGATGGCGAGCGAAAGGGCACGGCGGATACGGACGTCGGTGAGTGGGGCGGTGCGGACGTTGAACCGGAAAAAATAGGTCTGGAGGATGGGGTCGATGCGCAGGGCGGGGGATTTTTCGCGCTGCAGCGGCAGGATTTTCGAGAGTGGGATGGACCAACTTGCGTGGATCTGGCCGGTGCGGAAGGCGCGATCTTCCGCGTCTGCACTTTCGGTCGGATAAAAATGGATGGCGTTGAGGCGGACTTTGTCGCGGTCGTAGTAAGTCGGGGATTTTTCCACAACGATGCGCTGGTGTGGCTTCCATTCTTTCAGCATGAATGGTCCGCTCGATACGAGGGTGCCCGGGCGCGTCCACTTGGTGCCGCGGTTGTAGGCGTCGCCGATGGCGGCAATGGAGCGGACGTGGAGCGGGCGCCAAGGGGAGTTGAGGAGAATCTGGAGAAAGTAGGGCGCGGGATGCGTGAGCGTGACGACGAGGGTTTTGGCGTCGCGGGCGACGGCGCCGACCGTGGAGAAATCTTTGGTTTGGCCTTTGTTGAAGGCTTCGGCGCCGCGCAGGAGGTAGAGAAAGTAGGCGTAGTCGGCGGCGAGCGACGGAGTGAGAATGCGGCGCCACGAGTCGAGGCAATCCTGGGTGGTGACGGGCTCGCCGTTGCTCCACTTCGCATCGGCGCGGAGGTGAAAGGTGTAGGTGAGGCCATCGGGTGAGATTTCCCAGCGTTCGGCGAGCGCAGGTTTGATGGCGAGCGTGCCGGGTTCGTAAGTGACGAGGGGCTCGAAAAGCGAGTGAGCGACCTTGGCGTCCGCGAGGCCGGTAACAGTCTGCGGATCGAGATCGCTGGGCTCGGAGCCGACGCTAAGGTGGAGGACGCCGTCGCGGTTGGCGCGGTCGACGGTGGATTCGCGTTTGCCGCAGCCGGTGAAGGCGAGGGCAGCGAGGAGCAGGAGGGCCGCGAAAAGGCGCAGAAGGCGCGGCGAGGAAGCGGACGGAGGGACTGAGAAATTCATGGAATAGGTCGGAAAACGGGTGGGGACCGATAATTGGTTTCGCCCAAGGTGCGAAACAGGGAAGTGGCTGCGGCTGATCGCCTCCGCGGTGAGGGACGGAGTCCGCTGATCGCGGACGAATTCATGAGCGGGAGAGGAGGGCGACGGCGTGGGCGGCGATGGCGAGGCCGCGGCCGATTTCGTCAATGCCTTCGTTGGTCGTGGCTTTGAGGCCGATCTCGTCGGGGAGGAGGCCGGTGGATTTTGCGAGGGCGGCTTTCATCTCGGCGAGGCGCGGGTAGATTTTTGGTTTCTCGGCGATGACGGAGGCGTCGATGTTGGCGATGTTGAAACCGCGGGCGGTGATTTCGGCGACGACTCGCTGGAGGAGGAGTTGCGAGTCGATGTTCTTATAGGCGGCGTCGGTATTTGGGAAAAAGTGACCGATGTCGGGGAGGCCGGCGGCACCGAGCAGGGCGTCGCAAATCGCGTGGGTAAGGCAGTCGGCATCGGAGTGACCTTCGAGGCCGTAGTCGGTGGCGAAACGCACGCCGCCGAGAACCATGGGGCGGCCGGGGACGATGCGGTGGATGTCGTAGCCGTGGCCGATGCGGTATTTTAACATGAGGGAGGGTGGCCCACGGAAAACACGGAAGACACGGAACGGAAAAAGCGGGACGGGCGAGGTTTACGCGGAGACCGGCGTCGGAGCGGATTCGCGCGCGAGGAGGAACTCGAGGTAGGCGAGGTCGGCGGGCGTGGTGAGCTTCGGATTGGGGTAGGCGTTTTCGAGAAGGGCGATCGGGTGGGAGAGTTGTTCGACGGCTTGGGCGTCGTCGGTGATCGAGAGGCCCTTGGCCTGAACCTTGGCGTAGGCGCGCGTGATCAGGTCGCGGGAAAAAACCTGCGGTGTCTCCATGGCCCAGAGACGCGGGCGATCAAGGGTGCGGAGGTGGGCGTCGTCGCGGTGCTCTTTGATGGTGTCGGTGACGCGGTGGGCGAGGACGACGGCGTGTTCGCGGCGGACGATTTTATGGAGGGCGACGAGTTGCTCGGGGCGCACGAGAGGGCGGGCGCAATCGTGGATGAAGACGTGGGCGATGTCAGCGGGGAGTGCGGCGAGGGCGGCGGCGACGGAGTCCTGGCGCTCGCGGCCACC
>CALRZR010000370.1:0-5299 GCA_943372705.1 Opitutus sp. GAS368 | reverse complement strand
AACGCCAGCCTCGTTGGCCAGCAGCACGAACTCGTGACGTTGCGACATGGTAGTTTGGGTGATCCAGGGCATCCCTCAAGTGTTACCCATGTCTCCGAACGGTGTTACCCATGTCTCCGGTCCATACAGGGGTCAACGCGCTCCACCTCGGAGGGGCGGGTCACTTCCCGGGGGGCGGGGCGGCGGTGCGCGGTTTTTCGGGGACGACCCATTTCGAGCGCACCAGGTCGTGAGCTTGGCGAAGGGCGGCGAGTTGCGGCGCGGCCAAGACGGCTTGGGCCTGCGCGGCGATGGCTTCGTAGTTCATCGCGGCGAGATCGACTTTGCCCTGCGCGTTGCGGGAGTTGCGGGCGAGCACGTCGACCATCTGCTCGGCCTGTGCGGGCGTGAGCGGCGTATCGGTATAAAAGAGCGAGGCGGCGAGCTCACGCGTGACCTCGCGCATGGGGACCGTTTCTTTGTAACGCTGGATGGTCTGCACGGCTGCGGCGCCGAACGTGGCGGCGAGCGCGGACTCGAGTTCTGCGGCGGAGCGAGCGTTGTTTTCCTTGAAGATCGGTTGCAGGGAGTCGCGGTCGATTTTGCCGTCGGCGGCTTTCGCCTGCGCTACGGCTTCCTGCCAACGCGCCTCGTGGCGGTCGGTGTTCTCCGCGACCAGCGCCATGTATTGCTCCCGTTGCGCCGGCGTGAAACCCAACAGGCGGTAGAGCGCGGCGTTGGCGGCGTGCTGGTTGGCGAAATTGTAGGAGCGGACCTGTCGGCGCGCCTCGACGGGATCGTTTGAGGTCGAAACATTACGCAAAGTGAATCGTCCGGTTTGCCCGGAAGGGGATTCGACGAGCCGGGGTTGCGCGATGCTGACCGCCGGAGGAGCCGAGGGCGCGGGTGCCGCGGTGCGGGCGGTGAACAACTGATCGAAATCGCGTTTGAGTTTTTCGTTCTGTCGCGCGGTCTCGGCGGCGCGTTGCTCGGCGATGCGCAGGCGGGCGTTGAGCGCGGCGTGCTCGCTCGTGAGGGCGGCGACGGCTTCGTCGGCACGGCGGGATTGGTTAAACTGATATACGGCGGAGCCGGTGGCGGCGAGGGCGACGGCGCTGAGGAGGGCGGTGGTGGTGCTCATAAAAAATCCGGTGGCAGCGGCGGTCGTGGCTCCGGCTGCGGTGGTGAGGGCGGCGCCGGTGATGGTGGCGGCGAGGCCGGCGGGCGCGGCGACCATCGCTTGCTGGCCGAGGGCGGCGGCAAGCGCGGCGCCTGTCGAAGTGATGCCGTGGCGGGCGAGTTGTTCGCGGAGTTTGTCGAGCGCGCGGTCGACGCGCATGCGCGCGGCATCGTCGGAGAGGTTGAGCGCGGCGCCGATGTCGGCAAACGGGCGGCGTTCGAAATAGCGGAGCAGCACGGCTTCGCGGTCGGCCTCGCCGAGGGCGCGGAGCGCGGCATCGAGCACGGGGCGCACGCGGTCCCAATCGGCCGACGGCGAGTTTGGGGCGGTGAGTTCATGCATGGCGTGGGCCTCCTGTTCGCGCGTGCGGCGGCGGCGGAGCGAGCGCACGGCCTGCGCGGCCGCGTGGTGCGTGCCGAGATAGAGCCAGCCGGCGAGCGTCGCGCGGTCGGTGAGCGTGGCGGCCTTGCGGGCCAGCGCGGTGAACACGGTCTGCGCCACATCCTGCGCGAGGTGCGCATCGCCGCCGACCTGCCGGAGCGCGGTGGAATAGACGAGCGCGAGGTGGCGCTGCACGAGCTCGGCAAAGGCGGCGTCGGAGTTTTCGCGGGCGTAACGCTGCAGCAGTTCGGCGTCGGTGGTCATGGCTACAGCATAAGGCTGCCGCCGTTTGTTGAACCGAACAAAAAAACGGTTCCTCGCTGTTTCCAGTGGGTCACGGTTCCGCCCTTTCAGGGCTTGGGGCTTATGGGGAATATCTTCCCAGGGCTTCGCCCTGGGCTGTCCTATTTTCGCCCCGACGGGGCTCCCGCGATCACCGGCGCCGCTTGGAAAACAGCGAGGGCAAATAAATCGGGAGCGCTGGCGTGGGGGTGGGCGTTTTCACAATTTTCTAAGGCAGGCGGATGAAAAAAGCGCGTTGGGGTCAACGCGCTCCACCTCGGAGAAGGCGGGTTTACTGGGCGCTGAAGCGGAATTCGGTCGTCGAGCGGAAAGTTTCGCCGGGGCGGAGGATCGTCGTGGGGAAATGCGGGTGGTTTACCGAGTCGGGGTAGTGCTGCGTCTCGAAACAGTAGAAGCCGAATTTGTCGGGGACGGGATGGTCGCCGAGGATGCTCGTGAAGAGCTGCACGCCGGGCTCGGTCGTCCACGTTTCCAGGATACGGCCGGTGCGGGGCTCGACGACGCGCGCGGCGAAGACGAGCGAGCGGTCGCCGGCGGGGCGGTTGATCACGAAGTTGTGGTCGTAGCGGCGGAGGGTGCCGAGCTGCGCGGCGCGGGCGCCGAGGGGGCGTTGGGGCGTGAAGTCGAGGGGCGTATCGTCGACGCGGGCGAACTCACCGCTGGGGATCAGCGTGGCGTCGACGATGGTGTAGCGGTCGGCGTTGAGCGTGACGGCGTGGTCGAGCACGTCGCCGCCGCCGGCGAGGTTGAAGTAGACGTGATTGGTAAGGTTGACGGGCGTGGGCTTGTCGGTGGTCGCGGTGTAATCGAGGCGCAAGACGTCCTGCTCGGTGAGCGTGTAGCGGACGGTGGTCGTGAGGCGGCCGGGGTAACCTTCCTCACCGTCGGGGCTGACGTAGGTGAGCGCGACAGCGGCGACGCCGGGCTCGGTGGCGGGGGCGGCGGACCAGACGACGCGGCTGAAGTTTTTCGGACCGCCGTGAATGTGGTTGGGCTTGCTGTTAACGGCGAGCTGGTAGTCGCGGCCGTCGAGGGTGAAGCGGCCGTTGGCGATGCGGTTGGCGACGCGGCCGAAGATGGCGCCGGACTGCGGAAACCCTTTCGCGAAGCCGGTCTCAGAGGGCGTGATCTCGCGGACGACGCTGCCGAGTTTGCCCTCGCGATCGCGCACGCGGAGATCGGCGAGGATCGCGCCGTAAGTCATGATTTTCGCGACAGAGCCGTGGCGGTTGGTGAGCGTGAAGAGCTCGACCTCGGTGCCCTCGGGCGTGCGGCCGACGACGGCGCGGGCGACGGGCGGGACGGCGGCGGTGGGCCCGGCGTCATCGGTGGGGACGAGACGAGCGAGGCGGTCGGGGGCGTTAAAGGCGACGTAGAGGAGACCATCGGGACCGGTGACGACTTCGCGCACGCGGCCGAGTTCTTTGAAGAGAATTTCCTGATGCGTGACGCGGTCGCCGGCGGTCTCGAGGCGGCGGAGTTGCTGGCCGCCGAGGCACGCGAGGAAGAGGCTGTTTTTCCAGCGGGGAAAACGTGCGCCGGTGTAGAACTCGATCCCGGAAGGCGCGATGGCGGGCGTCCAAAACGCGAGCGGCGCATCCATGCCGGGGCGGGCGGTGTCGAAGGTGCGTTTGCCGTCGCGGCCGCTGGAGACGAGGGGCCAGCCGTAGTTGTGGCCGGGCGAGATCACGTTGATTTCGTCGCCGCCGCTGGGGCCGTGTTCGGTGGACCAGAAGCGGCCGGTGGCGGGGTGAAACTGGAGGCCTTGCGGGTGGCGGTGGCCGTAGGTCCAGACGGAGCCGAGGGCGCCGGGCGTTTTCACGAAGGGATTGTCGGGCGGGATGCGGCCGTCGTCGAAGACGCGGTGGATCTTGCCGAGAGGGCTCGCGAGATCCTGCGCGTCGTCCGGCCGGCCGCGGTCACCGATGGTGAAAAACAGGTGGCCCGCGCTATCGAAGAGAAAACGGGAGCCGTAATGCGAGGTGTCGCGGGGCGTGTAGTGTTTCGGGTCGGCGCGGAAAATCGTCTGCTGGTCGACCCAGTGGCCGTCGCGGATTTTGCCGCGGATGATGACGGTCATGGAGGTATCGGGCACGGTGCCGGTCTCGACGTAGGCGAGATAAACCCAGCCGTTTTTCGCGTAGTCGGGATGCGCGGCGACATCGAGGAGGCCGCCGTCCTGGCGCGCGAAGATCGTAGGCAAACCGGCGATGGGCGTGGGGTCGAGGCGGCCGTCGGTGACGACGCGGAGGCGGCCGGGGCGCTCGGTGACGAGGAGTTTGCCGTCGGGCAGAAAGGCGAGACCCCAAGGCGTGGCGAGGCCGGTGACAAAAGTCTCGAGGCGAAACGCGTGGCGCTCGGTCGAGAGCGTGAGCTGGGCGGGCGGCGCCGGGAGCGTGATGCGGCCGGCGAGAAATTCGTTACGCTGCCGCTGAATGTAGGCGACGAGGCGGTTGATTTCTTCGTCGGCGAGCACGCCGCGAAACGCGGGCATACCGGTCTCGGGCCAACCGTCGGTGATGCTGCGACGGATATCGGCATCGCGGCCGCCGTGATTCCAAAAGAAATCGAGGAGGTTGGGCGCGGGGATGCCGGTGAGGCCGGGGCCGTGGCAATTCACGCAGATCTCGGCGACGATTTTTTCGGGCGCGCGCGGCGGCGGGACGGGTTCGGCGGCGAAAGCCGCCGCGAGACCGGCGAGGAACGAGACGAGGGCGAATCGGGAAACGCGATACGGCGACGAGGGCATGGGGGTAGGCGGGAAAAAAGAAGAGCGGAAGCGGAGCGCGGCGTCTACGGGAGTTTTTCGAAGCGATACGAACGGTAGGACAACTCGCCACGCTCAAGGGCGGCATAGACACGCGAGCCGCGGATGCCGGCGAAATCGCGACCGAGGCCGTGCATCCATTTCGGCAGGTGGCGCACAATGAGCGCGGTGGAGCGCGCGGAGTTGCGGTTCATGCCACGGAGCACCTCGGCGTTGATCACGCGCGACGCGCGCAGGGCGAGCGGAGCGGCGGCGAGATCGCGTTCCCAGTCGGCGAGGCCCTGATTGAAACGGAAATCCGCGTAGAGAAATGCGCCGCCGGGCCGGAGCACGCGCGCGACCTCGGCCAGAAACTGTGGGAAATGCGGGTAACAGTGCGACGCCTCGACGTTGAGCACGACGTCGAACGTGGCGTCGCGAAACGGGAGGTCCTCGGCGTCGCCCTGCACGAACGCGAGACCGTCGACGCGATGGCGCCGGCGACAAAACGCGATGCCGCGGGGATTGAGATCGAGGCCGGTGTAGCGCGCGGGGCGCAGCGTGCGCGTGAGCCACGACGCGCCGCCGCCGTGGCCGCAACTGACCTCGAGGACGGTCTTGCCGCGCAGTTCGGTCTGCGTGGCGACGTGCTCGTAAAGTTGGATACAGGCGCGGTCGGGCTCGTCGGCCGGATCGAGGGCGAGCGCGCG
>CALRZR010000369.1:0-5337 GCA_943372705.1 Opitutus sp. GAS368 | reverse complement strand
CACCACGACCGCCGACCAGACCGTGAGCTTCCCCGCCCCCGGCACCTGATGAACCCGCCCGCTCCGGGACGTAGGAGCCTGCTTGCAGGCGATTCCGCAGAGGTAGCGGCGGGCGTCCCTGCCCGCCGAGTTCGCCGCCCGTTTATTTTCTCCGCACGCGCCCTGGCCCTCGCGCTCGCCACCGCCGCCATCCCCGCCTCCGCGCAACTCATCCCCTGGAGCGAACCGCCCGCCGCGGTCACCAGCGCGCCACCCGCGCCCACGCCGCCCCGCGTCATCGCGCCCGCCGCGAAGAAAACCTCCGCGTCTGCCGCACTCGCCTCAACTCCCGCGCTCGCCGCCGCGCCAGCCCTCGCCGCGACCGAGCCCTCGATCCTCACGCTGCTCCTCTCGTCCTTCAACGGCGCCCCGGCCGATGGCGCTACACTCAGCGGCTCCAGTTGGGTCAACCAAGTCACCCAAAACACCGGCACCATCACCGTCGCCGGCACCGCCGTCGACGACAACGGCTGGGGCGCCCGCGGCCTCTCGCTGAACGCCTCCGCGATGACCTACCTCGCGATCACCGCGCAACGCGACACCGGCAACCTTGCGCCGACCCTCTTCTTCCAGTTCGAAGATCAAAGCGTGCGCACCCGCGTCCTCTCGCTCAGCACGTCTCTCTTCGCCCTCGGCACACCCACGACCGTGCACGTCGCGCTGCCCTCGTGGACGATCGACTTCGGATCGAACGCGCTCTCCGGCTGGAGCCTCGGCGGCGGCGGTGTGAGTTCCAGCGACACCACCGTCGCCTTCCGCATGACCTTCGACCAAATCGCTTTCACCTCCGCCATCCCCGAGCCTTCGACTTACGCCGCCCTCCTCGGTCTCGCGGCCCTCGGCGCCGTCACCTATCGCCGCTGTCGCCAGCGGAGCCGCACCTGACGCTCTTTTCCGCGTGACGCTTGCGCGTCCCGCGTCGCCAGAATTTTCGTGCGCCGGGAGCCACGCACTACTTTTCTAGAGGTGTGGGCCCCCCTTGTGAGATTTTCCTCAGGCTAACTGTGCGCGCGCTGCGGACCGCGGGTGTTGCTGTGGCCCGATCGGATCGCGGGCGTTTTCCCCTCGGCATTTTCGTTTTGCTGGGCGCATGCATGACCGGTCTCGCCGCCGAGAAGACCGGCCGCGGCGATGGACAAGAGGCCGTGCTCACGTGGATCGCCGAGGGCATTGCGCGGGCGTCCGCCGACTCCATCGGCGCCGCGGCGCAGGCCGAGGCCCGCCTCGCGGAAGCCCGCCAGCAGCAGGATCGGGCAGGGGAGATCGGCGCCCTGATCGTCTTGGCGCAGGCGCGCGGGCGGCAAAACGACAGTCAGGCGGCGCACACGCATTCGGCCGCCGCACTCGCTCTCGCGGAGAAATTTGGTTCGTTGCCGTTGTTGATCGAGGCGAGGGTAATGCGGGCGATGTCGTATTACGGCGCGGACCAATCGGCCGCGGCCATCGCCCTTTTTCTGCAGAGTATGGAACTCGCCGAACGTGTCCGGCCCGAAAAACGGCAACCGATCTTGCTGGGCTTGGCGCGCTGTTACCGCGATCTGCGCGACTACGATCGGGCGCTGGAATTCGGAGTGCGGGCTTTGCACGAGGCGGAGCGCGGAACCGACGAAACGCGGATCGACGCGAGCGCCTATGTGCTCGGGGAAATCTATTTTGCCCGCGGCGAACTGGCTCCGGCCCGCGAGCATTTCGCGCGTTCACTCGCGTTGCGTCGGCGCCACGGCATCCCCAGCGAACGCGGCGATTCCGAGGTCGCCCTCGCGCGGATCGATCTGCGCGAAGGCCGCCTCACCGAGGCGCTCGCCGTGCTCGATCGCGTCGAGTTGGAGCGGCGGGCATTGCGCGGGCGGTGGAAACACACGCACACGCTCATCGCCCGCGCCGAGGTGTTGGCGGCCATGGGCCGTCTCGACGAAGCGCTCGCCGATGCGCAGCGCGCCCGCGGCTTCGCCGATGCGATCGGCACACCCGGTTTGCTGGCGGATGTCTACGGCCGGCTCGCTGCCGTGCACGAGGCGCGCGGTGAAGCCGCCGAGGCGCTCGCCGCGATGCGACGGTATTTCACCGCCGAGATGGACTCGCGCGGCAACGCTGCGATCCAGCAGGCCGCCGAATCTCGCGCCCGCGTCGAGGCCGAGCGCAAGGATGCCCAGCTCGCCCATCTCGCCGACGAAAACGAACTCCACCGCGTGACGGCCCGCGCCGCCGCCGCGGAACTCGCGCGCACTCGTCTGGAGCGTGGGGTCTATCTCGGCGCCGCGGCGGCCGTCGTCGTCGTGCTCGTCACGTTGCTGGTCGGGCAACGCACCCGGCGGCGTCTCGAGCGTCAGGTGCACGCCGAGACGCAGACCGCCAAAGAGGCCGCGGAGCGCGCGGACCGCCTGAAGAGTCGTCTGCTCGTGATCGCGTCGCACGACCTCAAGGCCCCGCTCCGCACGATCCTGCGGCACGGCGAGCGCCTCGCCGAGGAGCCGGACGACGCGACCGCCGCAGCGCAGGCGGGAGTCGCGCTCCAACGCACCGGCCTGCGCATGTTCGAATTGGTCCGCGATCTGATCGACGTGGGCGCGTTGGAGGAAAACCGCCTCGTGCTCCGGTTCGCTCCCGTCGATCTCGCCGCGCTCGCGGCGGACGTGGTGGGCGAGTATCGCGCGCGCGCCGCCGAGAAAAACCAGACGCTCACCCTCGAGGTCGCCGCCGTGCCCCCGCCGTCCGTCCGCGGCGATGGCGCCCGGCTTCGCCAGGTGATCGAAAACCTCGTCGACAACGCCGTGAAATACACGCCGCTCGGCCGCGCCGCGCGCGTGTCCGTGGCGGGCGAGGGTTCGCGCGTGCGGCTCGCGGTGACGGACGAAGGCCCGGGTCTCAGCGCCGACGATCTCGTGCGCGCGTTTCAACCGTTCGAACGCCTCTCCGCCCAGCCGACCGACGGCGAGGCTTCAACCGGACTCGGTTTGCACCTCGCCCATCGGCTCGTGCGCTTGCACCACGGCGAACTCACCGTGGAAACGCTCCCCGGCTCAGGCTCCACCTTTGCGTTTTCGTTGCCGGTTTTCACCGCCGCCGATGCCACCGCCTCCGCCGCTATCGCCCTCCCGGCGTCCGATCATCCGGTCTGATTCCCGACGCCGTTGAAGAAGATTGGACTTCCGCCGGCTCGGGGTAGCCGCTCGTGTTAACGAGCGGGGCCGCTCAATCGAGCCCGTGGCGAACGCACCAGCGCACGAGACTGGTCGTGTTGGGCAATTTCAGTTTTTCGAGGAGCAGCATGCGGTGCTTCTCCGCCGTCCGCGGATTGAGCCCGAGCTGGTCCGCGATCTCCTTCGAGCGCAGACCTTGCGCGATCAACCGCGCCATCGCGCGCTCGCCTTCCGACAACACGCTCGGCCCCGCTTCGTTTTCATCCGCCCCGCGCATCGGCACGTTGGAGGGCAGGGGACTGACGCTCGCCGCGAAGTAGAGTCCACCCGCCAGCACGCACTGCACGGCGCGCTCCACGTGGTCGAGCGTCGAGGATTTGTCGACGAGCCCCGCCACGCCCAACGAAATCAATTCCGCCGGCAGCACCGCATCGACGTAGGAGGTCAACACCACGAACCGCGTCGCCGCCTGCCGCGTGCGCAGCCGGCGAATGATGTCGCGCCCATCGAGATCGGGCAGCCGCAGATCGGTGATCAACAGATCGGGCGGATCGTCGAGAAACGCGGCGATCGCCGGAGCCGCCGCGCCGAAAGACCGCACCTCGCGCACCCCGCACCTCCGCCGCAGCACATCTTCCAACAGATCCCGCAACAACACATCGTCCTCGACCAACACGAGCCGGCACTCGGCGGCGGCGATTTGTCGGGAATTTTTGGGTGCGGTGGCGAGCATCGGATCGATGGGTAGTGAGTGCACCGCGCCCTCTCTCACAGGTAAATGCGTAAATCTACGCGCGGTCTGCGTAAGATTTCCGCTTCTCCGGACATGGGTTTTTTACCCTACCTTCTGCGCACATTTTTGTGCGCTCGGCTATCCCCGTATCCGGCGCTCCCACTTTTCCCGCTTCCTCTGCTATGCGTGCCTCCTTGCGCCTGATCGCCCTCGTCGCCCTCGGTCTCGCCAGCTTCAGCCCGTCGCTCCGCGCGTTCCCACCGGCGCCGTTCTACACGATTTACGGAATCGTGCGCGACCAAGTGGGCGCCACACTCACCGCGCAGGGCGCGGACCTCGTGCTCCTCCGCGACAACGTCGAAATCGCCCGCACGCGCATCCTCAGCGAAGTCCGCGGCCAGCTGAACTACGAGCTCCCGATCAGCATCGACGCGAGCCGCGCCAACTCGCCGCGCGTCTACGCGCACAAAGCCGTCCCCGCCCAAGGCGTCTACTCGCTCCACGTCGAGATGAACGGCCAGAAGTTCTACCCGATCGAAGTCGCCGGCACCCTCCGCGCCGGCCACGGCGGCGAACGTGTCCGCCTCGATCTCACGCTTGGCGCCGACACCAACAACGACGGCCTGCCCGACGCCTGGCAGGAGTGGGTCCTCTACCAAGCCGGCCGCACGCCCGGCACCGCCGGCTGGGATATCAATCTCGTCACCAAAACCGGCGACTTCGACGGCGACGGCCTGAGCAACTACGACGAATACCTCGCCGGCACCTTCGCCGGTGACGCCACCGAGCGCTTCGAGCTCAACCTCGTCGGCAAGACCGAGACCGCCGTGGCCTTCGAGTTCTACGCTATCACCGGCAAAGTCTACACCATCGAAGAAAGTGCCGACCTGCGCACGTGGACGACCGCCGCGTTTTCCACGACGCCCACCGGCGCCACGTCGAAGACCTTCGTCGCCCCCGCCATCGGCGTGCAACCCGGCTACGTCGCCGTCACCCCCGGAGTCGCCCGCTTCCACCGCCTCACCGTCCGATGAAAACCATACTCAAACTAGCTCAGAGTCTAGGGCTGAGAGCTGAGAGCAAAGCACGCTCCGGGCGGATGTTCAGCCATCGGTTTGTGCTCTCAGCTCTGAGCTCTCCGCTCTTAGCTTGTTTTCTCCTCCTGTTCCTCGCCCCCCCCGCCCACGCCCAGTGGCAAACACCCACCTACACGCTGCGCGGCGGCTGGAACGCCATCTACCTCCACGGCGACGCCACGCACGCCTCGATCGACACGCTCCTCGCCGCCAACCCGGAAATCCTCGCCGTTTGGCGCTGGGTTCCCAATCCCAACCCCGCCCAGCTCAGCAGCTCTTCCCTCGTCCCCTCGACGAGCTCTCCCGAGTGGACCGTCTGGGTCCGCGGTGAACCCACCCAGACGACCCT
>CALRZR010000368.1:0-5345 GCA_943372705.1 Opitutus sp. GAS368 | reverse complement strand
CGGGGCGTCCACGTGAAGTTCGGGCTCTGCAGGAGGCGCGTGTAGTTCTTCAGAGCGGTGAGGTAGTGACCGTAGGCGTCACCGTGGCCCTGCGGGAACATCCGCTGGGCGTCGGCTGCGTCGAGCTTGCCGTCGGCGGTGGGGCTGCCGGCTTTCTCGCGGATGTTGTAGTTGACCGCGTAGAGGGCTTCGCCGGAGAGGATGCCGCGCGTGTAGTTCCAATAGAGGCGATTGTAGCCGGGCGAGACCGAGACACCGGGAGCGAGGAAATCGTCGCGGCCGCGGAGGAGCGCGAGTTCCTCGTCGAGCACGGTGGCGACCTGGCCCTCGAAGGAGAAACGGGCGGTATTGACCTCGGTCGAGTTGGTGGTCGAGCCGTCGTCGATGGAGATGGTGGGATTGGCGGCGTCGGCGTAGGCCTCGTTGCCGAGAATCGTGTAGAGATCGCTCAGGTAGCCGGCGGCAAGGAGGAGCGCGTCGTTGGCCGCGCCGTAGTTGAAGCCGGCGTCGATGCTCATGGTCCGGCCGCGGTTGAGCACGGTCTCGTAGATTTCGATCAGGCCAAAATCGTTGATGTTGGCGAGGGAGAGGGCGACGTCGCCCTCCCAGCGCTTGCCGGCCTGGGTGAGGACGGAGACATCGGTGTTGATCGAGGTGTTGTAGAGATCGGTGATGCGCTGGTTGAAGGGGTTGATCCCGGCGAGCACGCGCTTGATCCAGCCCTCGACGAGTTTGGGCGTCATCCAGCGCGACCAGGTGGTGCCCGCGACGCTGCCGGCCGAGGCCTTCGGGCGGTAGCGCATGGTGAAATAGTTGTCGGACATCACGAGCAGCGGGCTGCCGAGCGGCGCGGAGGGCGAACCGCCGACGATCACCTGATTGGAGAGCGTGCCGTTGGGCGTCTGCCAGGGGGTCCCCGAGGCGATGACCTGATCGGTCTCGCTCGAGGCGTGGAGCATGAGGTTCACGCTCGAGCTCACGCCGGCGTCGGAGCCGGTGTAGAGCGCCACCTCCAGGGTGTTTACGCCCGGCTGGAAGAAGCTGCCGTCGATCGAGAACTGCCGCGCGAGGCCGTCCGGCACGAGACCGGTGGACGCGCCGGTGTTGGTGAACGTCGCCGGCGCCTGGTATGCGGTCGCGGGCACGCCGTTCACGTAGAAGACGAAACCGGCCAGATCGGCGATGGTCGCGCTGAGCACGATCTGCGCAGGCAAAGGATCGCCGAGGTCGACGGAGGTGCGCAGGACGACGCCGGGCTTGGCGGTGCCGACGCCGGCGGCGGCGCCCGCGGGGCGGATCGTCACACTGCGGGGCAGCGTGCCGGTCGCGCCCGCGGCGTATTCTGCCTCGGTCGGCAGGTCGCCGGCCGGGGTGTTCACAATCTGCCAGATCTCGCCGAGCCGCGACGTCATCGCGTAGGTGTAGGTCGGCGGGGAGACGCCGCCCTGCGGCGGGGAGTAGCGCCATTCGAAGTCGTAGAGCTCGGGGTGGGCGGCGAAATCGGCGCTGTGCCGCAGGGTCACCTGCTCATCGAGCGGGTTGAGGGAAGGAAGCACCTTGAGATCGCCAGTGTAGAGCTGTGGCGAGACCTTGAAGACTTTGACGACGACCGGGTCGCCCTTGGGGGTGAAGGCGGCGCCGTTGCCGAAGACCATCGTGACCCAGCCGGCGCCTCCGCCGGTGGCGGTGAGCGCGTATTTCACGACGGCGGTGTCGGAGTTGGTGATCTCGGCGAGGGTCGACGCATCGACGTCCACGGGCGCACCGTCGGATTTGTAGGAACCGACCTTGGCGGGATCTTCGACGAAGGTCTCGACCTGGGTGGTGAGGGCCGCGATCGCGGCGAGCCACTGGGAACGCTTCTCGTCGGAACCGCCGACGAGGTTTTGCAGCGCGGAGAGATCCGCGGACGAGAGGACGTTGAGCTGCACGTAGTCTTCGCCGGCGATTTCGTCGACGAACTTGCCGAGGAGCACGAGCGTGCCCTTCAGGCCACGGACCGGGTCGTAATAAAACCGCTGCTGCAGGTGCGGGGGCAGGCGCTGGAAGTAGGTCTTCCCGCCGGTGGAGCTGGTGAGGATCGAGGCGGGAAGCGCCTGGAGCTGGCCGACTTCGCCGAGCGTGAAAGTTTTTTCGCGGATCGGGTCGTGGAGCGTGACGCTCGGCGCGCCGTCGCCTTCCTGGGCGATGGACTGCTGGTAGAGGACGTGGGCGCTGACCTGCGAGTAGACGTCGGGCAGGCCGAATTTCGGGAGGGTGAGAGTCTCGGCGACGCGCAGCATCGGCGCGCTCGTCGGCCAGACGGGGCGGTAGGTGATTGCGAGCGAGTTGCCGCTCACCGGGTCGCCGGAGTAGCCGCTTGCGCTGATCGGCCGCAGATACGGGAGGATCGTGCCGATCGCGGGCTGGCCACCGACGCCGGGCACGAAGAAGCCTTCGCGCATCGTGTAGTAGAACTGCATCAAGAACGACGGCGAAGCGTCGGCATGCGGACCGCGGTAAACCCACGAGTAGCCCTTGCGATCGTTGAACGTGAATCGGCTGTAGTGCGCGGGGCCCGAGTGCTCCGAGTCCGGCACGCCGAGGCCCACCTCCGTGTTGCGCGAACGCCCACGGCTATCGACCGGCAGCGGCAGCAACGGCAGCGGCAGCGGCGCCTGCACGATCGTGCCGGCGGTGATCGGGTAGTTGAACTGGTGGGTCGCGTTCTCGCGCAGGATTCGGAAGACCGTCATCGCGGGGCGACCGTCCGTCGGCGAGGTGTAGCGGAGGAGAGCGAAGGGTTGGGACGTGTAGTTCGCCGCGTTGTTGGACGTGTCGTTGAGGTCGTCGCGCAGGGCGTAGACGCGGCCATTGAGCATGAGCGCGTGCTCTTCGTTGGGATTGAAGCCCGGCCGCGTGCGGTCGTTCTGCACGTAAAGCCGGCCGGCAGTCTCGGAGGGCGAGAGAGCGTCCGAGCCGATGTTCGACGCCAGCACGATCTCGCGCGGGGCGGAGGGCCACGACACGGCGTAGCGGGCGACCTTGGAGGCGACGTAGAACGGCGCGAAGCCCGCGCTCGGCGGCACCACCTTGCGATACCACCAGACCTTCATCGTCGATTTCCCGGGGACGGTGTTCACGGGGATGATCGCGCCCTGCGCCGACTCGGCCACGCCGAGGGTGTTCGGGTTCAGGTAGGCCTCGACATCGTGGGTGTCGCTGAAGCCCGCCTCCGGCACGACATAGCCGGCGGGTTCGTAATCGGCGCTCGGCGGGTTGATCCGCTGGCCGACGGTCGCGGTGAGGTTCAGGCCGCTGGTCGCGCCGTCGGCTTCCTGGAAGCCCGCGCGGCCTTCGGCCTGCGTGTAGAGGCGGACATACCAGATCTGGTTGCCGCTATTGAATTTCAGGAGCGTGCGGTTGAGGCCGTCGCCGCCGCTCGGAAGGTTCACCAGCAGGCGCTGGGTGGTGGAGTCCAGCGCGCTCTCCGTCTGCCGGCCGTCGTCTTGAAACACGATCTGCGGCATCCGTCCGCCGGGGAACTGCACGCCCGTCCCGGTGGTAGGCCCGCTCGCGGCCACGGTGCTGTGCGCGTAGGCCGAGAGGTTGTCGGGCCAGCGGATAAAGTAGGAGTTCTTGGCGGCCGGCCAATAGACCGTCACGGGGATCGTGCCCGCGGCGCCGGAGGGGATCGCGGCCTCGCGCTTCTCCAGCCAATAGAACGAGACGCGGTCGGGATTGTTGTTCTCGCGCTCGGCGTAGTAGTCGATGGTGCCATCCGGCCGCGCATTGCCGGTGTAGAACGTCAAGCCATCGGGCGAAAGCGCGTTGACCGGGGAGGCCAGCCACTCGGCGCCGCCATCCGTCGGAAGGAGCCGGTTCAACCCATCGCGCGGCGTGATGCGCTCGCCGAGATCGACGGTCGTGTTGACGGTCGGCGCGACGCGGACGACTTCGAGGACATCGGCGCCGAGAAACGTATAGACGGTGCTGGAGCCGGCTTTCAGCTTGCCGAGATACTCGATGAGAATGCGGCCTTCGCGGTTGTAGGCGTGCAGTTGACCGGTGCCGGCGATCTTCTCGAACCAGACGGTGCGCTTTTCCGCCGGCAGCGTGGCATTCGGGTCCGCCGGGGTCGAAACCCCCGCGGCCTTGTATTCCTCGGCGACCGTGGCGGGCACCACATTGTTGAAGACCGCGTTGACGGCTTCGACGTTGCCGGTGGGGACGTTGACGATGGGGCCGTTGAAGCTGCGCTCGGTCCAGAAGATCGTGCGCGGGGTCTTGGACGAGGAGGAGGAGACGGCGAAGGTTTCTTCGCGGTAGCGGTAGCGCAGGCGGGTATCGGTGCCGCTGGCGACGGGCAGGCGGCTGACCCAAGTGATGGTCACGCGACCGGCGTGGGAGGCGAAGGTCTTTTCGGCGTGGGGGCTGTAGTAGAAGGCCGGCGCGATGCCGGCGGGGACCTTGGGAGCGGCGTCCTGCGGGCCATCGAGGTGGGTGAAGGTCTCACCGGGCTCGACGGGCTGGACGCGCCAGTAGTTCGAATCGGTCGCGAGCGGGGCGCCGGCATCGTCGGTGGTGGGCGGCGTGATGATATCACCGAACTGGTAGCGCGGGGCGCCGCTGGCGAAGATACCGCCGAAGCTGGCGCGGAGGTGGACGACAGCGGCGCCGGTGGGCGCGCCGTTGCCGCCGGCGAGGTAGACCTGGGCAGGGTAGCGGGTGGCGGGCGTGGCACCCGGGGCGATGGCGCCCTGGCTGGAGGCCGTGAAGCCCACGCCGGCGAACTGCGGCTGCGTGGGGAGGATCGGCGGGGTGTTGCTCGGCGAATTGG
The DNA here is from genome assembly GCA_943372705.1 of Opitutus sp. GAS368. GTDB lineage: Bacteria > Verrucomicrobiota > Verrucomicrobiia > Opitutales > Opitutaceae > GAS368. The sequence goes on along the minus strand of CALRZR010000368.1, from coordinate 526 downwards.
GGACGGTGCCGCGATAGAGGGAGTTGGTGGCGCCGGCCTTGATTTCGTATTGGGCGGAGGCCGTGAGTGTGAAAAGGAAAGTGAACGTGAGAGTGGCGAGGAAGCGCCAGAACGTAGGGCCGGCGCTGGTCGCCGGGCCGTCACGCAACGAACGCGATAACCGCGACGGCCTGCCGACAAGCGGCAGCCCTACACGGAGCAGGCTGAGCGGGATGGGTTTCATCGGCGGCGCGCGGCGGGGGGCTTACTTGTCCGAAACGGTGACGCGGACGGCGGCGGAAGCGTGGACCGCGACCCAGAGGCGATATTTGTAGTAGCGGCCCTGGTGGGAGACCGTGCCACCCGAGTAGGTGGGGCCGGCGCCGGTGAGCGTGGCTTCGAAGCTCGTGCGATCCGGGATCGCCGTGATCGTGAGGGCCGTGTTGGCCGTGGGCGAGCCGGTCACGCCGCTGAGCGTCACGGTGTCGCCGACCTGCATCACGTGGGGGTTGGTGACCGTGACGGTGAGTTTAGTGGTGCCGGCGAC
>CALRZR010000367.1:0-5370 GCA_943372705.1 Opitutus sp. GAS368 | reverse complement strand
CATGGGCCTACGCGACCGCGAAAGTTGAATACACCGCCGACTCCGTGCACCTCCAGGATTGGCCCGTCGCCCCGGCAAACTGGACCAGCGCCGAAGTCGAAGCCGACGTCGCCGCGCTCCTGAAAGTCCGCGCCCTCGTCAACGAGTCCATCGAGCCGCACCGCGCCGCCGGCAAGCTCGGCAAATCCCTCGATGCCGCGATCACCCTGACTGCCGCGGCCGACTCCGCCGAATTCCGCGCGCTGGAAAAACACCGCGAATTCCTGCCCGAACTCTTTATCGTTTCCCATGTCAGCCTGACGCCCGCCCCCGGCGCCGTCACCGTCTCCGTCCGTCCGTGTGCCGAACTCGGCTTCGTCCGTTGCCCGCGCTGCTGGCGCTGGGTGCCGGCGCTCGCCGCGACCGCCCACGGTGACGTTTGCCCGCGTTGCGCCGAAGCCCTCCAACCCTGAAAACCCTGTCAACCCACAGCTACCACCCCATGGCCTCGAAACAGAAACCCTCTGCCAAGAAATCCTCCGCCAAACACGTGAAGCCTGCGAAACCGGTCGCAAAATCCGCCCCCGCGAAAAAGCCCGCGGCCAACAAAACCGCCGCTCCCGCCAAAGCCGCTCCGGCCAAAAGCGCTCCCACCAAGAGCGCAGCGCCTGCAGCCAAGCCCGAAAAGAAATCTCCCTCCATGGAAAAGCCCTCTAAGAAAAACGCCCTGCGCGACAGCATCCTGAAGCGCAAAGCCGCCCTCAAGCCCATCGCCTTCAGCCTCGATGAAGTCCGCGCCATCGCGCAGACGGTCACGAGCAAGACCAACGTCCCGTTCTCCGACAAAGCGGCCGCCAAACCCGCCACGTCGAAGGCCGCCGCCCTCGAAGCACTCGAGAAGACCATCAAACCGAGCCACGTCAAAGCCGCCTCGCTCGCCGACATTTTGGGTTTCAATCCCAAGAAAGCCCGCTCCGCCGAGGCCATCGCCGAGCAGGAGGTCCCCGAGAAGTTCAAGCGCTACTACAAACTCCTGATCGATCTCCGCACCCACCTGACCGAGGGCATCGAGCTCCACTCCGAAGAGACGCTCAAACGCTCCTCCAAAGACGACGCCGGCGATCTCTCCGCCTACGGTCAGCACATGGCCGATGCCGGCACCGACACCTTCGACCGCGATTTCGCCCTCAGCCTCGTCTCCTCGGAGCAGGAAGCCCTCACCGAAATCGATGCAGCCATCAAACGCATCCACGACGGCTCCTACGGCACCTGCGAAATCACGCAAAAGCCGATCGCCAAAGAGCGCCTACTCGCGGTGCCGTTCACCCGCTACTCGGCCGAAGCGCAGAAGGATCTTGAGCGCAACCGCCACCGTTCCCGCACCCAGGCCGGCCTTTTCGGCGAACTCGGCGAAGAAGGCGGCGGCGGCAGCGTAGCCTCGGATGACGGCGGCGACGACTGAGCGGACATTTCGCCTCCGGAGCTTCGCTTCCCGTCCCATGTCCATCGGTCGACCTTCACCCGACTCGGCCGCCGGTTCCGACCGCTCAAGAATCGAAACTCCCCCGTCGAAAATCCAACGGGTCCTCGCCTACCGCCTGCTGCTCACCCTCGCGGTGATCGTTTTTGTCGCCGATCAGCTGACGAAACTCTGGATCGCCCAGCGTCTCGTCTACGGCACCTACGGCGAGCTGTTCGGCGCGATCCGCGTCATCAAGGGTTTCTTCTACCTCGTGCACGTCGGCAACACCGGCGCGGCATGGAGCATGTTCAGCGGCCAGAGCGTGCTCCTCGCGATCCTCGCCGCGGGCACGCTCCTTGCGATTTTTGTCTGGCGCGAGGCCCTCGGGCTACGCGACCGATTGACGCAAATTTCCTTCGGCCTCCTCTGCGGTGGCATCGTCGGCAACCTCGTCGACCGTCTCGTGCACGGCCACGTCATTGACTTCATCGATCTGCATTTCGGCAGCTACGTCTATCCGACCTTCAACGTCGCCGATTCCGGCATCTGCGTCGGCGTGATTCTCTACCTCTGGCACTCGCTGCGCAATCCGCCGGCAGGAAAGTAATTTCCGCGGGCGCCGCTCACTTCACAGCAGCTCGCCCTGGCCGTCGCCCAGCGGCTTCAAGCCGATGAAGTTGCCGTAGCGTTCAAGCCAATCGTCGAGCTTGTCCGTATAGTAAGTCGGGTCGTAAGGCGCCGCGACGGCGTCGTAGAGCCCAAGCGGACGCGCCCGCTGCCAGTCGCTGGTTTTACCCTTCGCCTTCGCGGTGATGTAGTAGCTCACGCGTTCGCCCATCCGCGGACGCGGCGTCATCTGCAACGCCACTTCCGCCGAGGCCCTCCGCGGCTTTCCGCCGGACGCGATCAACTGCTCGTAGGCGTCCGGATTCTGGTTGAGCGTCTCGCTCTTCGCCAACTCCGCCACCGGCACCTCGCGCCCGACCAATCGCCGACGATAATCTTCCACCAAAGGAACGGGCGAATTCGGCGAAGCTCCGACGAGGTAATTGATGAGGCACTCACTCAGCTTCTTGAGAAACGGCTCGATCCCGCGCGACCGCAGCGCACTGCCGCGCAACGTGACTTTCTTGCCGTCGTAGAGCGCGTAGTTCTTGGCCTTGTAGCACCACATCGCCGCGTAGTGCCCGTCGTATTCCAACTCGATTCCCTCCGGCAGAATCGGAGCGACGAGCCCCAACAGGGTCTCCGGTTCGCCGAAATATTTCTCCGACGAGAGGTAAATTCCATCGGTATCCGCCTCGAGCATCGTGCAGCCGTGCTTTGCAAATTCGTCGATCAGCATCTGCAACAGCTCGCGTCCGCGCCGCGTGACTTCCGCCGCCAACTCGCCGTCGCCAAACCGCGCGCCTGAAAACCCGAGGTAGCCATAGAACGAGTTGATCAGGATCTTGAAATTCGCCTGTCGCGCCTGCGCTTCCGCGCGCTCCTCTTCGCTCGGCGCGTTCTTGGCGAGCTGCTTGTATTTGAGGCGATACTCACGCAGCCGCCCAAGCAGCGGCACGAACACACCCAGCGTATCGTTCTTAGGATTCCGCGCGATGTGCAGGAGCAGGCTCGGGTAGAGCGAGGCGACGTCGAAGTGCAGCACATGTTTGAACACGCCTTCCTGAAAACTCCGCGTGTAGCCGCCCTCGAACGGCAACACCTCCGGCGGCACCGGGCACGCCTGGCGCGCGTGGTAGTATTCTTCGAGAAAGAGAAGATCGATCTTCGAGGTCGCCCCGCGCAAGGTCGCCTCTTGCAGCATCGTCGGAAACGTCCGCACCTGCTCGAAATACGTCGGCAGCAACTGGTCGGCCAGCCCTGCCGTCTCGCGCAAATCGTCCTCCAGATAGGCGCAGAAACGTGCCCGGTCGCTCACGAACACGTCCTGAATCTTGCTCCCTTCGATGTAGGTCCGCTCCGCGCTGTCCTCGTCGGTAATGCCAAAGTAAACCGCCACATCCTTGAGCCCATACGACGTCAACTCGCGCGTCGTGATGTCATAGAGCTGCACGAGTAGATAGGTGTCGACCACCGCCCGGCCGGGCAGATCGCACCGCGGAAAATCGATCCAGCGCTCAGCCACTTTCAGCCGGGAATTCCTGAACGACGCCTTCTGCCCGTAGCGCCCCCACGCGCACGGCACGCGGTGCAACCGGGAGCGTTGGCGCATATAATCGAGGTCGAATTTGAAGATGTTGTGCCCCTCAATCACGTCGGGATCGAGTTCGGCGAGCACCGCGTTGAACTCCACCAACAGCGCCTTCTCGGCGGCATCCGTCATCTCGCCGAGCACCAGCAGCCGATTCTGCCCGCCGCAGCGCAACCCGATCGCGAGCACCCGGTCACCGGGACGCGCCGCGTCGGGAAACCCGCCGTCGGACGACGCCGTTTCGATATCCAGCTGACAACGCCGCAGCTGGCCGAAGCTGAGGTCCCGATAGAGGCGTTGACGATGTTGGAGGAGAAACTGGCTTTCGAGCGGCCGGATCGCGTCGATACCGATCGCCGTTTGCTTTGCCTCCTTCGTGAAGGTCTCAAACACCCCGAGCGACTCCGCGTGCACGAGCCGGTCATAGGGTCCCGGCCCTTGCAGCCGCTCCAGCGTCAGACCGTGCAGGTTGGCATCCGGTGGCGTGTCGTTGAGCCACGCAAAAGGCCGGAAGCCTTCGATCTTCGTTTCCCGACCTCCGCCCGCCGCCACGACCGTCGTGTGCACACGACCAGCGTCATCGACCCACACCCCGCACAGCGAACCGACCATGGCACGGCGCCCGCCGTCAGAAGGGCTTCACGTAGACCATCGCCACGGCCGTGATGGCCAGGGCAAACGCGATAATCATGAACAGGTCGCCTTGTGCGCGGCGCTTGTAGGCGATACCGGCAATGGCCGAGAGACCGAGCCAGCAGACCAACTTGACGATGGCCCACGCGGGAAACCCGAGGTGAAGTTTGTGCAGCAGGCCGACGCCGCTCACGACCATGAGCAGGCTCATCACGCCGGTGATCATGAGCACCCGCTTCCGCGTCTCCGTCGGAGCGGCAAACGCGTAAAACGTATAACCGAGCAACACGATCAGGGAGCTGAGATGGAGGATGTGGTAGAACGAGGGACTCATGGTATTGGGAAAAGTAGAAGTGACACCCCACCTGTGCCGTGCGCCCAAAGGCTCAGGACCTTTTTAGGTTAAGGTGGGCGCCTCCTCCGCAGCGTCTGCTTTCCGATGGACGGCCTAGCATCTTCCGCGACGGTTTTGGCTCCCGTAATAATTCTAAGGCAAAGAGCAGTTATTGAAAGCACCTCGAACACTGCAGGGTGTCAGTGCCCACCGTAGGTCGGCCCCTCCTCCCGTCAAACGCGAATCACGGAATGCCGTCAAAGCCGCTTATCGGCTCACGGCGTGCGCATCCACAAACGCGCGGATGGCCGCCGGGGTCGCCGGCAAACGGTGTTTTACGATGGGCTTCGCCTTGAGGGCCTCGAGGCTCGGGTGCGTCGGCTCGACGCCCACCGCAGCCCGAATGGTATCGGGGAACTTCGCCGGACTCGCCGTCGAGAGCACCACGCTGACACGGTCGGAAGACAGCTCTTTGAATCCGCACGCGGTGTGCGGATCGGCCACGTAGCCGTAGTCGCGATGCACCCGCGTGATGATGCTCGCGATCTCCGCGTCGCTCGTGCGCGAGGCGCTAAACGTGGCACGGTTGAAATTTTGAAACGTATAGGCGCCGGTCGTCTTGAACGTCTGCATCACCTCGCGCACGCGCGCCGGATCGCGGTCGACATTGAAGTAAATGAAGCGTTCGAAATTCGAAGCGACCTGAATATCCATCGAGGGCGCCAGACTCGGCTGCACTGCGCCCACACGGTATTCGCCCGTCGT
>CALRZR010000366.1:0-5439 GCA_943372705.1 Opitutus sp. GAS368 | reverse complement strand
GGCGACCAATTCGGAAAATATTTTTTCTGCTTCGGCATGTTGCCCGAGCCGGGTTTGCGCGAAACCCAGATTACCCAGTGCGCGCAAGGTGGCGTGATCGTCGGGGCCTTGGTCATGAGCGAGAGCCGCATGCAATTGCCGGAGGACGTCGACTGCTTCTTCCGGTTTGCCCTGCATCGCCCGACTGGCGGCGACGTCGACGCGGGAGCCCAGCGTATTGTGATGGGAGGGCCCGTAGACGCGCTCGGCGATGGCGAGCGCCTCCCGGGCGGCGCGCTCGACCTCGGGGAGTTTGGCCGGGGCGTCGACGATCTTGCTGAAATTAACGAGAGCCATGCGGCGCAGTTCGTGATCCCGGGGAAGGGCCTGCTGCGTGATCTCGAGGGCGCGACGGGCCAGCATTTCGGCGCGGGCGGTGCGACCGAGGTCGCGTTCGACCAAGGACTCCACTTCGAGGGCGCTGATGGCATGGGGATGAGCGTTGCCGAGGGTGGCGACCAGATCGGCGACCGCGGGGCGGATGAGGGCAGCGGCCTCGGAGGCACGACCGATTTCGTGAAGCGCGGACGCCCATTCGCTGGAGGCGTATTGCGTCTCGGGGTGATGCGGGCCGCGCACCCGCCGCAGGAGAGCAACGGTGGGGCGAAGCTGTCGCTCCGCGCCGGCATATTCGCCGAGGCTGGAGTAGATCGACGCGAACCGCTGACGAAGGGAAATTTCGGCAAAGGGGGCGTTGGCGAAACGCTTGGCGATCGCCGGCTCGGACCGCTCCATCGCAGTCCGAAGTTTGAGGTCGCGATTCTGGGCGCTGGAATTGGCGCCTTGTTGCAGCAGGTCGATCTGCAAGAACTGAGAGAGCGCGTCGCTTTCCTCGGCGGCGGCGTTGGCGCGGAGGCGTTCGCGATTGATGAGCGTCGCGGCGGTGAGGGAACCGACAGCGAGGAGAAACGACAACACCCACGTCGCGGCGAGAGCGGGACGGCGGCGGGTCCAGCGCAGGAGCCGGTGAACGGTGGAGACGGGGCGGGCTGCGATGGGTTCGCCGGCGAGAAAGCGGCGAAGATCTTCGGCGAGATCGGCGGCGGCGGCGTAGCGGCGGGCGGGGTCGAATTCGAGACACTTGGCGCAGATGGTGGCGAGGTCGGGTGGGACTTGCGGCGCGAGCAAGCGCAGGTCGGGAGCGTCGCCGCGGGCGAGCAATCCGGGAAGTTCCACGGGGGACGCGCCGGCGAAGGGAGTGCGGCCGGTGAGCATCTCGTGGAGAATGACGCCGAGTGAGTAGACGTCGGAGGTGACGCCTTGCGCGGCGCTGCCGCGGCTGAGGGCTTCGGGTGCGAGGTAGTGCGGAGTGCCGAGGATGGAGGTGCGGGCGGTGAGGCCGCCGCTGCTGTCGAGTTCGGCGGCGAGGCCGAAATCGGCGACGTGAGGCACGCCGGCGGCGAGGAGGATGTTGGACGGTTTGAGGTCGCGGTGGAGCACGCCGGCGGCGTGGCTGAAGGCGATGGCGCCGGCGACGCGGTGGAGAAGTTGCGCGGCGTCGCGGGGAGAAAAAGGTTGGGCGCGTAGACGACGCGCGAGGTCGCCGTCCTCGAAATAATCCATCGAGAAATAGGCGTGGCCGTGGTCGCGGCCGGCGTCGTGCACGGCGACGATGTCGGGATGGTTGAGGCGGGCGATGGTGCGGGCTTCGCGCAGGAAACGCATCTCAAGGTCGGAGGTGGCGCTGCCGCCCGACGGAATGACTTTCAGAGCTACGATGCGGCCGAGTTGGGTGTGCTGGGCGAGGTAGACGGCACCCATGCCGCCGCGACCGAGTTCGCTGATGATGGCGTAGGGGCCGATGCGGGTGGGGCCGGCAAAAGAGTCGGTGGGAGGAAAGGGCGGGGTCGAGCCCGGTTTGTCGGCGATGGTTTGGGAGAAAATTTGGGCGCCGGCGCAGCGCGGGCAGACGCCGGTGGCATCGAAGGCGTGCGCGGTGGGGCGCCCGCAGCGCGGGCACGGAACGGGTGGGGCGGGAGTGGGCGAGTGCATGGGGTGAGACTCAGCGGCGGAAAACCTGGAGGAGGTGTTGGAGTTCTTGCTCGGCGTCGGCGGGATTTTCGAGGGTCGCGGCGACCTCGAGTTTCACGAGTTCGGCGAGGCGGCGGGTGAGCCGGTGGAGCCAGACGGCGACGGTGGCGCGCGAGGTGTTGAGGGCGGTGGCGATGCGATCGTAGTCACCGGGGCCGGGAGTGGCGTGGAGCAGCGGCTTGAGGGCGGTGAAGGCGGCGGCGCGGCCGGCGGCGCGTTGCTCGGCCTCGAGGCGGCGCATCGCTTGGCCGAGGAGGGTGACGGCCCAGGACAACTCGTAGGCTTCGCTGGGGTCGAGTTGCGCATGATCGACGGCGGCGTATTCGCGCTCGGTGTCGAGGCCGGCGAGGTTGACGAACGTGACATGGCCGCCGCGTTTCTGCGCGTCGGTGTGGGCGCGCTCGTGGCTGACGAATTGGCGGAGTGCGCCGACGAGATATCCGCGGAAACGGCCGCGGGCGGGATCGGGACGCTCAAAAAAATCGCCGGCGAGCAAGTGGGCGAAAAAGGCCTGCGTGGTATCCTCGGCATCGGCGGGCGAGTGGCCGCGGCGGCGCAGAAAACTGTAGACGGGCGGCCAATACGTGCGGCAGAGCGATTCGAGAGCAGCCTGCCGGCGCGCGGGATCGCTGCCGGCATCACGGACGATGCTCCACTGGGTCGGCGCAAATCCGCCGTGAGGCGTCGGGGCGCTGGCTGGGGCGGAGCCGGAATCGACCATGGGAGGCTCTATGCCGGACGGTGCCGGGGGCCGGCAATGGGAAACGCGGCGGGTGTCGTGAAAACGTGGTGACAACACGACGGAGGCGTCGCGACCCCAGCGAGCCTGGGGGGCGCGTCCAACATGGGCGAGGACGCGGAAAACGGGTGCGACGGGGGCGGCTGCGGCGCGGGCTATGGCACGAACGTGAGGCGGACGTTGCGGATGTCGTAGGGGGTGCCTTCGAGTTGGAGGCCGATGCGGCCGGCGGCGGGGGAGACTTGGGTGACGCGGTTTTGCAGGATGCCGTTGATGCGGATCTCGAGTTTGCCGTCGGCGCTGACGATGTCGCACGCGTTCCACTCGCCGAGGGGTTTCTCGCTGTCGGCGGCGAGGCGGTCGCGCTGGGAATTTTTGGCGCCGGGGGCGGACGTGAGCGTTTCGGCAAACGTGGCGCCGGCCATCGGGAGCAGATCGCCGACGCGTGTGGGCTTGAGCTGGAGCTGCACGCACGTGGGCCACGGCGTGGCGTTGGCGGGGCCGGAGGTGATGTGGAGGAGAATGCCGCTGTTGCTGTTTTTCGCGGCGTCGGCGGGCCAGCGCCACTCGACGTGCAAGCGGTAGTTGGCGTGGCTGGCCTTGGTGGCGAGGTAACTCACGGGCTTGCCGGTGAGCGTGAGGTGGCCGGAGGGATTGTAACGCCAGCTCGGCGTGGTGTCGGGTGTGGGGGACGGGACGGTGATGATTTCCCAGCCGGAGAGATCGTGGCCGTTAAAGAGTTCGACGGTCTTCGGGCGTTGGGCGTGGGCGAGGGGCGCGAGCGCGGCGAACGGGGCCGTGGCCAGAAGGAATGCGAGGAAAAACGGCCGGTGAAAATGACGCATGATGCCGCAGCGTGACGAGGTAGGCACGCACGGCGATGGAATAAGTGGGCGGAAACAAAACGGGCGGCGCCGCGGTCAGGGGCGTCGCGCGAAGGAGGATGCGAAACGTGGGCCGAAGAGGTTGAGGGCGAGACCGGCGATCACGAGGGCGGCGGCTTGGAGTTTCCAGGCGGGGAGCGGTTCGCCGAGAATGACGGCGGAGCCGAGGAGTCCAAAGATGGGGACGAGCAATGCGAACGGCGAAACGGTCGAGGCGGGATGGTGCGAGAGCAGCCAGCTCCAGAGCGAGTAGGCGATGAGGGTCGAGGCGTAGACGATGAAGGCGACGCTGAGAATGGTGGGGGCGGTGATATGTGTGAGGCTGTGGGCGATGAGCGCAGGGCCTTCGAAGGCGAGCGAGGCGAGGCCCATCGGGATCGGCACGACGAGGCTGCCCCAGACGACGAGTGAGAGGGGATTGACGCGGCCGAGGCGTTTGGAGGTGAAGTTGGCGAAGCCCCACGACGTGGCGCCGAGGAGGACGCAGATGAGGCCGGCGAGCGTGATATCGCCGCCGGTGTGCACGGCGACGATGACGAAGCCGGCGCCCGCGACGAGGGCTCCGGCGATCTGCACAGGGAGGATGCGCTCTTTCAGGACGAAGGCGGCGAGCGTGAGGGTGATGAAGACCTGGAACTGCAGCACGAGCGAGGCGAGGCCCGCGGACATGCCGAGTTTCATGCCGAGAAAGAGAAAGCCGAAGTGCAGTGCGAACATCGTGAGTCCGTAGAGCACGAGGGCGCGCGGCGGGATGGCGGGGCGCGGAAGAAAAAACACGGCGGGGAAGGCGACGAAGACAAAACGCACGGCGCAGAGCAGGAGTGGCGGGAGTTCGCGGAGCGCGATCTTGATGGCCGCAAAGTTGGTGCCCCAGATCGAGACGACAACGAGGGCGAGCAAGAGGTGACGGAGCGGGAGGGCGGCGGCGGACATGCGAACCGCGAACGGTGGCGGGTCGGGGTGCGGCGGCAAGGACGGTGGCGGGCGCGGCGGGCACAGTGGAGCGGATGGGGGCGCGCTACACTTGAGTTGGCGGGGGGATTTGCGCTGAGCGGTAGGTGCTTTGGGTGGAGGGAACGGGCGGTGGCGTCGACGTGGACGCGGGGCGAGGCGATGAGCAGAGCGGAGGAGGGGACCGCTAAGGGAGTTTCGCCAATGGGCGAAACTTTGGGCGTGAGCTTCGGCTGATCGCCGAAGCGGCGGGGATGGGGTCTGCTGATCGCAGACGGGGAGGGGGAGTGCGGGGAATCACCGCGCCGGAAGCGGCGCGGCTACTTTGCTGGGGCCAAGATTTTTTCCGCTGTTTTTTCAACTGTTTCGTTCGGATCGAATCTGAATCGGAGGCTGTAGCCCCGCTCGAAGAGCCAGAACTGTCGAAGCTCATCAAAAAAACGCTCGTCGACGCGAAGCGATTTTTCGGCGAGCGACTCGACGAGAAGTTCGTCAACCGAGCGGCGCAGGTCGGCAAGGTTGGTGTGCAGCGATCGTAGGGCATCGGCAAGTTCCCTTCGGTCTGCCTTCTGTGCTAGTGCGCGCTGGACCCTGGGTCCATCTTCCTCGCGAAGAACTCGGAAGCATGCGTCCAGATTTTCGAGCAGTTCAGCACGGCGAGGGGAATTCGTCGGAGATAGGCGGGCGCGGAGGTCTCGTGTGAAACGTTCAAACCGAGGCAGGGAGAGTTTGATAAACTCATTGGTCTCGACCACCAGTGGTCGGGGCGGGAGTGGCGGTGTGGCGGAAAGAAAA
>CALRZR010000365.1:0-5458 GCA_943372705.1 Opitutus sp. GAS368 | reverse complement strand
GAGCTCCTCCAGGGCTACCTGGAAGGCAGTAACGTCACTCCGCTACGCGAAATGGTGGACCTCGTCCTCATCTCCCGCGCCTACGAGGCCAACCAGAAGATCATCAGCACGGTCGACGACCAGATGCAGAAAACCCTCGACGCCCTCGGCTGATCCGACGCCACGCCATGAATTTCCCAGACAGACAACCGCTAGAATCACGACTGCATGGCCGAGCCCGATATGGGGTCGGGCCGGCCTCTTTCGTGATTTCCGGCCGCGCCGCTTCGGCAGCCTTTAGCTCCCTCCACCTATGAATCTTTCACTCTACTCGGCCGCCACCGGCATGGAGGCGCAGCAGCTCAACCTGAACACCATCGCGAACAACCTCGCGAACGTGAACACACCCGGCTTCAAGCGCAGCAAGATCGAGTTCCAGGATCTGCTCTACCAGAAGCCCACCCGTGCATCCGGCACCGATTCCGGCGGCGGCAATCTCGTTCCCACCGGCGTCGAAGTCGGCAACGGCTCGCGTGTCGCTGCGACCTCGAAAGTTTTCACGCAGGGCCAGCTCAACGCCACCGGCGAGAAACTCGACGTTGCCATTCAGGGTGACGGTTTCTTCGAAGTGCAACGTCCCGACGGCACCGTGGGTTTCACCCGCGACGGCTCGTTCAAACTCAACGCCCAGGGGCAGGTCGTCACCGTTGACGGTTTGCCGGTGCTCAGCGGTTTTCAGCCGATTCCGCCCGGTGCCAGCTCGGTGGCGATTTCGGAAAACGGCCAGGTCACCGTGCAGACGGCGACCGGCACCACGAGCTTCCGTCTTTCACTCGCGCGCTTCGCGAATCCGGCCGGACTGCGCAGCCTCGGCGGCAATCTTTACGAAGAGACCGCCGCCAGCGGCACTCCCGAGCTCGGCCAGCCCGGCGAGCTCGGCTTCGGCAGCACGATCCAAGGCTACATCGAGTCCTCCAACGTGAACATCGTCGAGGAAATGGTGAACCTGATCGTCGCCCAGCGCGCTTACGAAATTAACAGCAAGTCGATCCAGACGTCCGACGAGATGCTCCAGAACATCGCGAACATGAAACGCTGATACCGATGCGCACACTCCGACTCATCTCCCTTCTGCTCTGCGCCGTCGCCACGCCCGCCGCCCTCCGTTCCGCGGAGTCCGAAGCCGCACCACTCTCCCGCGAACAGTTTGTCGCCGCGGTGGCCCGCGATCTCGTCACCCATTTTAATCTTGAGGGCGACCTGCAGCTCGAGCTGCTCCGCCCGTGGGCGTCGCCGGCCCGCGCGGCCGCCGCGTGGGAAGTAGCCGTTCTCGAATTTCCGACCGTGCCGTCCGCCTCCATGTTGGTGCGTGTGCGGATCGTCGCCGACGGCAAAGTGGTCAGCTCCACCGCCGACGCCGCGATCGTGCTCCGCGCCTCTCTCTGGCGGGATGTCTGGGCCGCTCGCCAGCCGCTCACCGTTGGGGTCACGTTTGATCCCGCGATGCTGGAAGCCCGCCGCGTCGATCTCTTCCGCGACCGCGAGGCGCTGCCGGCCGCGATTGGCGACCGCACGTTCATCTTCGCCCGGGCCGTGCCCGCCGGCCGCATGCTCACCTGGCGGGACATCGTTCGCCGCCCGCTCGTGAAAAAGGGCAACGTCGTCGAAGTCTCCGCCAATTCAGGTCTGCTCCTCGTCACGATGAAAGCCCTCGCCATGGAAAATGGTGCGCAGGGCGACACCGTCACTGTCCGCAATCCCGTTTCGCTCAAAAATTTCGCCGCAGTGGTCGTCGATGAAAACCGTGTCCAAGTCCGCTTTTAAACTCCCCGTGCCTGAGTCCCAGACTCGTGTGATTCTGCCGCTCACGCCGGTGAACCGGCCAAACTCGCTGGAGTTTGGCACCCTTTCCCTCGCGCTGTTGTGCGTGTTGGCCGTGCCGTTTGCCCGCGCCGATTCCCTCTGGCCGGCGAATGGCAACGGTTCGCAGCGTGGCATGTATGCCGACCGCAAAGCCTCCGCGACGGGCGACATCGTCACGATCGTCGTCGCCGAGTCTGCGATCGCCTCCAGCTCGCAGAGCAAGAAATCCACCCGCGAGTCCTCTGTCGAAGACACCATCGCGAAGTTCCTCTACACCGGCCTCGCGAAACACGCGGGCGAGCTGCCGGGTATGTCTGCCACCGGCAAATCCGGTTTCTCCGGCGGCGGCGATGTGAGCAACTCCCAGAGCCTCTCCGCCCGCGCGGCCGTGCTCGTCACCGACGTTTTGCCGAACGGCAATCTCGTGATTCAGGGCGTGCGGGTCGTCACCTTCTCCGGCGAAACCCAATACGTCGTCCTCCACGGTATGATCCGTCAGGACGACATCGCCCGCGACAACAGCGTGCAGTCCACCAATATCGCCGACGCCCGCGTCGAGTTCTACGCCGAGGGCGCGCTCACCGACGCTCAGAAACGCGGCTGGCTGTCGAAGGTTTACGAAAAGCTCCGTCCGTTCTGAACGCCCACTTTCTCCCATGACGCGGATGTTCAAAATCCTTCTCGCCAGCGCGCTCCTCGCGCCGTTCGCCCTCGCCTCCTCGCGGATCAAGGATCTCGCGCTGGTGGAAGGCGGTCGCGACAACCAACTCGTCGGTTACGGCCTCGTGGTCGGCCTCGCCGGGGATGGTGACAGCAACGCCACCGCGACCCTTCGCGCCGTGGCCAATACTCTTCAACGCTACGGCCTCGCGCTCAATCCCACCGACATCAAGGCCAAGAACGTCGCCGCCGTGATGCTCACGGCCGACATCGGGCCGTTTCTGAAACCCGGCGCCAAGGTCGATGTGAACGTCGCCTCAATGGGCGATGCGAAATCCCTTCAGGGCGGCGTCCTCCTCCAAAGCCCGCTCCTCGGTGCCGACGGCCGCGTCTACGCGGTGGCGCAAGGTCCGGTGGCGATCGGCGGATTCCTCGGCGGTGCCGGCGGTGCCGGTGGCGCGACGGTCCAGAAGAACCACCCGACCGTGGGCAACATTTCCAACGGCGGCATCGTCGAGCGCGAGATTCCCGCAACCTTTGTCCGCGACAACACGCTCCGCCTCCTCCTGCACAATCCCGATTTCTCATCCGCTTCCGGCATGGCCGATGCGATCAATGCCAAGTGGCCCGCGGCCGCCACCGCGGTCGACGCGGCGACCGTGAGCGTCGTGCTGCCCGGCACCTATCGCGGCCGCGACGTCGCTTTTATCGCCGACCTCGGCCAGGTCGAGAGCGCCACCGATACGCTCGCCCGCATCGTGATCAACGAGCGCACCGGAACGATCGTCGCCACCTCCACGGTGCGCCTCTCGCGGGTCGCCATCGCGCACGGCGCCCTCACCATCACAGTCACGAGCCAACAGGGCGTGAGCCAGCCCAACGCTTTCAGCAATTCCGGTCAGACCACGGCCACGCAAAGCACGCAGACCGCCGTCAACGAAGGCAAAGGCAGCTTCATCGTCTTCGACGAGCAGCCCACCATCGAGCGCCTCGCCTCCGCGCTGAACGCCCTCGGCGTCTCCACGCGCGAGATGATGGCCATCTTCCAAACCCTCAAGCGCAGCGGCGCGCTCCAAGCCGAGCTCGTGATCAACTGAGCCATGAACGTCGCCGGTATCGCCAATCCCCATTCGCCCGCCTCGGTCGCGCAGCTCGCCGAGCTGAGCGCCGCACGCTCCGCTCCCTCGACGCGCCAGCCGTTGTCCGGCGCCGCCCTGCGGAACGCTTCACCCGAGGCCCAACGCACCGCGGTCGCGCAACAGTTCGAGGCCATCCTCGTCCGCCAGCTCCTCAGTAAAACGATGACCTCGATGCTCGGCTCCGAAAAATCCGGCCCCGCTGCGAATGTCTACGGTGACATGATCACCGACAAATTTGCCCAGCAACTCACCGCCGGCCCCGGACTCGGGCTCGGCCGCATGCTCGAAAAACAACTCACTCCCCGCGGGCTCTCGGCCGCCACCGCTTCGCGCAACACCTCAACCGAGGCGCTACCATGATCACCACGACCACTTCTTGGGAATTCATCGCGGAATGTCTCCGCGAAGAACTCGCCGACTACGGCGGGCTCCTGCACCTCTTCGAAGCCCAGCAGCGCGCCCTCTTCGACCGCGACGCCAACACCGTGCTGCACCTCGCCAACGAGATCGAGCGCCACGCCTTCACTCTCGCCCAGTCGCGCGCCCGCCGCGAACAGGCCGTCGCCGCCTTTGCCGACGAAAACGGCCAGCCCACGACCGCATCGCTCCGCTCGCTACTGCCGTATGTCGAGTGCGACGCGCGCCCGCTGCTCGAAGCCCTCATCAACGAAGTCAACGCGCTGCTCCACCGCGTGCGCCGCACCAGCCGCCACAACCACACGCTGCTCACCCGTGCCGTCGAAGTGCATCAGGAAACACTCTCTCTGCTCCGCCCGAATTCGTTCACGAAAACCTATTCACCCGGCGGCCGCCTCTCCGTCGCCTCGGCGCACGCCACCGCGACCTTGCGCGCCGCCGGTTAATTTCTCGCTCCGCCCCGCCACCCGCCATGTCCGGCCTCTACTACAGTCTCTCCACCACCGTGAAGGCGATCAACGCCCACGGCCGCGCGCTGGAGACTGCGGGCAAGAACTTGGCGAACGTGAACAACTCCTCCTACGCCCGCCAGCGCGTCATCTACGGTGACCGCGGCTCAGTCGCGACGCCGACCGGCGTGCAGAGCCTCGGCTTGGAAGTGGTCGGCGTGCAGCAGCTCCGCGATTCGCTCGTCGACCGCCAGCTCATGCGCGAGATCTCGCTCAAATCGTCCTTTGAGGCCGAGCAGGCTGGTTACCAACGCGCGCAGGCCGGACTCGGCCAAACCATCAGCGCCACCGGTGGCACCGAAGCGACCTCCAGTTCCACGAACGGCTTGGGCGCCGCACTCGACAGTTTCTTCTCCTCTTTCCAGACGCTCGCTTCGAGCCCCACAGATATCGGCGCCCGCCAGTCGCTCGTCCAAAGCGCGACGATTCTCACCGACCGCTTCCAGAGCGCCGACAGTCGCCTCGCGCAGGTCCAGACCGATCTCGATGCGCAGGTCGCCATCGATGTTGGCTCGGCCAACACGCTCCTCTCTGCGATCGCGTCGCTGAATGCCGAGATCGGTCGTTTTGAAGTGACGGTCCCCGGCTCTGCGGTCGATTTCCGCGACCAGCGTCAGGCGAAGATCGAAGAACTCGCGGCCAAGCTTCCCATCGAGCTGCGCGACACGAACGGCAGCCAAGTCCAGGTGGTTCTCAAGGACGCCTCCGGCAACGACATCGTCCTCGTCGATCTCGCCACCGTGCAGGGCCAAGTAGCCTTCGACGGCACGCAGATCACCGCCGGCAGCCCTCCTCAGGCCGTCGCGCTCGCCTCCGGCGCGATCAAGGGATCGCTCACTGCCCGTGATGGCGCGGTGCAGACGATCCGCAGCAATCTTGATCTGTTGGCCC
>CALRZR010000364.1:0-5555 GCA_943372705.1 Opitutus sp. GAS368 | reverse complement strand
TGCGCGCGGCCATCGCGGTGAGCCACTGCTCAAGCGCGTGGTTTTCGGGGCAGAGCTCGGGCGAGGCGGGTTTGTCCCAGCCGCGGTTGAGGTCGACGCCGCGGAGATTGAAGCGCGTGCGGCCGCGGGCGACGCCGTCGAGGTTGGCGATGGGGAGAAGATAGTAGGCGACTTTTTCGAGATGCGCGCGGGCGGCGGGTGTGTCGGCGAGAATGGCGGCGACGAGGCCCTCGATGACCCAATTGCCGCCGGGCTCCCACGGGTGGGCGCGGGCGCGGATGAACACGCGGTGCGGGGCGCTCTCGCGGCCGACGCGGATGATCTCGAGGGGGCGTTGTTCGACGGAGTGGCCGATGGGCGTGACGGCGACAAGCGGGTGGGAACGGATCGCGGCGACGAGTTTGGCGAGATCGCTCAGGCGGTAGGGCTCGATGCGGGCGACGTAGAGCGAGCCGGTGGGGCCGAGCGTCACGCGCAGGGAGACGCGCGCATCCGAAAGCTGCATACGCTCGGAGCGCCACGTGCGGCCGTCGTCGGAGAGCACGCAGGCGGTGCGGGCATCGACGGGGAGGCCGGGTTTGCCGTTCCAGAAATTGAAGAAATTCTGGAAGACGAGGGTGTGGGAGGAGCCGGGGTTGCCCTCGAGGCGGAAGTGCCAGTGGCCGGCGGCACGGTTGGGGGAGTCGCGCTCGTGGTCGTATTGGAGCGAGATCAGAATCGAGCGGTCGGGCTGGATATCCCAGTGGAGCGGCGAGCCGTTTTCGATCGAGGTGTCGATGAACGCAAAATCGGGCGTGGGTGGCGGGGGAGGCGGGAGCGGAGTGGCGGCGGAGGCGAGCGCGGTGAGAAAGCAGAGCAGGACCGGGAGTAGTTTCATCGAAGGGGTGGAAACGCGAGTGGACGGCACTCGGTGGAGGCGGGGCGACTTAAGGAGGCCAAGGCAGGAGTCACAGAGGGCACGGAGCTCTGACACAGAGGCCACGGAGCCAGGCATCGTTGGGACGCCCAGAATAAAATCACGGGGTGACTACTGGGCGAGGGACGGCAGCCAGAGGGCGAGCGCGATGGCGGCGGCGGCGGCGAGGAGGCAGGCGATGACGGTGACGACGTTGGCTTTGCGGCGGTAGCGGAGGCGGGCGCGCGCGGCTTGGTCGGACGCGGACTCGACAACGGGGGTAGGCGATGGGGAGCGGCGCGGGCGGTCG
Source organism: Opitutus sp. GAS368 (assembly GCA_943372705.1). Classification (GTDB taxonomy): domain Bacteria; phylum Verrucomicrobiota; class Verrucomicrobiia; order Opitutales; family Opitutaceae; genus GAS368. The sequence continues at coordinate 4,350 of CALRZR010000364.1, read as the reverse complement.
GGCATGGGCAGAGGGGGCGGCGGCGGTGGGGGACCGCCGCCGCGGGAGGAGGCGATCAGAGTTCGACGAGGACGACGTCGTCGAAGTCGGCGGTGACGGTGTTCTTGGTGTAGGAGTGAATCCAGACTTCGACGGTGGCGGTCTCGGCGGGGGCGGTGCCTTTGACGGAGCGGGACTTCCACTCGGTGTCGTTGCGGTTCAGGGCGAGGATGTTCTCGTTCTTCTGCGCCTGCGAGTTGAGTGCTTTGCCCTTGGCGTCGTAGAAACGCAGATACACGCCGATGCCGGCGCCGGTGACGACGCGGGCGGCGAAACGGACCTCGTAGGATTTGCCGGCGACGGCGGGCAGGCGCTTGGTCGCGAGGCTGGAGCCGAGGGTGTCGCTGGCGTCGGTGACGCGGAGGCCGAGTTTGCCGGTGTGGGCGGCCGCGGCGGAGGCGACGCTCATGCCGCCGTCATTGTTGGCGAGCCAACCGGTGAGCGATTGCTCGAAATTTCCGTTGGCGATGGTGAGGGGCTTTTCGGCGCGGGCTGTCGCGACGAACGCGAGCGTGGCGAGGACGGAGGCGAGGAGGAGACGGGGAGTTTTCATAGGGAGGAGGGTTCGCCGAGGAAGAAGGCGGGTTTCGCGGGAAAGGTCCAGAGTGGGGCGCGGAGGGGAAGAACGAAGATAACCCGAATCCACCACGCCAGCATCGGGCCAAGGCATAAGCCACAGAGAACACGGAGCGCAGACACAGAGGCCACAGAGCAAAACGGCTTGGCGGTCTCTGTGAACTCCGTGTCCGAGTTATGTGCGCTCAGTGGCAAGAATTCTGCCTGAAAAACGTGATGGGTCGGTGGGCAGGACGGGTGTGCCTGACGGGTGCGTTGGCCTCTGAATGGGCGGGGGACGTTTGTAACGTATTACGTTACAAACCCTCTGAAAATGGCGGTTGTTTTTTTGGCGATCAACCGGGCGTGGGCTAGGCGAGGAGGGGCTTGATGACGTGGCCGTGGACGTCGGTGAGGCGGCGGTCGATGCCGTTGTGGCGAAAGGTGAGGCGCGTGTGGTCGAGGCCGAGCTGATGGAGAATCGTGGCGTGGATATCGTAGACCGTGGTCAGGCGCGTGCGATCGAGGGGCTTGTAGCCCCAAAGGTCGCTCTCGCCGTGCGTGAGGCCACCCTTGATACCGCCGCCGCAGAGCCAGTTGGTGAAGACGTAGGGATTGTGGTCGCGGCCCTTGCCGCCCTGCGAAGACGGCATGCGGCCGAATTCGGTGGTCCAGAGGATCAGTGTGTCTTCGAGCAGGCCACGCTGCTTCAGATCTTTGATGAAGGCGGCGGCGCCGCGGGCCATGCCGAGGGCGAGTGGGCCGTGGTCGCGCTGGACATCTTCGTGCGAATCCCAGTTGCGGCGCGGGAAGCTGTTGTCGTTGCCGCTCCAGATTTGGACGAAGCGCACGCCGCGTTCGAGGAGGCGGCGGGCGGCGAGGCATTTTTGGGAGAAATGAAACGCTTCTTCGTCGGCGCTGATTTCTTTGGGCCACGGCTGCGGGCCGCGGTCGAGGCCGTAGAGTTTCTGCACGTGGGCGGGCTCGGCCTTGAGGTTGAGTGCCTCGGGGGCGGCGAGCTGCATGCGGGCGGCGAGTTCGTAGCTGCGGATGCGGGCATCGAGCCGCTGGTCGCCTTCGCGCGTGGCGGCGTGCTGGCGATTGAGATCGGCGAGGAGACGGTGCGCGGCGGCCTCGCCGCGCGGGGTGATAAAATCGCCGGAGGCGTGAGGGAAGAGATCGGCGACGGGAGCATCGGTGCCGGGCAGAATGATCGTGCCGCTGTGCTGCGACGGGAGGAAGGCGGAGTCCCAGTTTTTCACGCCGTTGGACGCGAAGCCGCGGTGGTCGGGTAGCACGACGAAGGTGGGCAGGTTTTCGTTGAGCGAGCCGAGGCCGTAGCTGACCCAGCAGCCGGCGCCGGGGAAACCGGGCAACTGAAAACCGGTGGACTGCAGGAGGGTGGCGGCGCTGTGCACGCCGGACTTGCCGACCATGTTGTGGACGAAGGCAAGGTCATCGACGACATCGCCGAGCGGGGCGACGACCTCGCTGAGCATTTTGCCGGACTGACCGTAGGGGCGGAAATCCCAGAGCGGGCGGAGCCAAGGGCCGAGGCCGTTTTGGAAGACCTCGACGGGCTCGCCGAAATCGCTGGGCTGGCCGTGGCGTTTGATCAGCTCGGGTTTGTAATCGAAGAGATCGAGGTGGCTGGCGGCGCCGGCCATAAAAAACTGCACGACGCGTTTCGCTTTGGCGGGGTGGTGCAGCGGGCGCGAGGCCGGGGCCGGCGTATCCGCGGCGAGGGCACGGTCGTGGCCGAGCATCGCGGCGAGGGCGAGGCCGCCGAGGCCGCCGCCGGATTGCCAGAGGAAATCGCGGCGGGAAAGCGAGCGGGCGGCGGCGGGCCGATGGAAGGGAGAATCGTGGGCCATCGTCAGTCGACAAAGGTGAATTCGTTCAGATTGAAGAGGAGCCGGCAGAGGGCGGGCAGGCCCTCGGCCTCCGCGAACGCGACGAGCGGGGCGAGTGCGGCGGGTGCGGGGGAATAGCCGAGCGTGAGCGCGTGGGCGCGCGCGATCTGCGCAGGGAGATCGGCGCGCTCGGCCTGCACGCGGGCGGCGAGGTGGCGGGACTGCGTGACGATAAAACCGTTGTTGAGCATCGCGAGCGCCTGGAGCGGAGAGAGGCTCTCGTTGCGCTTGTCGACGCGCATCGACGGATCGGCGCAATCGAGGGACGTCATCCACGGCTGAGTCTGCGAGCGGGCGATGAAGCGGTAGATGGAGCGGCGCCAAGTCTTCGCGTCTTCGGCATCGGCGAGGTCATAGCGGAAATGTGGGGAGTGCTCGGGGCGCTCGATGACGAAGTCCTGCCAGCCGGGGCCGCCCATGGTGAGATCGAGTTTGCCGCTGGCGACGAGGACGGCGTCGCGCAGAGCCTCGGCCTCGAGCTTGCGGCGATTTTGGCGCCAGAGGAGGGCGTTGCCGGAATCGATTTTTTCGGCTTCGGCGTTGGCGGTGACGGCCTGCCGGTAGGTCGCGCTCGTGACGATGAGGCGGTGGAGGGATTTCAACGAGCCGCCGCTGTCGCGGAAACCGGCGGCGAGCCAGTCGAGGAGCTCGGGATGGGTGGGGGCGGCACCGTTGCGACCGAAATCGTTGGGCGTATCGACGAGTCCACGACCGAAGTGATATTGCCAGACGCGGTTGACGAGGCTGCGCCACGTGAGCGGGTTAGCGGGATCGGTGAGCCAGCGTGCCAGGGCGGCGCGGCGTTCACCCTCGCCGGCTTCGGGCGGAAGATCGAAACGCGCGGGGGCGAATTTCAGCGCGGAGAGCGTGCCGGGAGCGGCGGGTTTGCCGGGCGTGGTGACTTGGCCGCGGGCGAGCACGTGAATGGGACGCGGGCGACCGCCGTCGGGGCCGGTGCCGCGGAAATTGCTGCTGCCGAAGTGCACGCCGCCGGCGTAGACGAGATCGGGTTTCGGCAACGTTTTCAGTTCGGCGGCGAGGCGGGACGATTCGGCGACCAGCGCGGCGCGGCGGGACTTGGTGGGCTCGTCGGCGAAGCCCAGGAGGAGCGTGTCGCGGGCGCGTTCGAGTTCCGCTTTCTCCTCGGCGGAGAGGGCGGAGGGGGCGATGCCGTCGGTGAGGTTGGTTTTACTCCAGCGCGGGGCGGACTCGATGGAGTCGAGGGCGGTGACGGGGCGGCCGAGCGCGATATTTTTCCCGGCGCGATCGGTGACACGCAGTTCGGCGAGGGCAAACATGTAGTCGTTTTTGCGCGGAGCGAGTTTGACGACGGTGACGCGGACGTAGCGGCCGACGATGCCGTCGCCGGTGCCGCCGCCGGTGGAGAGAGGCGTGAGGCCGGGATTCGGAAAGTCGGCCATGAACGTCTGGTCGTAGCGCTGCCAGAGGAGTTTGACGCCGGTCGCAAAGGTAGGGTCGTCGCTGGCCTCGACTTTGAAGCGCACGGGAAAACCGAAACCGGCGCCGATACCGTTGAACGCGTCGTGGGCGGGGAGCAGGGTGACGCGGGCGACTTCGACGGATTCGCCGAGGTCGACCTGCACCCATTTCGTGACGTCGGGCGTGGTAGAGAGAGCGCTGTGATAGCCGCGGCTCGGGCTGGGCTGGCCGGGGTTGGCGGGATCGGTCTGCGGCGGCAGTTCGAGGCGGCGCGTGAGCTCGGTGTAGGCCGCGCCGGCCTGCGCGCGCAACGGCGCATCGAGGGCAGCGAGGGCGGCCGTGGTGTTGCGCTGATCGCGGCGGAGCGCCTGAAAGCGGGCATTGAGGGCGTCGTCGCGGTAAT
>CALRZR010000363.1:0-5669 GCA_943372705.1 Opitutus sp. GAS368 | reverse complement strand
TCGCCCCCTTCTCCTTAAACTTAAACTCCCCACCTTCCACTGGCGCGCGCCGCGCGCCTACCCCGCATCCAACGGCGAGCTCACCCCAGGCCCTGGCCTCGTCATCACGTGCGTGGAGATCGCCGTCGTCCCAACCTCGTGGGCGCAGCCTCGCGAACCACGTCACCTTTGTTTGAGCGCGTAAATGCGCTTTGCCAAGGCGGTGGCTTCGCCCATCGCGAGCCCGCCGGCCCCCGTTCCACCCCGCGAGTCGCGCGACCTCCTTTCCGAAAGGGCGGCAGGAAAGGTCAACAGAGCATTGCGGCTACAACCGTTTCCTGACCCCATTTTGGCTCCCTCAATTATTTGGGGATCGCAAAGAAATGATCCTGCCCACGGTGCTTCCCCCGGAAGTAGGAAGCCGGCATTGGGATGATTCTCGCCGGGATTTTCATGTTGGCTGTTGCCTATTTCCCCCGGGCGAAGTGAAAGAATCCACGATGATCGAAAAGTGGCCGAGCCTGCGGGCACGAGCAGCCCATTGCGACAAAAGGAAGGATCAGCCGAATGAAATCATCGCACGGCGGGTAAGAACACTCAACCGCAGTGCCGCGGCCGTCCTCCTACTCATGTTCCTGCTGGCGGGATTCTACCCTATTCTCATCCAAAGAACCGCGGCGATTTTCCTCAGCGCGACGCTCGGATTGGCCTACTTCTCCCTTCGCACCAAAGTCGGCCGAGCGAACGTCTGCCTTTTCCTTCTCACACTTTTGCTCTATGGCCTCTACGTTTCCGCCCAGCAGCGGGCGGGGTTGTATTTGGGGAGTTAGAAAGGGAGAGGAGAGTCAAACGGGGTCTGGAGTTAAAAAGATCAGCCAAAACCAATCAGCCGGATATACGAGCCGTCCTGCCTCACTCGCTCGTAGCCAGCAAGCGCAACGCGCGGGCAACGTCCTGGCCGGAGAGCTGACGGGAAAACTCACGTCGCGAGCACTTCGTCGCGCATCACGTCGCGCGGTTCGTCCATCTTCTCGCCCTGCGTCGCGATGGTGTGGCCGCGCGCAGTCGCTCACATAGCTGCCGTCCGCCTCGTCCTCGCGCGCTGCAAAAACGATTTCGGTCACGGAGGGCAGTGTGCGACGCAGCGGACGGCCTTCAATTCTCGCGTTCGCGGGGCTGGGACCTGGAGTGCTGCCTTGATCGGCTGAGCGAGACCGCGACGGTCACGTTGCACTCAAAAAAGACCACCACGCACGCGGGCAATCGCTGGCTGACGGAGCAGCGAAGGACCGAATCGACCGGAAGCTCGCCACGGCGGAGCAGGCCCGCTCCCATGGGTGTCGCCGGACCATGACCGAATATCTCCTGCTGATCCACGGAAACGAAACGACGCCCACCACCGCCGCCGAGTGGGACCGCTTTTTCGCGGCGGCGCGGGCGAGCGGGGCCTTTCGCGGCGGCAGCGAAATTGGCGCGCGGGAAATCGTGGGCGCCGGCACGCCGGTGCGTTCCTCCGACCACATCGTCGGCTACATGCGCTTCGACTGCGACGACCGGGCAAAGCTGCGGGCGTTGCTGCAGCAGCATCCGGTCGTGCTGCACGGCGGCACGGTGGAACTGTGCGAATTGCCGAAGTCGTGAAAACCTCTGCCAGTCCGGTGCGCCAACCGCGCGCGGCGGACCGCGGCGCGCAGGTTCAGCTCGTCCGCCGAGCTATCTCGTTCGTAGCTCGCGTCGCTCCATACACCGCCACCGTCCGCTCCGCGATCGCGTCCCACTCGTAGTTCGCCGCCAGTGTCACTGCGCGCTGTGCGCACGCCGCGTGGCGCCCGGCCTCCGCCGTCACGTTGCGCAGCGCTGCCGCGAGTGCGATCGCGTCGCCCGGTGCCACCAGAGCGCCCACGCCCGCGCCGTCCAGCCATTCTGCGTAACCACGAATCCGTGACGCCACCACCGGCACGCCGTGCGCCAGCGCCTCCAACGCCACGAGCCCGAAGCTCTCGCCGCCGAGCGAGGGCACGGCACACACATCCGCCGCTGCATACGCCGCGTCGCGTTCGGCGTCGCGCACCGCGCCGCCCGCCGTGCCCGGACCGATTTCGTGCAGCGCAAACTCCCCCGGCGCCACCTGTTCCAGCTGCCGCATCGCCTCGCGCAATACCCCCAGGCCCTTCCGCGGTTCGTCGCCGCGTCCCACAAACAGCACCCGCACCGGCCGCCCCGGCGGACGCGCCGCGCGCCGCGCCGCGACCGGCGGCAGGCGCACCCCGTTTGGCACCACCGTCATCGCCATAGGATGAAACTGCGTCGCGAAATCCCGCGCTGCCGCGGACACCGCGATCCGCGCGTCGAGTTGTCGGTTGATCCACCGGCACCATGGCCACGCCCACAGGTAGCCGCGACTCGTCTCGGAAAACGTGTGAAACGTCCCCACGCGCCGCGCCGCGCCCGCGTGGCGGAGCGCCCACGTGTTCAGTGTCGGCAAAAACGGTTCCTGCACGTGCACCACGTCCGGCCGAAATTCGGTCACGAGCCGCCGCATCGCTGCGCCGATCCCGAGGTCCAGCGTCACGCGGCTGCGCGCGCCGTTGAGCGACCACACCGCCACGCGCCCGAGCCGCACCACGCGCGCATCGTCGTCCTCCGTGCCGCTCGCGCCCGCCGACGCCGGGCCCACCAACTTCGCCTCGATCCCGCGGCGCGTGAGTGCGGCGAGCAGCTCGCGGGCGTGCCGGTTCACGCCTCCCGGCACCGCCAAATCGTAAGGCGTCGTCAATAGCACCCGCATGGCGGCCACGCTCGACCGCGCCCGACTCCCGGTCAATCGCCGTGTCCGCCGAAGGCCGCCCGTAGTCTCACCCATTGACACCCCGTGCCCGGTGGCGACGCTCGGGCGCCTCCCGAAATGCTGTCCCCGCTCCGCCGAACACTCTGCGCCTGCGCGCTCCTGCTGTGCGCCGAGGTGTGCTCGGCCGAGCCGCCGCCGCCCACGGCCGTTTCCCTGCGCGAGGCCGTGCTCGGCGCGCTCGCCCGCAATCCCGCGCTCGCCATCCGCCGCGAAGACATCGCGCAGCGCGACGCCCGCACCTTGCAGGCCGGCGGCGAATTCGATCCGCGCCTCACCGCGCTCTTCTCAGCCGCGCGCTCCCGCACGCCCGGTGTCAACCGTGAGGCCCTCACATTTCAGAGTTACCTCAAAGCCGCCGGCATCGACAGCCCCGCGCTCAACGACTCGCTCGATCCGTTTGCCACCGCCAACGAAGTCCACGTCGAAGATTTCAACTACCAGCTCAACTTCGTCCAAAAACTCCGTAACGGCATCGTGCTCATTCCGCAGGCCGCCATCAATGTGAACGAGGGCAAAAGCCCGCCCCTCGCCCCGCTCGCCACGGGCCGTTTCGGCCTCGCCGTGCAGGTCCCGCTGCTCCGCGGGCTCGGCTCCGACAGCACCGGCGCCCGCGAGGCCGCCGCCCGCGGCGAGGCCGAGGTCGCCCGGCTCCTCTACCGCCACGATCTCGCCGCCCAGGCCGCGCGCACCGCCGGCGCCTACTGGGCCAGCCGCGCCGCCGCCGATACCGTCGCCATCCGTCGCGATGGCGAGACTCGCGCCGCCGAACTCCTCGCCGCGATGAAACTCCTCGTGCAGAGTTCCGTGTTGCCGCCCGTGGTGCTCTCGCAAGCGGAAGCCAACGTCCTCGAGAAACGCGCCATCCGCCTCGAAGCCGAACTCGCCGCCACCAACGCCCGGATCGAGCTCGGCCGCGCCCTCGGTCTCCCGCCGGAAACCATGGTGAGCCCGCCCGCCGCCACCGAAACGTTTCCCGCCGTGCCCGCCGACGTCGCCGCCGCGCCCGAAAAAATCTCGGCGTGGATCGGCTTCGCCCTCGCGCACCGCGCCGACCATCTCGCCGTGCGCCGCAGCCGCGAGCCCGCCGCCCTCCTCGCGCGCAAAGCCCAGCACGACCTCCGCCCGCGTCTCGATCTCGGTCTCCAGGCCGGCTACGCCGGACTCAGCGCCGGCCGCCAACCCTTCGACGCGCTCCGCGAACGCCGCACGTCCGGCAGCGGCGCCGTCACCGTCAATCTCGACTGGCCGCTCCGCAACCGCCTCCAGCAGGGCGAACTCCGCGAAGCACGTTCCCGCGAACGTGAAGTCGAAGCCCGCGTCGCCCTCCTCGTCAGCGAGATCGCCGGAGAGGTCGCGCTCGCCGTCCGCGAAACCGCCCTCCGCGCCGAACTCGCCGCCGCCGCCGCCCGCGCGCTCGACGTCGCCGATCAGGCCGTGCGTGAGGAACGCGACCGCCTCGGCATCGGCGAGACGTCGCTCCCCGATGTGATCGCGCTCGAAAATTCCCTCAGCGAAGCCCGCCTCCGTCTCACCGCCGCCCGCGCCGGTTACGCCGTCGCCGTCGTGCGTTTCCGTTTTGCCGTCGGCGCGCTCTTCGCCGAATCCTCCGCCGACGGCACGTTCGAACTCGCCAATCTGACCCAGCTCCCCCTCTCGCCGTGAAAATTTTCCTGCGCCCCATTTCGCTCCTCGCTGCGTTTGCCGCGCTGCTCGCCCCGCTCGCCGGCCGCGCCGAAACCGTCTCCGCCCTCGGCCGCATCGTGCCCGCCGGCGGCGTCATCGATGTGCTCGCCGCCGGCGGCGATGTCGTCGAAGCCGTGCTCGTGCGCGAAGGCGATTGGGTCGAGGCCGGCGCCCCGCTCGCCCGCCTCCGCAGCCTGCCACTCTCGCTCGCCCGAATCGAACAGGCCAAGGCCGAGACCGCCGCCAACCTCGCCACCATCGCCGGCGAAATTGCACTCGCCCGCGAACGCGTCGCCGCGGCCGAAGCCGAAACCAAAATCGCCGACGACCGCCTCCGCCGCATCGCCGACCTGAAGGGCAACGCCATCATCGCCCCCGACAAAATCGAGGAGCGCCAGCTCCTCCGCAACGAATCCGCCGTGCGCCTCGCCGCCGCGCGCGAGGCCCTCGGCCGCGTCCAGCGCTCCGAAGAAGTGGCCCGCCGCCTCGGTGCCGTGCGCCTCACGGAGTATCAGGGCCTCCTCGCCGAACGCGACCCGCGTGCGCCCGTCAAAGCCCGCGTCCTCAAAATCCTCACCCAGCCCGGCGCGTCCACCAACGCGGGCGTGCTCTTCAAACTCGGCGACACGACCAAGATCCATGTGATCGCCGAGATCTACGAAGCCGATGCGCTGAAGATCAAACCCGGCCAGCAAGCCACCGTCTCCAGTCCGGCCCTACCGAAGAAATTCCCCGGCACCGTCGCCGCGATGGGCGTGATGATTCTGCGCAACCATCTCCAGAGCCTCGACCCCAACGCCGCCAACAACACCCGCGTCATCGAAGCCACCCTCGCGATGGCGGACCGCGAGCCCCTCGAACGCCTCGTGTTCTTGCCGGTCGATGTGACGATCGAGTTGTGAGCGCACCCGCCTCCTGACCCTGCGCCCCCGCCCCCTCTTTCCGACTCTCATCATGTCCACTCCACCCGTTTTCACCGCCGCGCAACTCGCCGATTTCGCCCGCGACGGTTTTACCGTGCTCCGCGGCTATTTTTCCGCCGCCGAAATCGCGGCCGCGGCCGACTCGATCGACGCCCTCGTCGCCCGCCCCCCGCGTGTCGGTCACGAAATGGTCTACTTCGAAGACAGCGTTACCCAACCCACCCGCCGCGTGCTTT
>CALRZR010000362.1:0-5679 GCA_943372705.1 Opitutus sp. GAS368 | reverse complement strand
TTACTCACCCTGCTCGCGCGCAGTCCCGCCGGCTTGGCCGTGCCCCAAAGTTGCCGACGCCTCAAGCTCCCGCGCACCTCGGTGCTCCGCATGCTCGGAACCCTCGAGCAGTTCGGCTTGGTGGTGCACCACGAGAAAACCTGGCGCACGACGGATCGGTTTCATGACTGGTGCAATCGCGACATGTATCGGGAAATCAAGGAACACCACCACCGCGCCTTGCACGCCATCGCCAACGAAGTCGATGAACTCGTCGAACTCGGCATCGGAGAAGGCCGCGGCGTGCGCTATATCGACTGGGTGCAGGCCGACCATCCCATTACCATCGATCCGCTCAAGAGCGCGCTTTACCCGCTGCACTGCACTGCGACCGGCAAGCTCCTCCTCTCGCAGCGGCCCGATCTATGCGCGGACTTAACCGATCCCCGACTGCTCGGCGAAATCGCCGAGGCGCGCCACACCCGTATCGCGTGGAATCGCCGTGAATCCGACCCCAATATCATCGCCGTCGCTACCTGGGTGGAAAAACCGTCGGACGTGACTCCGGTGATTTGCGTGAAATGGCCGTTCTTCCGCTTCACCGAGACCAAAGCGCGGCACGCGCTCGCGGCGATCCGCCGGCATCTCGGCGCGTTGTAGTGTCTACCGGTCTTTCGCGGACCGTAAATATCTGTCCGCAATACGGACAGCGGCGCTTCACCGATTGCCCGCGCCACCGCGCGCTGCACGCTCTGGGCTCCACCCCCATGAATACCCCCGCGTTCATCTCGTCGTTTCTGCGCGCGACTATCGTAGTCGCGCTCGCGGCGTTCGCCGCCGTCTCCTCCTCCGCCCAGTCCGTCGTCACCGGCACCGTCGAAGGGCGCGTGCTCAATCTGCGCAACGGCGAATATCTCGAGCGCGCCCGCGTCACGGTTGAGGGCACTGGCCTCGAAACCTTCACTGACTCCAGCGGGCAATACCGCCTCACCAACGTCCCCGCCGGCCCCGCGCGCGTGCGGGTATTTTTCACGGGGCTCGATGTGCAGACTGCATCGGTGGTCGTCACCGGCGGCGCCACGGCGCAGCGCGATTTCAATCTTCAGGCCGGCGCGCGCCGACCCGACACCGGGCCGGCGGACGGAGTCGTGAAGCTCGGCGAGTTCGTTGTCGCCACCTCGAAGGAAATGGACGGTGCCGCGATCGCGATCAACGAGCAGCGCTTCGCCGCGAGCATCAAGAACGTCGTCTCCGCCGAAGAGTTCGGCGCGAATGGCGACGGCAATGTGGGCGAGTTCTTCAAATACCTTCCGGGTATGAACATTAACGTCGTCGGCGGCGAGGCGCGCCAGTTCTCGATGAACGGCGTCCCCTCCGGCAACGTGCCGATCTCCGTCGGTGGCTTCGATCTCGCCGGGGCCTCCGGCTCGAGCACCAATCGCGGCGTCCTGCTCGATCAAATCTCGCTCAATAACATCTCCCGTATCGAGGTGCTCCACACCCCTACGCCCGAGTCGCCGGGCATGGCGCTGGCGGGCTCGGTCAATATGGTTCCGCGCAGCGCGTTCGAGCGTTCGAAGCCCGTCTTCAACTATAGTGTGTATATGCTGATGCGAGACGACCATCGCACTCTAAGTAAGACACCTGGACCGCTGTCGGGGAACGCCTTCAAAACCTATCCCGGCTGGGAAATCTCTTATGTTGTGCCTGTGAACAAGCGGTTTGGCTTCACCGTGTCCGCCGGCAACAGCACGCAATTCACGCCGACCGATTTCGTGCAGAACGAGTGGCGCGGCGCGGGCGCCGCCACGAGCGCTCCCACGATTGTCAACGGCGTGGTCACCAATCCCGGGAACTATCCCGACACCACACCCGACAAACCCTACCTCACCACCTTCCAAGTCCGCGACTCCGGCAAAATCAGCCGGCGCTCCTCCGCCGGCACGACGATGGACTTCAAGCTCACCCGCAACGACACGCTGTCGTTTGCGTTTCAATACGCGTTTTCCGACAAGCGGCGGATGAACCGCGAGCTGCGCTACATCATCGATCAGGTGCGCCCCGGCGACTTCACCCCGACCTCCACCCACGGCGCGCCCGGCCGGGGCCAGATCGAAATGAGAAACGATGCCGACGGGAAGGTCGGCACCACCTGGATGCCTACGCTGGTCTGGCGGCACGACGGCCCGGTGTGGAAATCCGAGGCCGGCGCCGGCTACTCCCACTCGACCAATATTTTTAGCGACATCGACAAGGGCTACTTCGCCATTGCCACCGCCCGGCGCACGGGCGTCACCGTATCGTTCGACGATATCTTTTACCTGCGCCCGCGCCGCATCACCGTGACCGATGCCGCCGGGATGCCCGTCGACCCCAGTAAGCTCGACAACTACTCTCTCATCAGCGCCACCAGCAACCAGCGCCCGTCGTCAGACCTGAAGCGCAGCGCCTACGCCAACCTGCGCCGTGATTTCGTCGTGCGCGAGGTGCCCGTCGCCCTCAAGGCCGGCCTCGACGTCCGCCAACAAGTCCGTGATCTCCGGCGCAGTGCGCCCAATTTTAACTACGTCGGAGCTGACCGCCGCGCCACCACCACGCCGGCCGATCCGCTCGGCAGCGACGACCGCGCGGGCGTGGCCCTGGACGTCTTCAACTCGCAGAATCCCGCGCCCTACGGCTTCGGCCAGATTCAGTGGCTCGACAACACCCGCTACTACGGCATCTACCAGTCGAACCCGGAGTATTTCACCGTCGATCCGAACAACCGGTATCGAAACGAGGTAAGCGGATCGCAGCGCGCCGCCGAGGTGATCTCGTCCGGCTACTTTCGCGGCGACGCGGCGTTTTTTGACCGGCGCCTGAAGCTCGTCGGCGGCGTTCGCGCCGAGCAGACCAATGTCCAAGGCGAGGGCCCGCTCACCGATCCCACGCGCGCCTTTCAGCGTGACGCCAGCGGCCGCATCCTGCGCAACGCCGCCGGCGCTCCGCTCCTCATTGTGCCAACCAACGCCGGCCTCGCCTACTCCCAGCTTACCTTCATTGATCGTGGCCTGCGCGCCGAGAAGGAATACCTGCGGCTCTTCCCGAGCCTGAACGCGAGCTACAACCTCCGCGAAAATCTGATTCTGCGCTCCGCCTTTTACACCTCGGTGGGCCGGCCCAATTTCAACCAATACGCTGGCGCCCTCACGCTGCCCGACACCGAGAACGCCCCGAACGCCGGTAACGCCAACAGCCGGATCAGCGTAAACAACGCCGCCATCAAGGCGTGGAGTGCAAATACGACCAAGGTGCGGCTCGAGTATTACTTCGAGCGCGTCGGCAATTTTTCCATCGGGGCGTGGCGCCGCGATTTCGAGAATTTCTTCGGCGACGTCACCTTCCCCGCGACGCCGGAGTTCCTCGCGCTCTACGATCTCGATCCTGCCACCTACGGCGCCTACTCGGTGGCGACGCAGCATAATGTCCAGACCACCGTGCGGATGACCGGCCTCGAATTCGAATACAAGCAGGCGCTTACCTTCCTCCCGCACTGGGCGCGCGGTGTGCAGGTCTTCGCCAACGCAAACGCCCTCCGCACGCAGGGCGACGGCGCGGCGAACTTCAACGGTTTCACCCCGCGCACCTACAACTGGGGCGTGAGTCTCTCCCGTCCGAAATACACCCTCCGCGCCAATTGGAACTACCGGGGCGTCCAGCGCGGCAATGTAGTCACCGGTCGCAGCATCGAGCCTGGCACCTACAACTGGAATTCCAAGCAGCTCAACGTCGACCTCCAGGCCGACTACACCTTCACGCGGAAGCTGACCCTCTTCGCGGCCATCCGAAATTTCGGCGATTCCGCCCCGACCGACAACAAGATCTACGGCCCCAGCACGCCGTCCCACGCGACTTTCCGCAGCCGCGAGGAAGTCGGCGCGCTGGTCACCCTCGGTGTGAAAGGCAACTTCTGACCCGCGGCCTCGGTGCAAGTGATAACTTCTCCAGTGCCCAACCCCCTAACCCCACCATGAAATCCCAACCCCACATCCCCCTCGCCGCCTTCGCCGGCTGGCTCGCGGCTACAGCCGCCGCTTTAGCGCAAACCACACCTGCTCCCGCACCTTCGAAAGCCGAGACAGTCCAGCTGTCGCCCTTCGAAGTCGCGGCGGAAAAAGACGACGGCTACAGGGCGACCAGCACGCTCGCTGGCACCCGCCTGCGCACCGATCTCCGCGATGTCGCCGGTTCGATTTCGGTCATCACCAAAGATTTCATGAACGACATCGCGGCGAACAACCTCGGAGATCTGCTCACCTACACTGCCGGAACCGAGGTCGATGGACTGGGCGGTAATTACAGCGCCTCCGGCTTCAATTCCGGTGGCTTCCAGGAATTCACCAATGCGATGCGCGGCACCCAGAGCAACACGCGCGTCCGCGGTCTCGGCGCCGCCGACCAGACCCGCGACTACTTCATCACCGATGCGCCGATGGATGGTTACAACGTAGACCGCGTGGAGGTGAACCGCGGGCCCAACGCCATGCTGTTCGGACTGGGCCGACCGGGCGGCATCATCAACAGCGGCCTGATCCAGGCCCTGACCAACCGCACCAAAACGAAGGTGGAAACTCAGTTCGACCAGGAGTCTTCCCGGCGCTTTGTGCTCGACCATAACTATGTCCTGAAAAAGGACGTCCTCGCCTTGCGCTTCGCGACGCTCCTGGCGGATCAGCGCTATCAGATCGAGCCCGCCTACCTTCGCAACGAGCGCTATTTCCTCACCGGCACCGTGCGTCCGTGGAAAGGCGCCCAGTTCCGCGCCAGCACCGAAATGGCGAAACAGACCTCCAACAAACCCCACACCTCTCCGCCCATGGACTCGTTCTCGTGGTGGTTTGCCATGGGCAAGCCAGTCTACAACCCGACCACCGGGCTCGGCTCCTACCTCGGCATTCCCTCGACGAATCCCGCCCTGCAGCCGTTCAATCCCCTCACCGGTGCCAGCAGTGCCCAGATCAGCCTCACCAACCGCCCGGGAAACCTGCACAGCGGCATCAATAACAACACGTCCCTGACCATTGTCGCGGAAGACCCCAACTCGTCGCGCCTGGGCATTACCGGGCTGAATCCCGCCATCCTTGCCATGGAATTGGGCAACACCCGCGGGCGACTGACCGCTACGGGAGCCTATGCGAACGACGGCATGCGCAAATTGGGCAATCCGCAGGCCTACATGCAGCAAGCGAACGCGGACAAGCCCCTCCTGTATGACTTCTGGCAGGACCAGCGCATCCTCGATCCGCAGGTCTTCGATTTCTACCATCAGACGCTCGACGGTCCAAACAAACGGGAATGGGCCTTCTGGGATGCCCGCAATGTCAGCTTCACCCAGGATCTCGGCCGCAACGCCGGCATCGAACTCGCCTACGACTGGCAGAAAATGAAGAACGGTTACGTCCAGCCGCTCCAGTTCCGGCAAACTACCCTGACCATCGATATCAATACTCATCTGATGAACGGCATGCCCAATCCGAATTTGGGCCGTCCGATGGTGAATACCGCCCAGGGCTTCCAGAGCTCTGCCACGACCGAGCGCGAGGCCCTCCGTGCGACGGCCTATTACAAGCTCGATTTCTCCAAGGGCTCGACCCACTGGCTGGCCAAATTGCTCGGCCGTCACGTTTTCACCGGGTCCGGCACCCGCCAGGATCGGGACAA
>CALRZR010000361.1:0-5688 GCA_943372705.1 Opitutus sp. GAS368 | reverse complement strand
GAATTTTTCGGCTTCCTCGGCGGCGGCCACCGCTACTTTCCCGGCACCGTGGTCGAAGTGGAAATCGGCGCAGGCAAAAAAGGCACCACCGGCGGCGACACCGAGCAGGCCGCACCGCTGCTGCGCAACACCACCGCCGTTCCCGAGGTCGGCGAACTCACCACGCGCCTCGGCGAAGAAGCCGCCGCATCCGTGACCCGCCACGCCCGCGACCTCCGTCCGTGGTTTCTCTATCTCGCGTTCAACGCCCCGCACACTCCCCTCCAGGCCCGCGCCGATCAACTCGCCCGCTTTGCCGCGATCACCGACGAGCGCCGCCGCACCTATGCCGCGATGGTCGCCACCGTCGACGAAGCCGTCGGCCGCATTCTCGACGCGCTCGACGCGACCGGACAACGCGAACGCACGCTCATCTTTTTTATTTCCGACAACGGCGGCCCGATGACCAAACGAAATGCCAACGCCTCGGTTAACTCGCCGCTGCGCGGACAAAAAGGCGACGTCTTTGAAGGCGGCATCCGCGTCCCTTTCCTTGTCTCCTGGCCCGCCCGCCTGCCCGCGGGTCGCACGTATGCCCACCCGGTGATCTCGCTCGATATCCTGCCGACCGCGCTCGCCGCCGCGGCCGCCCCGCGTGCCGCCACGCTCCCGCCGCTCGATGGCGTCGATCTCCTGCCGTTTCTCGCCGGCAAAAATTCCGGCGCACCCCACGCCCGCCTTCATTGGCGCATGGATGGCGGCGAAGCGTTTGCGGTGCGCGAAGGCCGTTGGAAGTGGCTCCGCACTTACCGAAACGCTCCGCAACTCTACGACCTCGCCGCCGATCTCGGCGAATCGAAGGACCTCGCCGCCGCTCAACCCGCCATCGCCGCACGCCTCGCTGCCGCCTCCGAAGAATGGAACCGCGGCCTCATCGCCCCCGCGTTCGGCAACAATCCGTTCGGCGGGCTCATCAACCGCACCGGCCTCGAAAAGGACTCCGCTCCCTGATCGCCGCCGCGCACCGCGCTACTGCGCCCGCTGGCTCAACGGCGTGGGCAGCACCATCTCCGGCGGAAAGTCCGCGGCTTTCGCTCCCGCCCGCGGGGCGAGGCGTTTGTTGGCGCTGCCGCCCGCCGGCGGATTGAGCGGCAGGGACATCCCGCCCTTCTCCGCCATGATCTGGTAGAGTTTCTTCTCCATCTCGCGCGCCACCGCGCGGTGCGCCGGGCTCTGGATCAGGTTCTTTGCTTCCCGCGGATCAGCCTGCAAATCGTAGAGTTCGTCCGTGTCCCAGAGTCCGTAATACGTGATGTATTTGTAGCGGTCGCTGCGCAGCGCAAACTGCGTCGGCGTCTGCGGGAAATTTTTCTCCCAATAGTAGACGTAGAGAAAGTAGTCCCGCCATGGCACGTTTTTCCCCTGCGCCAACGGCAGGAAACTGCGCCCGTCCATGTGCGCCGGTCGCACGAGTCCCGCCGCCTCGAGCACGGTCGGCGCCACGTCGATATTCGCCACCACTTGCGACAGCGTCCCGCCGCCGCGGAAGAGATTCGGACACTGAACTACCATCGGCACGCGGATCGATTCTTCATACGACACCCGCTTGTCGATCAGTCCGTGTTCGCCGAACATGAATCCGTTGTCGCCCATGTAGATCACCAGAGTGTCCTCGTAGACGCCGAGTTCCTTCAACTGCGCGAGCACCCGCCCCACGCTCTCGTCCACGGCGAGAAATGTCTCGCAGTAATCTTTGTAGAATTTCTCGAGATTGAGATCGCTGTGATAGGGAAAATCGACGCCGTGCCAGCTGTTACGTTGGTCGCGCACCCAGCGCGGTTTCCCCGCGTTGTTTTCCGGCGTGTTCGCCATCGAGGCCGGCGGCGTCCACTGCGCGTCTTTGTAACGCCCCGCGTGGCGCGGCGCCGGCGTGAAGTTCGCGTGCACCGCCTTGTGCGAGAGATAGAGGAAAAACGGTTTCCCCTTCTGCAGTTTCATCCAGTCGATCGCGTAGTCCGTAAGTTCGTCCGTGAGGTAGCCTTTCTGCGGCACCATTTTCCCGTCCACGTTGAGTCCCGCCGGCGTCGGCTCGTAGTTACCCTGTCCCTTGAAACTCACCCAGTGGTTGAACCCGGGCCGCGGTGCATCCGACTCGCCGCCCATGTGCCATTTGCCGATGAACGCCGTCTGGTAACCCGCCCGCTGCAGATACTCGGGGAAAAACTGTGTGCCCGGCGGAATCGCGCGGTTGTTGTCGATCACGCCGTGCTTGTGCGTGTAGAGCCCCGTGAGAATCGAGGCCCGGCTGGGCGAACACAGCGCCGTCGTCACCAGCGCGTTTTTCACATGCACGCCGTTCGCCGCGATCGAATCGAGGTGCGGCGTCTTGAGAAACGGGTGCCCCATGAAACCCATCGCGTCATAGCGGTGATCGTCGACGAGGATGAAGACAACATTGCGCGCCTTCGCGCCCGGCACCCGCTCCAGCGCAAGCGCATCGGCCCCGCGCGCCACCGCGCCTGCAGCCGAAAGCACCACCGCCATCGCGGCAGCGCCAAACAGAGATAAAACCGGGGCAAACACAGATCGAAGCGACATAGGAAAAATAAGGGGTTTAACCGACCCCGCGTAATTCGCCCGTTCCATCCGCGGCCGACAAGCCCGCAGTGCGAAAAAGCGCAAACGGCGCGACTTGCCTCGCCGTGAATATGAACCGCAGCCCAAGCCTCACGACCGACGCGCCGCCTGCAACCACTCCTCACAATGCCCTGTTGCTGCGCTAATATCCGCCACCGCGTTATCGCCCCGTGCGATTCACCGAGCCATTGTCGCGTTCGCCATGAATCGCTTACTCCCCGCCTTCGCCGCGGTGCTCGCCTTGGGCACTGCGGGTTTCTCCGCCGAACCCGCTGCGCAGCCGCCCGCTGCCGCCCCGATGTATACCGAGTGGGGCGCCGCCGTCCGACCCGACAATGCGTGGCGCGAATACCCCCGGCCCGCCCTCGCCCGCGCGGCCTGGACCAATCTCAACGGCCACTGGCGCTACGCTGTCACGCCCGCCACCGCCGTCACCGCGCCCGCCCAGTGGACTGGCGCTATTCTCGTTCCCTTCGCCATCGAATCGGTGCTCTCCGGTGTGAAACAACGCCTCACTCCCGCTGACGCGCTCTGGTATCGCCGCACCGTTGCGGTTCCCGCCACGGCCCGCGGCCATCGCACGCTGCTGCACTTCGAAGCCGTCGACTACCAGTCGACCGTGTGGGTGAACGACATCGAGGTCGGCACGCACACCGGCGGCAACCTCCCGTTTTCCTTCGACATCACCGCAGCTCTCCGCGCGGGCGAAAACACCGTCACGGTCCGCGTGCTCGACTCCACCGATTCCGCCGGCAGCTACCAACTTCACGGTAAGCAGGTCCTGAAACCCGGCGGCATCTGGTATACGCCCGTCACCGGAATTTGGCAGACTGTGTGGCTTGAGACGGTGCCGGAGGTGCACATCGCCGCGTTGAAAATCACGCCGCGTATCGACGGTCGCGTGACGATCGATGTGACGCCCGGTTCCGCGCTCACGCTTCCCGCGACCGCCCGCGTCACCGCCTCGCTCAGGGGTCAAACCGTCGCCACCGCCTCCGCCACCGGCTCGAATCCCTCCGTTGTCCTCACCATCCCGTCGCCGCAACTGTGGTCGCCCGCGTCGCCGACACTCTACGATCTTACCGTCACGCTCGGCGCCGACACCGTCACGTCCTACGTCGGTCTCCGCGAGACCACCGTCATCAAAGACGCCGAGGGTCATCTCCGCCTCGCGCTCAATGGCCAGCCGCTTTTCCACTGGGGCACGCTCGACCAAGGCTGGTGGCCCGATGGTCTCCTCACTCCGCCGTCCGATGCCGCGATGCGCTCCGATCTCGATTTCCTCAAAGCCGCCGGCTTCAACGCCCTTCGCAAACATATCAAGGTCGAGCCGCGCCGCTACTACACCCACTGCGACCGCATCGGCCTCCTCGTGTGGCAAGATCAGGTCTCCTCGGGCACCGGCAAAAAACGCGATGTCGCCGGCTCCAGCCCCGCGTGGACGCGCCTCGCACCCGACCCTGTCGACGCCGAATGGCCCGAAGCCGCGCACACGCAGTTCATGGCCGAGCTCAAAGGCATGGTCGACTCGCTCCGCAATCACCCGTGCATCGTCCAGTGGGTTCCGTTCAACGAGGCCTGGGGCCAACACCGCACCATCGAGGTCGGCCGCTGGCTCGTCGCTTACGATCCCACGCGACAAATTAACGTCGCCTCCGGCGGAAACTTTTTCCCCGCCGGCCACATCGTCGATGCCCACCAGTATCCGCATCCCGGATTCCCCTTTGAACGCGGCGCCGGCGGTCGTTTCGATGGCTACGTGAAGATCGTCGGCGAGTTCGGCGGCCACGGCTTTCCCGTGCAAAATCACCTCTGGAATCCCAACGCCCGCAACTGGGGCTACGGCGGTCTCCCCAAGGACAAAGACGAATGGCTCGAACGCTACAAGACCTCCCTCCGCGCCCTCGCCGATTTGCAGAAAAAGGGTATCGCCGCCGGCATCTACACGCAGACCACCGATGTGGAAGGCGAGATCAACGGCCTCGTCACCTACGACCGCAAAGTCCAAAAACTCACGCCCGCCGCCCTCGCCGCACTCCATCGCGAGGCCGGCATCATCCCGTAGGCATCCGCATCCGCGCGCCGGCCGGACCGCGCGTTCACCGCTGATTTTTTTCCGCCCCGGTAAAAGTTCGCCACGCTTCCCCGCCGCCGCAAAGTCGTCGGGTTGCATGCGGATCGTCCGCCCTTACCGTCGGCGTCCCGCGTGCAACCCCTGCGCCCCGCCTTCCGTCTTTCCCGCCATGCTCCCCCTCAAAACCCGTCTCATCTCCCTCGTCTTGCTTGCCGCCGCGATCATCGGTTCGTCCGGCCGCGCCGCCGAATCGCGCCTGAATTTCCTCTGGCTCCTCGCCGAGGACACCGGTCCGTCCGCCTATAGTTGTTACGGCCAACAGCCCGCGGCCGCCACGCCCGTCATCGACGCCCTCGCCCGCGCCGGCGTGCGCTACAACCGCTTCTTCACCACCGCGCCCGTGTGCTCCCCGTCCCGCTCCGCGTTCAACACCGGCATGTATGCCACGACGATCGGTGCGCACAATCATCGCACGCCCGAGCGCCAACCTCTGCCCGCCGGCGTGCGCCCGCTGAACGAGTGGTTCGAAGAAGCCGGTTACTACACCGCGAATATCCGCGAGCTCCCCGCCGAGCTCGGCTTCCGCGGCCAGGGCAAGACCGACTGGAATTTCATCCCGTCGCGCGCGCCTTTCCCCAACGACAAATGGGACGCCCTCAAGTCGCACCAGCCGTTCTACGCGCAGATCAATTTTCAGGAAACCCACCGCGATTTCGCCGGCGCCAAAACGACCGACCCGAAGTCCGTTGTCCTTCCGCCCTACTATCCCGATCACCCCGTCATCCGCGCCGACTACGCCGCTTACCTCGACGCTGCGCGCAACCTCGACACGAAAATCGCCAAAATCCTCGCGCTGCTCGAGCGCGACGGCCTCGCCGACAACACCGTCGTGATTTTTATGGGCGACAACGGTGAGGCCCACATCCGCGGCAAACAGTTCCTCTACGAGGAGGGTCTGCGCGTTCCCATGATCGTGCGTTGGCCGAAGAATCGCCCCA
>CALRZR010000360.1:0-5725 GCA_943372705.1 Opitutus sp. GAS368 | reverse complement strand
GCCCCGCCCTCTGCACGAGCGCTCACCTCATCCCTTTCGCCGTTGGCCCCCCACCCCACGCGCTCGACTTCACCCACCGCCCGGTCGGCACGATTGTGCCCGTGGACGATACCGTGCGTTGCCCGATTGTTTCTCCATTCGTCCGTTCGTATTCCTGTTGGGTTGCGCGCCTAGCGTGCCCTGAGTTTTCCGGACCCTACTTGGTCCGCCCGTCTTCTTCCCGAGTTCTGCCCTGCGCGGCAAAACCGGCCCGGCTTTCCGCCACATCCACTCTCCGTCCGTCGCTCGGCGTGTCCGCCCGGCCCGGTCACGGCTCTTCACTCGTCTTAACATGAAAACCACCCGACTCCTCCGTCGCTCCTCCCTCGCGTTTCTGGCGCTCCCGCTCGGCTTCACCGCCGCATTCGCGCAAGCCCCGGCCCCCGCCACGCCGAGCTACCTGCCGCCCACGGAAGCCGCCGTGCACCTAGAGAAATTCGAGGTCAGGGACCGCCGCGAGAAGGCCTACGCCAGCCAACGCAGCGTCACCGCCACCAAGACCGACACCGCCCTCCTCGACGTCCCCCAATCCCTCAGTGTCGTCACCCGCGAGCTCATCGACGACCAAGCCATGCAGGGTATCGGCGACATCACCCGCTACGTCCCCGGTGCCGGCATCGCCCAGGGCGAGGGCAACCGCGACACCCCCGTCCTCCGCGGCAACTCCACCACCGCCGACTTCTTCGTCGATGGCATCCGCGACGACGTCCAATACTTCCGCGACCTCTACACCGTCGACCGCGTCGAGGTAATAAAGGGCCCCAACGCCATGATCTTCGGTCGCGGCGGCTCCGGCGGCCTCGTCAACCGCGTAACGAAACAAGCCTCCGGCGCCACCACCCGCGAAATCTCCCTCCAACTCGGTTCGTGGAGCCAACTTCGCTCCACCCTCGACCTCGGCGAAGCCGTCACGCCCACCTTCGCCTACCGCGTTACCGCCCTCTTCGAAGACGCCGACAGCTACCGCGACGACGTCACCCTGCGCCGCTATGGCGTCAACCCGACCGTCGCCTGGCGCCTCGCCCCGCTCACCACCCTCCGCGCCGGCGTCGAACACTTTCACGATGAGCGTATCGCCGACCGCGGTGTATCCTCGTTCCAAGGCCGCCCGCTGCGCACCGCCGCTTCGATCTTTTTCGGCGACCCTGCCCAGAGCCCGGTCGATGCCACCGTGAACTCCGCCTTCGTCGTCCTCGACCACTCCTTCGCCAATCGCGTCGCCCTGCGGAACCACACCCGTTTCGGCCGCTACGATAAATCCTACCAAAACGTTTTCCCCGGCACCGTGAACACCGCCGGCACCACCGTCGCCCTCTCCGCCTACAATCAAGCCACCGACCGCGACAACCTCTTCAATCAGACCGACCTCGTCCTGCCCTTCACCACCGGCTCCGTGAAACACCAAGTCCTCACCGGCCTCGAACTTGGCCGCCAGGAGACCGACAACCTCCGCCTCACCGGCTACTTCACCACCATCAGCCCCACGACAACCTCGATCAGCGTCCCGCTCACCTCTCCTCGCACCGCACTCCCCGTCTCCTTCCGCCCGAGCGCCACCGACGCCCATAACCACGGCGTCGCCCAAACCGTCGCCGTCTACGCTCAAGATCAAATCACCCTCCTGCCGCAGCTCATGGCCGTCCTCGGCGTGCGCTTCGAAAACTTCACCGTCGATTTCCGCAACCTGCGCAACGCCTCTACGGTGGACAGCACCGACCGGCTCCTCTCCCCGCGCGCCGGTCTGATCTACAAACCCGCCGCCGACCTCTCGCTCTACACCAGTTACAGCACTTCCTACGTCCCCCGCGCCGGCGAACAGCTCTCCTCCCTCACGCTCACGAACCGCGCCTTCGATCCCGAGTCCTTCACCAACTACGAAGTCGGCGCCAAGTGGGACTTCCGCCCCGACCTCGCCTTCACCGCCGCCGTCTACCGGCTCGACCGCAGCAACGTCGTCATCACTGATCCCGCCGACGCCACCAAATCCCTCCTTGTCGACGGCCAGCGCGCCCACGGCCTCGAGCTTGGCCTCACCGGCCGCCTCACCCACCGCTGGAGCGTCGTCGGCGGCTACGCCTACCAGGACGGCACCATCAAGACCACGCAGTCCGCCACCATCGTCGCCGGCGCCCGCCTCGCCCAACTCCCGCGCCACACGTTTTCTCTGTGGAACCGCTACGACCTCAGCCGTGCGTGGGGCCTCGGGCTCGGCACGATCTACCGCGACGAAATTTTCGCCTCCACCGACAATACCGTGCGCCTCCCGAGTTTCGTCCGCTTCGATGCCGCGCTCTTCCACCGCTTCAACGACCGCCTCCGTGCCCAGCTCAACGTCGAAAACCTCCTCGACCGCGCCTACTATTCCTCCGCCCACAGCAACACCAACCTCACCCCCGGATCCCCGCGCGCCCTCCGCGTTTCCCTCACCACACGGTTTTGAGCTTCCTCACTGTTTCAAGTTGGTAAAGGTCGGCGAAAGGGAGCCCCAAAGGGGCGAAAATACGACAGCCCAGGGCAACGCCCTGGGAAAATATTCTCCAGAAAATCCGAGCCCTGAAAGGGCGGCACTATCGTCCCACTGAAAACAGCGAGTAACCGAAAATCTTCCTACCAATAAAATTTTCCTACCTTCCCTCCGAACTTTGATCCTCTAAGAACAGCGAGAACCCCGCCCGCCCACACTCCCCCGATGTTCCGCAAAACCCTCTTCTGGCTCCACCTCGTCGCCGCGCTCCTCGCCGGCCTGCTCATCGCCGTGATGTGTTTCACCGGCACGGCCCTCGCCTTCGAGAAAGAGCTCGTCGCGTGGTCCGAGCGCGACGCCCGCCGCGTCACGCCGCCCGCCCCCGATGCCCCGCGCCTCCCGCTCGCCGCCCTCCAAGCCGCCCTCACCCGCGCCCACCCCGCCGTGCGCCCCGGCACCATCATCGTCTCCAGCGATCCCACCGCCGCCGTCGCCTTCATCGCCGGCCGCAGCGACGCCTACTACCTCAATCCCTACACCGCCGAGATCCGCCAACCCGCCTCCCGTGCGACCGCCGCGTTCATGCAGACGATGGTTACGTGGCACCGCTACCTCGGCTTCACCAGCGAGACGTCCCGCCCCCGCGCCAAACTCCTCAACGGCATCGCCAACATCACTTTCTGTTTCCTCGCCCTCTCGGGACTCTACCTCTGGCTCCCACGCACCTGGTCCTGGCGCGCCCTCCGCCCCTCGATCTGGTTTCGCCAAAACACCACCTCCCGCGCCCGCGATTTCAACTGGCACAACACCATCGGCTTTTGGTCCGCGCCCATTCTGATCGCCCTCACGCTCACCGCCCTGCCGATCTCGTTCCGCTGGGGCGGCACACTTCTCTACACGCTCACCGGCACGCCTCTCCCCGCGAGCGGCCCGCAAAGCAGCGGTGCCCCTGCGCCCACCGCCACCGTGCCCTCCCCGCCCGCCGGCGCCACCCACGTCCCTGCCGATCAACTCCTCGCCGCCGCCCAACACACCCGGCCCACCTGGCAAACCATTACGCTCCGCCTCCCCGCTCCCGGCGCCGCCCAACCCGCCTCGCTCGCCGTCCGCGCCCACGACACCTGGCCGCGCACCGCCCTTACCACGCTCCAATACGACCCGTTCACCGGCGCCCTCCTCCGCCAGGATGGCTACGCCGATCTCTCCGCCGCGCGTAAGGCCCGCGCTTGGACGCGCTACCTCCACACCGGCGAAGCCCTCGGCCCCCTCGCCCAATTCCTCGCCGGCCTCGCCTCCCTCGGCGGCCTCTTCCTCGTCTACACCGGCTTCGCCCTCTCCTTCCGTCGCTTCTTCTCGGACCGCGCGTCAAGCCCGCCGAGTCCCTAGCCCGCATCCATCAAATTTTTATGAGGATTTTATTGTCACCGCGCGCACCGAGTTCCAACCCGAGGTCACGAAGCCAAACACCGTCTGCTCTGTGGCCTCTGTGTCTGGGCTCCGTGCCCTCTGTGGCTCATGCCTTGGTCATTCTTGTGTGATCTATGCGGGTTAACCCGCACCGCCACCCACGCACCCCGCTCCCTCATTTCGCCTATGCCGTCCACCCGCGCACGCCTCCTCCTGATCGCCGTCGTCTGCGCGTCCGCCCTCGGCCTGTTCCTGTTTCCCCACCGCCTCCCCGCCAGCGGCGATGAGCCCCGCCCGCCCATCCGTCCCACGGTCACCGGGCAGACCGGTGATACCGGCGGCACCCTCTTCGGCGCCGCGCCCGATCCGCTCAAAACCCGTCGCTACTACGTCGCCGCCGAGATCGTCCCTTGGGATTTCGCGCCAGCCGGCCGCGACCTCGTCTGCGGCTTCAATCTCCCGCCCGCCGTCGTCGCCGAGCGCACCCGCCCCAAACTCCGCTACGTCCAATACACCGACGCCACCTTCACCGTCCGCGCCCTCGCCAACCCGTCCCTCGGTCTACTCGGCCCCGTCCTCCGCGGCGTCGTTGGCGACTATCTCGTCGTTACCTTCCTGAACCGCACCGCCCAACCCGTCTCGATGCACCCGCACGGCGTGCGCTACGACAAAGATAACGAGGGCGCCTACTACCGCCCCTCCCCCGGTCGCGGCGCCGCCGTCGGCCCCGGCGCCACCTTCACCTACATCTGGCAACTCGACGAACTCTCCGGCCCGCTCCCCTCCGAGCCCAGTTCCAAAGCCTGGCTCTATCACAGCCACGTCGATGGCGACACCGAGTCCAACCTCGGTCTCATCGGCGCGATCATCGTCACCGATCCCCGCCGCGCCCGCCCCGACGGCACACCCGCCGACGTCGACCGCGAGTTCGCCACCCTCTTCATGATCTTCGACGAAAGCGGCCCCGGCCCCACCGCCCTGCCGACCGCACCCGCCGCAAACGCTTCGTCCACCCCGCCTCCTCCCGCGACCCCACCCACCACCCCAGCACCCGCCCCCTCGTCTCCCACCGCCACCCCCACTCCTGCCCCCGCCGCCCAACCCACCCCGCTCGAGTGGGCCCGCACCCAACAGCGCGCCCACGAAGCCGCCCGCTTCTCCATCAACGGCCACATTTTCGGCAACCTCCCCGGCCTGGAAATGAACGCTGGCGAGCGCACCCGCTGGTATCTTTTCGGCCTCGGCTCCGAGGAAGATTTTCACACCGCCCACTGGCATGGCTTGCGCGTCGTCGAAGAAGGCCGCCGCCGCACCGATGTCGTGGAACTCCTCCCCGCCACCATGAAAGTCGCCGACCTCCTCGCCGACAACCCCGGCAGTTGGCTCTACCACTGCCACGTAGCCGAGCACATGAACGAGGGCATGTTCGCCCAACTCACCGTCTTCGCCCCCGACCAGATCGGCGTCAGCCGCGATCCCAACGTCGCCTTCCTCGGCCTCCCCGCCGCCCCCCGCTCGCTCCGCCTCGATCGCACCGAAGCCATCCTCAACCTCGTCGCCCATCCCGCCCGCGCCGAAGTCGTCATCATCGGCGCCCTCTCCGCCCCCGAGGATTTTCTCGTCCACCGCCAAACCGTCCGCGCCCGCCTCGGCGACCGCGAGATCGTCGTCGAACTCAACGCCGCCGGCATCGGCAAAGCCCCGCACGCCTGGTTCCGCATCAACAACACCGACGATACCAGCACCGCCCGCGGCGGCCGCCTCGATTTCGAACTCGTCTTCAACGGCGCCGATTGGCTCGAACGCCCCCCCCCC
>CALRZR010000359.1:0-5727 GCA_943372705.1 Opitutus sp. GAS368 | reverse complement strand
GTTCTGAGTCGGCCCGACTGTTTCGCTCCGCTCATGCAGCTCGTTTCCGGCCCGCTCGCGTCGGCAGATTCCTCTCTCCCCGAAATCGCCCTGCGCGTCGAACGCCTCACGCTCGCAAAACGCCTGTGGCGCGGCACCGCCGAAGACGGCACCGAATTCGGCTTCGAACTCGCGGCGCCGCTCAAACATGGCGACACGTTTTTCCAAACCGCCACCGCGCGCTACACCGTCCACCAGCACCCCGAGTCCGTCATCGAAGTCTCGCTCGACGTAGCACCCTCCGCCGCCGCCGGCATCGGCTGGGCCGTCGGCAATCTCCACCTCGAACTCCAGTCCGAGCCCACGCGCCTCCTCGCCCCAGACGAACCCGCCGTGCGCCAACTCTTCGCACGCCTCAAAGTCCCCTTCCAGCCGACGACCGCCATCTTCCGCCCCGGCCGTTTCGCCCGCGGCCAGCAACCCACGCATGACCTCGGCACCAGCCACAGGCATTAAGGTGGAGCGCGTTGACCCCAACGCGCTTTCAACGGACGGGCGCGCCACCGAGCCAGCGTCTTGGGAACACGCCGCTCCACCCTCGGAAGCCGCGTGGATCGTCGGCCTCTTGCAGGCCGGCGACTCGTTTTACCCCACCGGCAGCTATTCGCACTCCTTCGGCCTCGAGGGCCTCGTGCAACAAGGCGTCGTCCGCGACCGCGCCACACTCCGCGATTTTATCTTCCTCTCCGCATTGCCGGCTCTCCGCCACACCGACCTCCCACTCGCCGCCCACGCCTGGCGCGCTTTCGGCGAACCCAACTGGCCCCGCATTGGCGAACTCTGCGTGCTTTCCTCTGCGCTCAAGACCGCCCGCGAAGCCCGCGCCGCCTCCGAAAACATCGGCCGCCAGCGCGCCGAGTTGATGGCTAACCTCCGCGCTCACCCGCTCGCCCAAGAATTTCTCCGCCGCACCGCAGTGGAAAACTGGTCCCACTCCGCCGCCATCTCCGCCGCCCTCGAAGGCCGCGTGTTCGGTGCCCCGCTCACCGCCGTCCTCGCCGGCATTTCCTACGCGACGCTTTCGTCGCTCTTTTCTGCCGCGATGAAAATGCTGCGCCTCGGCCAAAACGCCTCGCAGTCGCTCCTCACCGAAGCCCTCGCCGCCACCCCCGCGATCATCACCGCCGCCGAAACCACGCCGCTTGCCGACATCGGCTGGTTCAACCCATGGCTCGACATCGCCGCCGCCCGCCACGAAATCGCCTCCAGCCGAATGTTCATCTCCTGACGGCTGCCTACCGCCCACGCCCCACCCCATGCGCACTCACCCCCGCCGATTCATTTTCACCGCCCTCGGTTGTTTCTTCCTCACCGCGCTGCTCGCCCGCGCCGAAAAAATTGTGCTCGTCGCCGGCGGCACCGAAGACCGCGTCGATCTCCCTGCCGAGCGCGTCCTCCTCAAAGAACCGTTCGGCGTCGATTTCGACCGCCGCGGAAATTTCTTCATCGTCGAGATGGCCTCGGGCAACCGCCTGCTGCGCGTCGACGCGTCCGGCCGCCTCACCCACGTCGCCGGCCTCCCGACTTCGGGCTACAGCGGCGACGGCGGCCCGGCCCTCTCCGCCCAGTTCAACGGCCCGCACAACCTCGCCGTGCTTCCCGACGGCAACGTCCTCATCGGTGATACCTGGAACGGCCGCGTGCGTCTCGTCGACCTCGCCTCGGGCCGCGTATCCAGCCTTTCCGGATACGGCGTCGCCGCTGCCCAAGCCCGCGCCAACGGCCCGTATTGCATCACCCTAGATTTCACCGGCACCCGCCTGCTCATCGCCGACCTCCGCCGCGTCCAAGCGCTCGACCTAGAAACCCACCGGCTCTCGCTCGTCGCCGGCAACGGCACGAAGAGCATCCCTACCGACGGCGCCCTCGCCGCCGAATCCCCGCTCGTCGATCCGCGCGCAGTCGCCATCGATCGCCGCGGCAATATCTACATTCTCGAGCGCAACGGCCACGCCCTCCGCGTTGTCACGCCCGACGGAAAGATCCGCACCGTCGTCAACGCCTCCGGGAAGAAAGGCGCCACCGGCGACGGCGGCGATGCCCTGCTCGCCACACTCAACGGCCCCAAACACCTCTGTGTCGACCACGACGACAACGTCATCATCGCCGACGCCGAAAATCACCTCATCCGCAAATACGTGCCCGCCACCGGCAAAATCCTCCGCGTCGCCGGCACCGGCAAGAAAGGCGCCGCCGGCCTCGGCGGTCCGCCCGAGCAGTGCGAATTGAGCCGCCCTCACGGCGTCACCGTGCGCGCCGACGGCACCCTCTTCATCACCGACACCTACAATAATCGTGTCCTGAAAATCGTCCGGTGACCGACAGTCGCTCCCAATGATTTCTGTAGCGGCGGTCTATGACCGCCGTCCTCGACGCCTCCCCACGCCGGCCTTCCGTCGCAACCCGCCCGCGCCTCCCCGGCCTCCTTCAGTTCTCTCCTTTCCGTGCCGATATTCTCTGCGGACGCCAACCCGTCCGCTCGCCATGGAACTGCACAGCCACCACCGCCGCCTGCGCGATTTTACCGGGCACACCTGCTCGTTGCATCCCGATGAACTGACGCGCAACGCCACTGAAATTGCCCTCGAACGCGCCCGTTTCGCCCTCGAAGAAGGGCGCCTGATCTCGCCCGGGGAAGCCCTCGCGCTCGCCGGCCCCGAAGCCCGCAAGGACGAAACGCTTTTCTCGATCGCTCGCGCCGTCTCGTGGGAATTGGGTGGCGATCTCGACGAGATTCTTTGCCGCCTGGGCGAGAAATATCCGCACCTTTCCTGAGCCGTTCCGCCCCTGCAGGTCTATCCCGGTCCGGCACTCCCTCCAAAAAAAATTGCGGTGCGGACCCCGCTTCTTGAGTCCGCACCGCACACCTTACACTTCAACCGTTCCCAGCGGTTGAAAATATTTCGTGCTACGTCGTTCAGCCGCCAGTCGCCGGTTTAGCCGGCGCGTTGGCCTTCACCTCCGCAGCGATCGCCTGCAAGTCCTTCGTCACCACCGAAACTTTTTCCCGCGAAAGCCCCGAGCTCGACAGCACCGCCTTGGCGCTCGCGACAAGCGCCTCGACTTCGGCTGGTGGCACATTCGCACTGGCCAATACCGCTTGGGCCGCACTCGCGATTTTTGCCTTTTCGGCCGTGGAAACACTCTTGTCTGCCATCGCCGTCGAGAGGCTGCTCGCCAGTGCTTCGACGGAACTCTTCGACGGCTTCGTCGCCCCCTCCACGCATGCCGTGAGGCTCGACGCCAACGCCTCCTTCTGGGCCGTGGTGACCTGCGATCCGCTCTTGATCGCCGTGAGGTCGGACTGGAGCTTCGCGAGATTTTCCTTCTGCGTTTCGCTCATCGCCGGCTTTTCCGCTCCGCCACGATTCTCTCTTGCCGCCTCTACCTTGGACTTCGCCGCGTCGCGCGCCTCGCGTGCTCGTGAGCCGTCGGGCGTCGTCGGAGTGTTCGGACGCGCCGGCATTTCCGGACGCCCCGGCTGCGCCGCGTTTGCCACGGCCATACTCGCCAAAGCGAGGATGCCCGCGGTCAGTTTGAGCATCAGGCCGATGCGGCCCGGATTATTTTTCGAGGTGTTCATGTGAGTGATGTGATTGCACGCCGTTGAACGCCGACGTCGGGACCGGCGTTACACAAAATTTCTGCGGCACATTTTCGTAACGCCCCCGCGCCACTCGGCGTTCTACGGGCGCGCCACCACACCGCGGCCTCCTGCGGCGGCGGCGCATCCTCCCACAATAATGAAAACCCACTCCCTCCTCTCCCTAGCGCCCTGCGCGTTTCTCCTGCTCGCAGCTCCGCTGCTCGCCGCCGATACATCCGTCACCACCGGCGTCGACTACTCGACCGGCGAATATGGCGGCGCCACTCGCAGCGAATCGCTGTCCGCCTCACTCACGGGCAACCTCACGCGCGGTCCGTTTTCCTTCGGCGCCTCGACGTCTTACCTCCGTCTCTCCGGTGCCGGCGTATCCATTCCCGGTCTCGGCCCCGTGCGCAGCCGACTGATCACCGTCGGCAACCCCATCCGTTTTCCATTCCCGCGCCCGGGCACTGCAAGCGGGACCGGCTCCACCACCTCGTCGTCGTCCACGCAAAGCGGCTGGGGCGATTTCACCCTGAACACCGCGTGGCGGGGCACTCCGTTCGGTGAAGGTGCGCCCGGGGCCACGCTCGGTTTCGACGTGAAACTCGGCACCGCCGATGCGGCAAAAGGACTCGGCTCCGGTGAAACCGACTACACCTTTCGCACCGGCCTGAACAAATCGTGGGGCAACGTCGGCGGCAGCGTCTCGCTCAACTACCGCTTTTTCGGCGAGCCCGACGGCGTCGATCTCCACAACGGTCTCCAAGGCTCCGTCGACGGTTGGGTTGCCCTGACCGACCAGGATACGCTCAGCGCTTCCCTCAGCCTCGCCGAACGCACCTCGGCCGGCGTTTCTGGCGCCGCCACCGCCACCCTTTCCTATACGCGCACCCTGCGTGCCGGGCCCGCGCTCAACCTCTACGCGCTCGCCGGCCTCAGCGACGCGAGTCCGGATTTCGGCACCGGCGCCTCGATTTCCTTCTCGTTCTGATTTCGAACTAAATTGTTCTACCGAGGCGGCCGGCGCGACCGACCGCCTTTTTTGTGCCCCACTGCCGCGGACCCAAGGGGTGACGTGACGTTACCAACGTTTCCAAGGGGCACTCGACTCCGTGAGCTGCCAATCTCACGTTCCGTCTGATCATGAAAATCATCCGCCACCTAACCCCGTCCGGCCCCGCCTACGCCGCGCTCCAGCCCGATGGCTCCGCCCGCGAAATCACCGGCGACCTCTTCGGCGATTTCACCGTCACCGACCGCGTCGTCACCCCCGGCAAACTCCTCGCGCCCGTCGTGCCGACGAATCTTCCCTGCATCGGTCTCAATTACAAAAAGCACGCCGCCGAGAGCAACAGCCCGCTCCCCAAGCATCCCGTGCTCTTTATCAAGAATACCGCCGCTCTCCAAAACCCCGGCGATCCCATCGAGATTCCCGTCAAACTCGCCAGCGCCAAAGTCGATTACGAGTGCGAGCTCGCCGTCGTCATCGGCAAACGCTGCAAAAACGTCTCCCGCGCCGACGCCCTCGACTACGTCCTCGGCTACACGTGCGCCAACGATGTCTCCGCCCGCGATTGGCAGCGCGACGGCGGCGGCGGCCAGTGGTGCACCGGCAAGGGCTTCGACACCTTTGCTCCGCTCGGCCCCGTGCTCGTCACGCGCGACGAAATCCCGAATCCCAACGCCCTCCGCATCCGCACGATTCTGAACGGCGAGACCATGCAGGACTGGAACACCGACGACATGATCTTCGATGTCCCCGCGATCATCGAATTTCTCAGTAGCAGCCGCACGCTCCTCCCCGGCACCGTGATTCTCACCGGCACGCCCCACGGCGTCGGCTTCGCCCGCAATCCCCCCGTCTGGCTCAAGGCCGGCGACACCGTAAGTATCGAGATCGAAAACATCGGCACGCTCACGAACCCCGTCATTGACGAGCCCGTCTGATTCTTCGGCACACCGGAGATTGCCAAGCCCGCGCCGGTAACCACAAAGTTACCGGCGCCCCTGTTCTCTCTCCCTCTCTCCTTCCCTCTATCTTCCTTATCTTTCCTCTCATGTCCTCCCCCCAACTCCCCCGTCGTTTCTTCCTCAAGACC
>CALRZR010000358.1:0-5818 GCA_943372705.1 Opitutus sp. GAS368 | reverse complement strand
AAGTTTTTCGGTGGCACGCTCGACGATCTCCGCGGGGTGACCGCGCACTTTCGCACCACGCCGCTGCCGCGCCCGTGCATCCGGAAAGATTTTTTTGTGCACCCGATCCAGGTGCTCCAGGCCCGCGAAGCCGGCGCCAGCGCGATTTTGATCATCGTGCGCGCGCTCACGGATGAGGAGATGAAAACCCTCGCCGCCGCCGCGTCCGCCGCCGGGCTCGACGCGCTGTTTGAGATTCACACCGAGCCGGAAATCGCCCGCGCCCTCGCCCACGGCGCGCGCATCATCGGCGTCAACAACCGCGACCTCGCCATCTTCAAGACCGACCTCGGCCTCAGCGAGCGCCTCATTCCGCTCTTCCCGTCGCACGTCACCGCGGTCAGCGAGAGCGGTATCCACACGGCGGCCGACGCCGCTCGCGTCACCGCCGCCGGCGCCCACGCCGTCCTCGTCGGCGAAGCGCTGATGAAAGCTCCGGACCCCGCCGCGCTCATCGCGGCGTTCCGGCGTCCCTGATTTTCCATGACACTCAAACGCCCCATCACCGCCTACGCCAAACTCGGCGGCTTTGTTTTCCTCCCGCGCACGCTGGACAAGATCCGTCTACACGCCCGCGGCGAACTGCACCCCGACCACCACGAATTCATCGGCAAGGCCTTCGACGGCCGCCTCTGCCATTTCCTCGGGATCGACTACGAGGCCCTCAAGCGCCGCACCCTCTCCGGCGGCACCGACGAGGAGATTCTCGCCTGGATTCTTGAAAACGGCCGAAAGCTCACCGAGGTCGACGCACTGATTTGGAACGGCTTCGCCACCAAACGCGGCTGGCGCGACGACGCCACCGCCGGGCTCGAGAAAAACAAAGCCGGCGACGGCCTCGCCCACCGCGCGGATCTCCTCACGTTTTTCGACTACTACGAGGTCGACGAAGGCCGCGCGCCGCGCTGATCCATGCCGCTCTCGTTCTCCGCCACGCGCGATCTCCTCGCCTCGCTCGGCCACCAGCCGAAACGTTTCCTCGGGCAAAACTTCCTCGTCGACGGTAACATCGTCCGCAAATCCCTCGACCTCGCCGGCGTCGCCGCCGGTGACACCGTCGTCGAAGTCGGCCCCGGCCTCGGCACGCTTACCTCCGCGCTCCTCGACGCCGGCGCCGAAGTCTGGGCCGTCGAAAAAGACCGCACCCTCCACGCCCACCTCGAAGCCACGCTTCAGAACGCGACCGCCGATGCCGCCCGCGCCGCGCGGTTTCATCTGCTCGAAGGCGATGCCGTCGAACACCCGCTCGCCGCCCTCCCCGCCGAGCGCGCCGCCGCCGGTTTCAAAATCGTCGCCAACCTCCCCTACGCCATCGCCACCCCTTGGCTCGACGGCGTGCTCTCCGGCCCCTTGCCGGACCGCATGGTGCTCATGCTCCAACAGGAGGCCGCCCAACGCTACGCGGCGCAGCCCGGCACGAAATCCTTCGGCGCCATCTCTGTTTTTCTCCAAGCCGCGTTCGAACTCGCTCCGGGCCACAAGGTCGGCCCCGGTTGTTTTCACCCCCGGCCCGACGTCGATTCGTATTTGATCAACCTCGTGCGCCGGCCGGCCCCCTACGTCTTTCCCTCCGCCGTCAAAGCGATCGTCCGCGCCTGTTTTCAGCAGCGCCGCAAACAAATCGGCGCCCTCCTCCGCACGCACGCCCCGGCCCACGCCGCGAGTGCGCGGGAACTTCTCCTCGCCGACGGCCTCACAGAACAGGTGCGGCCGGAGGCCATTCCGGTCGGCTGGTGGATTCGCTTCGCCGCGTTGCCAGCCTTGGCTTGAAAGCCACACTCCGACCGCTCTACTCATCGCACCCACATGTTCCGACTCACTTTTTCCGTTCTCGCCTTCTTCGCCTTAGGTCTCATCGCGCGCGCTCAGGAACCCGGTCCGTCGCCCTTGGTCGGCAAAGTCGAGGGCAAGACCTACGTCTCCCCCACCGGCGTCTTCAAAGTCACCATCCCGGTGCTCCCCGAACTCGGCGGTGAAATCACCGACACGCCGAACGTCGTCACCTTCCAGGACGCCTTCAACGTCCACATCAGCATCGCCGCCTTCAAGCAGGACGCCACCCAGCGCTGGGAAAACTCCACGCGCGGCACCAAAGACTACCTCATCTACTTCTTCAGCAACTTCGTCCTCTCCGACTTCAAGCAGGCCTTCGAGGGCGTGCAGATCGAGAGCGCCAAGTTCATCCCCGCCACGCTCGATGGTTCGCTGATCACATTTATTTTGATCCCCGGCGGCACGATGTTCGCCAACAAAGTCCCCGCCCTCGGCACCGATGCCCGCATCCCGATCGCCAAGCGCGGCAACCTCCTCTTCGTGAAAAACGGCCACATCTTCGTGATCAGCGCCGAGCTCGCCGAGCGCGTCATCGAGGGCCGCACCTACAAGAAAACCACCGCCGAAGAAGACGACATTCTCCGCCAGCGCCTGAACGACGTGATCGCCAAGATGCAGTTTGCGAAACTCCCCGAGGCCGCGCCGGCCGCCCCGAAGAAATAAACGGATTAGCGTCGGCCGCCCCCGCGCCCGTTCCCTGCTGGATAGGCTCTCGTCCACTGCGCCGGATCACGCCGCACCATCCGCGGTCCGTTGCGCCTCCTTGCGCCGCGCCGGCGTCTCGCTCACGTTGACCGCATGTCGCTGACGAGTTTTCTCACCTTTCTCCTGATCGGCGGTCTCGCTGGCTGGATCATCGGGCTGCTCACCAAGGGCCGTGGTTTCGGCCTCGCCGGCAACATCATCGTCGGTGTGATTGGTGCCTTTCTCGGGCGCTTTTGTCTCGGGCTCCTCGGCATCTCCGCCACGGGCCTGATCGGCCAACTGATCTTCGCGGTGCTCGGCTCCGCGCTCTTCGTGTGGCTCCTCGGCTTCATCCGCAAGTGACCCGCCCCCGCTCCGCCCGGCGCGCCATCGCCGTCGGCCTCGTCGCATTCTCGCTGTTCCTCGGCGGTTGCGTCTACCTGCGCCTCCTCGCGTTCAAACGCCAACTCGCCGATTTCGACCGCCACTTCACCCTCGCGACCGACGATGGCCTGCGCCTCGGGTGCCTCACGCCGGTCCTCCTCGCCGACGATTTTCGTTGGCTCGGTCTCACGCCCGAGCGCGTCGACACACTCGGCTCCTCTTCCCGCTGGCACATTCGCTGGGTCAAACAACTCCCAGCCGACCTCCGTGAAACCGGCGCCCACGACATCGAGATGGAGCTGATTTTCACCCACGGAAAATTCACGCGCCTCTTCCTTCCCGAGCGTTATTTCGCCTTCGTCCCGAAACCCTTTTTCACCGGCCTCGTCCGCAGCCTCGGCCAAGCCGGCGTCGACCGCAGCCGCCGCCTCGCCGAAGTGAATTTTTCCCGCACCGAACGCGACGCCCTCACCGCCCGCGTGATGGCCACATCGCTCGCGATGTTGCTTGGCACACCGACGGAACAGACCGTCACCGCCACGGACACGACCCTGCGCTACCGCTACACCCCCGTCCCGCCGGAATCCAAACACGGCATCTTCGACATCTCCTTCGTTTTCGACACGCCCACGGGCCAACTCCAACGTCTCCACGGCCGCTCTCCCGTCGGCCAGATCTCGTTCAATTTCGATCCGCCGCCGGTTACGCCGATCGCTCCGTAGGTAAAACCATCCCGGAGTCGCTCGCGCTGAAGCCCGCGCGCAAAATTTCCTGCGTTCGAGGGGGATTTGCGTGCCTCGAATACACGCACGCAAAACGCCACACTCGCCTTGACGGGCAACCGCTGCCCTGCGGACTTCTTCGCACGATGTTCACCGAAGAACGCGCCCGCTGGCTCTATCAACATTTCTTGTGGCTCGAGCACAACCTCCCTCCGAACCAAGACCACCGGTCGTCGCCGCTAATATTGCCGACACCGCAATTTTACCCGCAACGCAACACCCGTGACCACGCGTTTGCCGAAACGATCTTCGCTGCAACGCGCGGGTTCATGGGCATGGCCGAGTGGCCTTGTCGGCTGGTTCCGCAGAGCGACGAGGAGCAAACGGCGGCGGAGGCGTTCGCCCGCGGTTCGGCCACCGCCGAAATGCGCTATTCCGGCGCGGCCGGCACGTTTTCCATCGGTGACGAAGTCGAGATCACCTACTCGCCGACCTTGTTAAACGAGCCGACCGGGCTCGTCGCAACAATGGCGCACGAGCTCTGCCACTATCTCATGGCGACTCTAAAGGAAGAGCCACCTTGCGGCTGGGGCGAACACGAACCGTTGACGGACCTTGCCGCCGTGCACGAAGGCTTCGGAGTTTTTCTGTGCAATAATGCTTTTCATTTCAGCCAGTGGAGCACTGCGACCCACGGCGGCTGGCGCACCGGCACCCGCGGCTATCTCAACGAAGCCGAGCTGGGCTTCTCGCTCGGCGTCTTTTGTGTCCGCCGCAAAGTCGACCCCGAACTTGCTCTGAGCCACCTGAAGCCCAACCCCGGTGAAGTATTCTGGGACTCTCTCGAATTCATCGAAGACTTGGAGCGCGGTTGAGGATATTCCGTCCGAGTTTTCTTGGGTTCCACTGCCACACCCCGAGGCCACCTCCCTGTTTAATTGCAGCCTCGCGCCGCACCCAAGGGACTCGCTCCCGTCCCCCATTGCTTCGCCTCACCCCGTCCGCCCTTGCAACGGCACTCAGTGAACTCCCACGCTGACAACCGCTAGTTCCACAATCTTCACGACGGGAAAACCTCGGCCACACACTCAACATCATGACTACTTCCGTCCCGATCCCTCCGAATCCGTCCGAGCACCACGTCTTCGTCGATTTCGAAAATGTCCCGAACATCGATCTCGAATTAATCGGGGGCAAAGACGTGCACGTCACATTTCTCATCGGCAAGAATCAGACCAAAATTTCCCTCGACCTCGTTCAATGTATTCGGAGCTATGCCGCGCAGGTGGAGTTGATCGAGGTGGGGGCGTCCGGACACAACGCCCTTGACCTCACCCTAGCCTACTACCTCGGCCAAGCGGTTCAACGGAGTCCGGATACTTGTTTTTGGATCGTCTCAAAGGACAAGGATTTTGGACCGATGATCAGCCATCTCCACCATCGCGCCGTCAAAGTCCGCGTCGAGCGCTGCAGCGGCTTTGATCAACTGCCGTTTCTACAGCCCACGCTTAAGCCGAAAGCGACCCAACCCTCCACCACCATAGCCGCAGCGGCACCTGTTGATCGTCGCACCAAGCTAGTCGCCCGCCTCCGGGATTCTTCTGCAAAAAATCGCCCCACCAAACGCGCCGCACTGTCCGCCCACCTGAAAACGTCGCTCGGCAGTAAGGCGACCGACGCCGAAGTCGCAGTCTTGATTTCCGAATTAGTCGAAGCCGGCACCATCGCTATCGATCCAGCCGACAAGGTCTCTTACCCAACGCAAAAGTAGACCATGGGCCCTTGCCACCCTCTGCGCTGACTCGCCACGCTTTGATCCATGACTCTCCGCGACGCCACCGAGGTCGATCTTCCGGCCATCGTCGAAATCTACAATTCTACGATCGCCAGCCGCATGGTCACCGCCGATCTCGCGCCGGTGACCGTTGAGTCGCGGCGTCCTTGGTTCGACGCGCACCGAACTGCGAACCGCCCGCTCTGGGTGCTGTGCGACGTTTCCGGCACCGTCACCGCGTGGTTGAGCTTCGACACCTTCTATCCCCGCGCCGCCTACGATGGCACCGCCATGATCGGGATCTACGTCGCGCCCTCGCACCGCCGCCACGGCCTCGGCCGCTCGCTGCTCGTCACCGCTATCGAACGGGCGCCCGCGCTCG
>CALRZR010000357.1:0-5869 GCA_943372705.1 Opitutus sp. GAS368 | reverse complement strand
GAGCTCTCCGACGAACCGCCGGCTCAGCGTGAATGGTCGGGAAGCCCCATCGCGCGATTGCGGCCGAGGTCGGCGTTGGCGATCCTGCGAGGACTTCCGCCGACAGCGGACGAGAGGGGAGAATCGGTGCAGGTTTTGGAAACCTGGGTGCCGCTGCGCCGGGCCGAGGGCGCGCCGCTCTCCGGCGTCGCGCAGTTTTGGATCGACAGTCAGGAAATTGAACTGGAGTTCGCGGCGTTGGATCGGCGCCTGTGGGTGCAGGCCGCGGCTGCGTGGATTGCCGGGGCTCTCGTGATCGGGGTCGTCATGGGCTGGGCATTTCGCCGGTTGGCAGAGTCGAATCGGAAGTTGGAGTTGCGCACGGAGGATTTGCAGCGGGCCAATCGGGAGCTGGTGCTTGGCGCCAAGACCTCGGCCTTGGGGGCAGTGACAGCCCATTTGATTCATGAGATCAAAAACCCTCTGGCCGGGCTCGAGGTTTATATGGCAGGGCAGGCCGATCCCGGCGTGCGAGGGGGTGATGGTGGCGAACACGCGGCGGCTACGGAGCTGACGCGCCGTCTGCGCACGATGATAAACGATGTGGTCGGCGTCTTGCGGGACGAACAACACGGCGCCCATTTTGATCTCTCCGGGGCGGAAGTTGCCGAGTTGGCGATGGAGCGAGTTCGCAGCAGTGCCAACAAAGCGGGTGTTCGTGTGATGACCGAGATTTCCGAGCAAATGAATTTGCCGGGCCGGCGAGCCAATTTGGCCGGATTGGTTTTGCGAAACCTGCTGCAAAACGCCGTCGAAGCGTCACCGCCGGCCGGAATCGTGCGGGTGACAGGTGGTGCTACGGCGGACGGTGGCATCGAGTTTCTGGTGGAGGACCGCGGTGCGGGTTTGGCGGACGAGGTGCGTGCGCGGCTGTTTCAGCCGTGTTCCAGCACAAAACAAGGTGGCAGCGGGCTTGGCTTGGCGTTGAGCCAGCAGCTGGCTGTCCAAGCCGGAGGCCGCATCGAACTTGTGCGCAGCGGTCCGGAGGGCACCTGCTTTAGACTGGTTTTCGGTCCGGGCGCAGAATCCGTGTAGTGAGGGACAGGATCAATTCGCAGGATTTAGACCCGCTTGAATTTTTTCTCAAGTTGGTCGGCGACCTCGCGCCGATAGCGAGTCCACGGCACCGCCCGCAGCCTGGCGGTCGGTATCGGCTGGCCGCTTGCTTCGCAAATTCCGTAGGTGCCGTTTTTCAAACGTCCCAATGCGGCTTCGATTTCGGCGAGCAATCCTTCTTCGGATTTTACTTCGGAAATCAGGTTCTCGAATTCGCTCTCGTCCGTGGCGCGATCCGTAAAGTCGGTGTCGATTTTTCGCGTGTCGCCGGCTTCGGTGAGATGCTGCTTCGCCTGACCGGAAAGGCGGTTGCGCAGGCGCAGCAGAGCTTGCAGATGCCAAAGCCACTTCGACGGAACGGCCGCAGTCTGCTCTGCGGCCGACGACTTCGGTGGGATGCGCGGTTTCATGGGGGAAGTGCGAGAACGTTCCAAAGATGGCGAAAATTCCGAAGAGCGGGAGCTAGTTTGCAGGGATGATCAGCACGGGACATTTGGCGCGTTTCAGCACGCCGTGGGTCGTGCTGCCAATGACAAGATCGTAGAGGGCTGTGTGTCCGTGCGAACCCATGACGATGAAGTCCGCTTGGAAGCGGGCGGCTGCGTCCGTAATCGCCTGGACCGGCGCACCACCGGCGAGCTCGGTTTCGATACCCACCACTTGCGGCGTAACTTGGGTGCGAATTTTTTCGAGGCGCTCAGCGGCGGAGCGTTCGGCCGCCGCGATAATCTCAGAGATGTTCTCCACGAGCGGACCATAGTCACTGGTGATAATCGGGGGCTGCACCACGCTCAGTAGCACGAGGCGGCCTTGGACGGCTTGCGCGAGGGCGGTGGCCTGGGCAATCACGGCCACGCTGGCCGGCGAGAAATCGATGGGGGCGAGGATCGTTTTCATACCCACACTATCGTCGAGAACCCGGGGGAATACTCCGCGATTTTTGGCGGGAGGGGCGCACCTATTGCGCCCGCGATTCATTGCCGGGCTGCGGAGCCCGGCTAAGATGTAATATTGGCCAGCGAACAACCGTCCGTGGCGGACCCGGGGGATTCGCAGTTCGGCCGGGCAATCACTCCGGGATACGGCTCTGGAGCAAATTCTCGTTCAGGATGCACCAAGAGATGTCGGTCACAAATAGCGAAGAGCTGCGATTCACTTTCTGCCCGTCTCATGTCATGCAGAAACGCGCCCTCGGAATCCACTCCTTGACCGACAAAATTGAGATACTTCTTCATTTTGTTTACGTGCAGTCCTTCGGCCAAACCTTCGACCTGCGTTGCCCGATAGAGGCGTTCGATGTATTCGCGCACGTCCGCGAGTGTGATCGCCGCAACGGGAAGCCCGGCAAAGTGCTCCCGACATTGCCGGAAAATCCACGGATTGCGGATGGCGTGTCGCCCGATCATTACGCCGGCGGCCCGCGTCCGGGCAAGGACGGTTGCGGCCTTGGGCGCCGAGGTGACATTGCCGTTGGCCAAGACCGGGCATTGAGCACGGGTCACTGCATGGGCGATGAATTCGTAGCGGACCTCGCTGCGATACATTTCCTTCACAGTGCGCCCGTGGACGCTGAGCAAATCGACCCGGTGCTCGTTGACCAGGTCGAGGACGCGGTCAAGTGGTTGGGTATCTTCGAAGCCGATGCGCATCTTGACGGTAAACAGTCCGGGGACGGTGGCGCGCAGGCAGCCGAGGATTTCGCCGATGCGCTCGGGATCTCGCAGCAATCCGCCGCCGACATTCTTTTTGTAAACCTTCGGGGCCGGGCAGCCGAGATTCAGGTCGATTCCGGCGATATTGTGGCGGAGAAGTTCCCGGGCGGTCCGGGCAAGATGCCCAAGATCCTCCCCGATAAGCTGTGCAAAAATAGGCCGCCCGGTCGTGTTCTCATCGATCGAGCGCAGAATATGTTTCTCGGGTCGGGACTGCGCGTGGACGCGGAAGAATTCAGTGAAAAATAAATCGGGCGGACCGTAGTGGGAAATCACCCGCATGAAGGCCAAATCGGTGACATCCTGCATCGGGGCCAACGCGGTGAGCGGTTGGCCGGGCCGCAGCGGCGATGGAAGTGTGCTCACTGGTCTTCGTCGGTCTCGCCGGACTCCCGCTGTTCGGACTGCTGTCGAAGGACGCGTTCGAGTATTTCGGTCATGTCTTCCACTGTGTCGAAGACGCTGCGGGCAACATAAATTGGCCGCTTTTGCTGAAGGGCTATTACGATCGAATCGCTCGGTCGGGCGTCGAGTTCGATGATTTTTTTACCGATTTCATTTTCCATCCGAATCAGAATACGTGCGAAGAAAGTGCCCTCGCGGGCGTCATTGATGACGATGTGGTCCACGCGGGCGCCGAGCCCCAACAACATGCTTCCGATCAAATCATGGGTCAGCGGGCGATCTTTTTTGGTTCCCGCCAGCGTCATTTGAATGGCGTTTCCGACCGAGTGATCGACGTAAATTACAAAAGTCTTCGCATCGTTTCCGAGAAAAACCGCACAGCCGTTGGCGGTGGGCATGACTCCTTTTGTGGTTATGGCGACGACGTCGGTTTGCATGGCACCGCAGGCTGAATGTTCGGCGTAGTGCGCGCAAGCGCGGCGGTCATGCAAAGCCGTAGAGATTGATGCCCCAGGCGCGCGCCTGTCCGAGCACTGTCGGTTTGTCCAAGATGATAACTTTGCCAGCTTCCAAGGCTGCCGATGTCAGCCCGGCGTCCCGCATGGTTTCTAACGTCCGGGTGCCGAAACACGGGACATCGAACCGCCAGTCTTGTTTGGCTTTTACGGTTTTCACAAACAGCGCGTCGCTGACCTTAAACGTTCCTGCGCGACGGAGCATTTCATCGGTGCCCTCAAATGCCTCCACCGCGAGCACGGTGCCCTTTCTCACCACGCAGCCTTGGCCGATGTCGAGGCGGGCCGACTCTCTCGCGATATGGATCCCGTGTTCGAGGTAGCATTCGTCGATGGGAAAGGTCCGGCCCGTCATGCATCCGGGGGAGGCGAGATGTTCGTCGAGAAAGGATCGCGCGTCCAAGAGCGTGACACCTTGTTTTTCGATTTCGGCCCCAATCGCCCCGAAGATGGTTTCGGCATTTCGGCGTTTCAGTGAGGCCAGAATTTGCAGCGCTTTGAGGTCGGGATGGAGCCCATGGAACAACCGCCGCGGAGTGATTTGTCCGGCCATCAGCGCGGAGCCTGCGCCAAATTCCTTCAGGGCCTTCAACATCTTGCCGAGCTGGCCGACCAAGATCGTCCGACGCTCTGATTTTGGAAACGACTCAATCAGCGCAACCGGGGTCTCCTCTTCGAAGGCTACGAGCCTGAGCGGAATTCCCGCGGCGCGAACCGCAGCTGCAACAAGGGTCGGGTAGAGGCCTTGTCCAGCGATAAGCACAACCGGTTTTTGCGGGTTAAACGCGGCCGGAAGGAATGCGGATGGAGACGACACGAAAAGATGAGAAGGCCAAATTCCCGTGGGAGAAGCAAAAAATGGGTCGATCGCGGCTTTTCGCGGTTTTCAAATTTGCGTGGAGTCGACGCGCGGCTTTCGGGATTCGGGCGGGCGAGTGGATTGCGGGACGGATCGTGGCGACGGAGTCAGGCGATCGCGTTGTGCCCGAACCGGAAAATCACGTTCACAAAACAAGACGGACACGGAGACCATGGAGCCACTGAGGCTCCCGTGGTGACCCGAATGGATTCCCCGACTATGGAGCGGCGCGCCACAGAACTGAAGTGCCTTCGGATGTTTTGGTTTTTCGTCACTAAAATTTGAAAAAAACGGCGAGGTCCGAAGACCTCGCCGTGTCGAAAAATGATCGGGGTTGGTTGTCGAGACTCAGACCAGCAGCAGCGCGGGGTTTTCCAAGAGCGTCTTGAGGGCAGCGAGGAATTGCGCGCCGACGGCGCCGTCGACGACACGGTGGTCGCAGGAGAGCGTGAGCGTCATCGTCTGGCCGACGACGATCTGGCCGGCTTTCACGACGGGTTTCGTGACGGTCGTGCCGACGGCGAGGATCGCGGCGTTGGGCGGGTTGATGATGGCGCTGAATTTTGGGATGCCCATCATGCCGAGATTGGAAACGCAGAACGTGCCGCCGGTGAATTCGGCGGGCGTGAGTTTCTTCTCCTTGGCGCGCTTGCCGAGCGATTTGGCCTCGGTGCTGATGGCGAAGACACTCTTCAGGTGCGCGTCGCGGACGACGGGCGTGATGAGACCGTCTTCGATCGCGACGGCGAACGAGACGTGCGCGGCGCCGAAGTAGCGGATCTGTGTGCCTTCCCATGAGCCGTTGACGGTGGGGACGCGGCGGAGCGCCTCGGCGCTGCCTTTGAGGATGAAGTCGTTGACGGAGAGTTTAACGCCTTCCTTTTCGAGGCCGGTGTTGAGCTGCTCGCGGAGGGCGAGGAGCGGGGCGGCGTCGATTTCGATTTCGAGGTAGAAGTGCGGGATCTGCGTCTTCGATTCGAGCAGACGCTTGGCGATGACGCCGCGCATCGTGGAGACGGGGACGGCGCGCTCTTCCTGAATCGGGCCGGTGCGGGCGGGCGTGCCACCGGTAAAGGTGCCGGTGGGGGCGCCTTTCGCGGCGGGAGGATTTTTCTCCGCGGCGAGCACGTCTTCGCGGACGATGCGGCCGCCAGGGCCGGTGCCGGTGATGCGGGCAACGTCGATCTTTTTCTCGGCGGCGAGTTTCTTGGCCAGAGGAGAGATTTTGACGCGCGCGCTAGGTGGGGCGGCAGGGGCGGGAGTCGGCTCGCTGGCGCTCGCCG